>CAKZOA010000464.1 GCA_937132035.1 uncultured Desulfobulbaceae bacterium | reverse complement strand
ATTTCCTGACACAACGAAGAGATTGAGTGAAAAGGCCATTTTTCAAGGTGGCCTACCATCTCAGTGATGCTCTTTTCCCTGGAACTCCCAGGCCCGGACATAGAGGGTGTTGAGAGCATCCTCCAGCGTTTGCCGAAATTCCTCCATGTCGGCCATTTTCGCATCCGCCGGCACGGTCATCGGCTCGCCGTAGAAAACATCCATTCTACTGAAGGGTTTCGGCAGTATCAGGCGGTCCCAGGTATTGAAAGTAAAATAGGACGAAGCCGAATAGACAAAGGGCAGAATGGTTACCCCGGTGCGAGCGGCCAGCCACAGAGGGCCGAGCTGGGCGATCTGTGCCGGCCCCTGGCTGCCGTCGGCCACCAGGCCGCTGTTTTTGCCGCGCCGTAGTTCCCGTATAAGTTCCTTGGCTGCGGCCGCACCTTTTCTGTTGCTCGAGCCGCGCACCACCGAGTACCCGAGGCGCTCAGCCATTCCAGCAAGATAGTCGCCGTCTTCGCTGGCACTTATCATCAATATCCCGGAGAGCTTTCTGCAGATGGTAAATATTCCCAGAACGCAGTAATGCCAGGCGGTGCCGATGAAGGGAGTGCTAGTAGCCTGGAGTCGCTGAAGATGCTGTGCATCATGTTCGCGTATGCGGCAGGTAGCGAACCAGGCGCGCACCAGCCATGCTGCCAGCAGCGGAATGACAAAGAGGCCTATTCGCCTTGTGAGAGCCTTCATCGCAGCTCTATCTCCAGATACCTGAGGGCCTTGATGCGGTCGCGCAGTTCGGCGGCCTCTTCGAATGCCAGCTCCTTGGCTGCCTGTTTCATTTTTTCCTCGAGTTCGCCAATATGTTTATTGAGCTCGTCAACACTCTGAAATGCCGGCTGTTCCTCGGCGAGCTGCAACCCGGAGCTTTCGGCAAGGACATATCCGGATTCATGCAGATACTTGTGGATGGTGTCCTTGACCTCGGAGGTGATAGTAACAGGCGTAATATTGTGCAGCCTGTTATGCTCGGCCTGGATCATGCGCCTGCGCTCCGTCTCCTCTATGGTCCGGCGCATGGACTCGGTAACTTCGTCTCCGTACATGATGACAATGCCCTCGGCATTGCGCGCCGCCCGGCCACAGGTCTGAATCAGGGAGCGGACCGAACGCAGAAAACCCTCCTTGTCGGCATCGAGTATCGCCACCAGGGAGACCTCGGGAATATCGAGGCCTTCACGGAGCAGGTTGATGCCGATGAGCACGTTGTATTCGCCATTGCGCAAATCACGGATCAGTTCGACCCGGTCCAGGGTCTTGATATCGGAATGCAGGTAACGGACCCTGACGCCGACCTTTTCATAGTAATCGGTCAGATCCTCGGCCATGCGTTTGGTCAAGGTCGTCACGAGAACTGCCTCCCCCCTCTCTTCGCGCAGACGAATTTCTCCCAGAAGATCATCCACCTGCGTCGTCGCCGGCCGCACCTCGATGCGCGGATCCATCAACCCGGTGGGCCGGATCACCTGCTCGACCACCCGTCCCTGCGATTGTTCGATCTCGTAGTCGGCCGGGGTCGCCGAAACATAGACCACCTGGTTGACCCTTTTGCGAAATTCATCGAAACGCAGCGGCCGGTTATCCAGGGCCGAAGGCAGGCGGAAGCCGTACTCGACCAGGGTCTTTTTGCGCGAATAGTCGCCGTTGTACATGCCGTTGAGCTGAGGAATGCCGATATGCGATTCATCGATAAACAGCAGGTAGTCTTCGGGAAAATAATCGAGCAGGTTGGGCGGCGGCGAGCCGGGGAGTTTGCCGGTGAGGTGCCTGCTGTAGTTTTCGATGCCGGTGCAGTAACCCAGCTCCTGGATCATCTCCAGATCGAACATGGTGCGCTGCTCGAGCCGCTGGGCCTCCACCAGTCTGTTTTCGGCATGCAGGGTCTCCAGCCGGTGCTTCAGCTCTTCCTTGATGGTTTCAATGGCCCGGTTGACGCGGTCCCTGGAGGTGACGAAGTGGCTGCCGGGAAAGACCGTATACTCCTCCAGCCTCTCCAATACCACGCCGCGGAGCGGATCGACAATGGTGATGGAATCGATGGTGTCGCCGAAAAACTCGACGCGGACGGCCCGCTCCTCCTCATGCACCGGATAAATGTCGATGACGTCGCCGCGAACCCGGAAGGTGCCGCGGTGAAAGGAGGTGTCGTTACGCTCGTAGAGCATATAGACAAGTCTTCTGGTGACCTCCTCCATGGGATATTCCCGCTCCGTCTCTAAAAAGAGGTGCATGTTCTTATATTCCTCGGGCGAACCAAGGCCGTATATGCAGGAAACCGAGGCGACGATGAGCACGTCGCGGCGGGTCAAAAGCGACCTGGTGGCCGAATGGCGGAGTTTATCTATGACCTCGTTTATGGAAGAGTCCTTTTCGATGTACGTATCGGACTGGGGAACATATGCCTCGGGCTGGTAATAGTCGTAATAGGAGACGAAATACTCGACGGCGTTTTGCGGAAAGAGTTCCTTGAACTCGGAGAACAGCTGCGCCGCCAGGGTCTTGTTGGGGGCGATAATCAGCGCAGGTCGCTGCACCTTTTCGACGATCTTGGCCATGGTGAAGGTTTTGCCCGATCCTGTAACGCCGAGCAGTACCTGACTGTCTTCACCGGCAAGAAGTCCCCCGGCAAGCTGATCGATGGCCGCCGGCTGGTCTCCGGCAGCCTCGTAGGGGGATACTATAGTAAACAGATTGTCCGCGTTTTTGCCCATACCGCTCTTCTACTCGCCTTACCCGGAGGTTTCAGGCTCCTCAATCATTCGTTGCTCAGTGTACAGATTGCCGCACTCATGCTCTTGCAAAAACGATCACACAGCTTTCTTCTAACTACCAAATTTTGGCCGTCATTCCGGCGAAGGCCGGAATCCATAGGGATAGTCTTCAAACGTGACCAAGCAATGCCCGATGGAACGACCTATAAAACAGAGCTTTGTGCTCATGCACCAGGGGTACATATCTCACGGGCCACCATAAATTCATCCCTGGGGGGGTCGCTGCAGCCATTCGGGCTACATGTATCCCGATGATGGCCATAACATTAAACAAGACGGCAGGAATTGCGAGCGGAAAATCGCCGCAGTTTCGTTTGGCGGCAAGGGAAGGTGAAAAGTGGCCGGCTGCACCGACCAATACTCAATTCTGGAGTCTGGCGGTCTGTTTCTTCACTGGCAGTCGCACGGTGAAGGTAGTGCCGGCATTGACCTGCGACGTCACGGTAATATCCCCGCCATGTCCGGAGATGATGCCGTAGGAGACCGACAGTCCCAAACCGGTGCCCTGCACCTCTGGTTTGGTCGTATAAAAAGGTTCAAAAATCAAGTCCCTGTGTTCCAGGGAAATGCCGACACCGGTATCCCGTATATCTATATAGATTTCGTCGTTCAAAAACCTGGTGGATACCTCGAGCAGGCCGCCGGTGCTGCTCATGGAGTCGAGAGCGTTGATAAAGAGGTTGAGAAATACCTGGGCTATCTGGTTCTTGTTGATATAGAATTCGGGAATATTTTCCTCATAGTACTTCTGCAATTGGATATTGTTGTTCTGCAGATGCTTCTTGTAGAAGAACAGGACATTGTCGAGAATTACATGGATATCGTGGTTCTCTTTGGCCTCCGACTTGCCGCTCTGCAGCCGTTGAAAGTCATGAATGAGAACTTTCATCCGTTCGCACTCCGAGTAGGCAAGCTTGAGCAACTGCCTGTCGCCCTCTTCCATGGGGATGCGTTCACTGATATCCTTGATAACGGAGCGCACACCGAAAAGCGGGTTGCCGAACTCATGGGCAAAGGATGCCGACAGCCTGCCTACGGCCTCCATCTTCTGAGCCTGGTGCAGTTGATTCTGCAGAGTGATTTTCTGGGTTATGTCGAGACTGAGGGCAATGAGATTGATCATCCTGCCGTCGGTGCTGAAAACCGGCGACACCATGGCATCGAATGACCGCTCCCTGCCGTCCTTGGCCCTGAGGCTGTAAATCCCCTGCCATTTCTCCCCCAGGCTGAGGGTGTTGCGAATTTCTCTGAAAAGATGAATGTTTTTCCGGTAGAGACTGAGGGAATACGTTTTCTTGCCGACCACCTCCTTGAAATGGTACCCCGTCATCCGTTGAAAGCCGGGGTTGACATATTCTACAATACCGTATTCATCGGTAATCATGACCAGCAGCGGAGACTGGTGCACCGCCTGACTCAACAGATTTTTTTCCTTGAGCACTTTCCGCTGCTCGGTGACATCGTTGAAAAAGACGACGGCGCCGGTATTCTTATTGTCGGAGAGAATGGGGTATATGCGTAGCGCAGCGTAGAAGCCGGGTCCGTTTTTTACCTGGAGGAAGCCGTCTTCGCTTATCAGCGAACGGCCGGTTTTTATAGAGCGGAGAAAGACCTCGCGGCGGTCCTCGCCTTCCAGGCGCGATTGATAGTGGAAGATACTGGTGACACTGTTGCCGATGATGCCCCGCGCCCCGCGGATGCCGACCATCTTCAGGCAACTGCTGTTGGCAAAGGTTATCATGCCCTCCGAGTTTATACCGAAAATTCCTTCTTCGGTGGCATCGAAAAACAGACGCAGGCGCTCCTCGCTCTTTTCCAGTGCATGAAAGGCATGAAAGCCGCGGCGTTGGAGTATGTTGAGCATATCGACCACCCGGGTAAATTCATCTCCCTCACCCCGGCGGTCGCGATCGTCCCTGTTGAGGTTGAGTGGCTCCAGTTTGCGGCGAAAATCCATGTTGACCACGTGGGAGGCCAGTTTCTCCAGGTGACGGGTTACCGCAAACTGGAAAAAAAGCAGGATGCAGCCGGCAAAAAGAAAGGTCTTGAGAGCATTGGTCATCAGAATGGCCAGGGCCGTCGAGCCCAGACGATCATAGAGCCCGTCAAGGCTGGCAACGATTTCCAGCGTGCCGAGTTGGAAAACCACATTTCGCTGGACATGGGTGAGTGTGTGGCTGGCCCGGAGGGTATCGTCTGTGGTAATGGCACCGCTGAACCACTGTGGCCGGCCATCGACGCTGACGGCGGCATAGATTATATCGCGTCCCTGGGTAATGCCGTTGAGGTGCGCCTGGATCTGTTTGTCATCCATTATCCAGGCCGAGCGGGAGAGGCTGTCGAGCTGCATGCCGGTGACCGACTGCAAAGACTCGTGAATGCCCTTGATATCCTGTTTGAAGGCAAGGTACAGCTGGATGCCGCTGGTCAGCAGGGTGGTGGCGATACTGAAGACGATGACCCACAGCGCCAGCCTGTAGGCGATGCGGTTGTGTATTCTCTCCCAGATAGATTCTATCATCTCTCTGATTCGCAGTGCGAGCGGCACCGGTTTTGGGCCTGAGCGGACATTGATGCGATCACCTCCGCCCCCTCAGTCGATGTACTTCTTTATGATATCATCGATGATGCCGGATTGCTGCACGCTGCTATTGGCCTCCAGCAGCCGGGTTATGACCTGGTCGTCCACGCCCGGGTTGGCGCCGATGTAATAGTTGTTTGCGGAAATAAACACCGCCGGCTCAACGTCCTTGAGCGAATGGCCCTCAGCCTTCAGGGCCTGGTAAATGGTATATTGATTACCGGTAATTAGATCGCACCGTCCTGCCAGGAAGAGCTTCATCTGGACTTTCTTGTTGGGAGTTATGATGAGTTCCTTGCCCTCGCGAAAGCCCTTGTCCTTCAGCATAGTGGTCAGCGAGTGACCGAGAATGACCGCCGTGGTGTAACCTTTGGCCTCTTTGAGGGTGCTGGCATCGACGTCGTAGCGGTGTTTGAGCCGATAGAGAAAAACTTTTTTATCGAGAATCGGTCCTATCCATTTGAACAGCTGTTCTCTTCTCTCTGTGCGGTTTATGGTATAGACGAACCCTTCTTCATCGGCCAGCACATGGCGGTAGGTTCTCTTCCAGGGGTAAATTTCGATATGTGTCGTGAAGCCGGCCTGAGTGAATATGGCTTTGACGATTTCGGTGGCTATGCCCACCACCTTGCCGTTTTCCTCGTAATGAAGCGGGGCCAGAGGCTCCGTATACAGCACGGCCTTTTCGGCGCGGCTGGAGGTGCAGGTGAATACCAAGGCGATGCCGATCAGCAGCGCACGCGTGCCGGTGAGCGGTTTTATCCTGCGCAAAAGAACCATCAACACTCCTGTGGGTTGTAAGTTTCCTGGGTTTCCTGTCCTGGCGCCTATGACTCTTTTGTAGCAGTTTGCAGGGGTTTTTGCAATCGCTCAAATTCGCACGCAATTTCCTTGGCTTCCTGGGAAGGACACGGCGGAGTCTCCGGGGAGACGGTGGCCACCCGGATTTCCAGTATCTTCTTTTGCCTGGCCAGCTCCCGCCACAGATCATCGTTGCGTATCACGAGGCCTTCCCTGGTTCGCCAGTTTCTCTGCTGCCAACCTATAACCCAGGTTTGCAGGCCGTCGCGCAGATAACCCGAACGGGTGTGGACAATGACCGGCAACGGTCGTTTCAACGTCTGCAGAGCCTCTATGACGGCCTGCAGGTAGAGGCGATTGGCCGTCGTCTCCCTGGCATGGCCGCCAATGACCCGGTAGTGGCCGCGGTAGCGCAGAATGGTCGCCCAGGCCCCGGCACCGAGACTTTTTTTCCAGGTGACGGCCGGATAGAGGTGAACCTTATCACCGCTCTCCTCTTCACTCTCCTGCCTCAGGCTCTTTCTCGCCGCTCCGGCAAGCTCGTCGGCCCGACTGTTCCAGTTGTCGCCGGCATGACCCTTGATCCAGTTCCACCTGAGCCGGTGGCGCTTGAGTTGTTCGGCCAGCTGTTGCCAGAGATCGCGGTTCTTGACCGCCTGATCGTCGGCGGTTTTCCAGCCGTTCTTCTCCCACCTGGCAAGCCAGCAGCTGATGCCCTGCTGCAGATACCTGGAATCGGTCAGCACCTCCACCTCGCAACACTCTTCCAGCGACTGCAACCCTTTGAGAGCGGCCAGCAGTTCCATGCGGTTGTTGGTCGCCGACAGTTCGGCGCCCTGCAGCTCCACCAATTTCTCCGACTCCGTAAAGAGCAGAACGGCCGCCCACCCTCCCGGTCCGGGATTAGGGCTGCAGGAACCGTCCGTATACATTTTCACCGCTGCTGCATGTTCTTTTACCCCGTTCGCCGTGGTCATCACGTGTCTTTTTCCAGGTCGACGGTAGGTTTGTCAACCACTTTGCGGCGCACCAGTTTCATGATTTTCTTGGCGGCAATCGGAAATACGCCGAGAATGACGAAGGAGAGTATCAGCGAGGGAGAGAGTATGCCGGATGCCGAACTGATCTGGCCGAGCTGCTTGCCGGCATTGACATAGACGATGGTGCCGGGAAGCATGCCCAGCTGCGATACCCAGAAAAAGGTGCGCAGGGGCATTCTCGTCAGTCCCATCACCAGATTGATGACGAAAAATGGGAAAATCGGAATGAGCCTGACACTGAAAAGATACAAGGGGCCTTCTTTTTCGACGCCGCGATTGACCGAGGCGATCTTGTCACCGAATTTGCCTTCGACCCAGTCCCTGAGAATGAAGCGGGAGACGAAACAGGCCAGGGTGGCGCCGGTGGTTGAAGCGATGGAGATGACGATCGTGCCGGTCACCAGTCCCAACAGCGCGCCTCCCACCAAAGTGAGAATGACGGCGCCGGGCAGGGAAAGTGCTGTCACCGTCACATACAGACCCATATAGGCGATAATCACCATAAAGGGATTCTGCTCATACAGACGCATCAGCTGCGCCTGCGACTCCTTGATATAGCTCAGCGTCAGATATCTGTCGAGATCGTAGGCGAGAAAGAAGGCGACGATAAGCGCCGCCGCGGCGACGATCCCCAGCTTTTTAACGGTCCTGGCTTTCATGATTGCTCCTTTCCTTTCACGCCGTACATCACTCCTCTTCCCACTCGATACAGGTGACCGGACAAAGCATGATGGCCTCGTCCACTTGCCTGCGGGGGTATTCGACCAGCTCGATCACCTCGACGAAACCGAAGGCTTCATTGTAGCGGAAAACCGTAGGGGCCACCTCCAGGCAGCCTCCGCAGAGTATGCACCGGCCGATATCGACCGAGGGTCGTTGTTTGCTCATAATGGTATAGAGATGATTTGTATTCCCCCTGCAACGCATCAGGGCTAATTCCACAGAGACAGGGAGGTAAACAGATACCTGCAAAGCATAGATTCATCTTCTTTTAAAGACAAGAGAATACTTGACAACCGATCACAGTGCAAATAATATTCATTCCTACCTGGAGCGATTGCATTCTCCAGGTGTCGCTGCTCCACCGGTCGGAATACTTTTTTCACAAACAACCATTGCCTGCTGTCTCAGGAGATATTAGTTTTACCTGGATTTGCTCATCGTATACCCATCCCATGACTGCCAATACACATTTTTTGGAGGAAAACACATTGAATTCGGTAAAAATCAAGGACAATATATACTGGGTAGGGGCCATAGACTGGAACGTACGCGATTTCCACGGCTACTCCACCGACCGTGGAACGACCTACAACGCTTTTTTGATCATCGACGAAAAGGTGACCCTGATCGACACGGTCAAAAGCTCGCTCAAGGCCGACTTTCTCAATCGTCTCGCAGAAATTATCGACCCCGAAAAAATAGATTACATCGTCGTCAATCATGTGGAAATGGACCATTCGGGCATCCTGCCGGAGATGGTCGAGCTGATCAAGCCGGAAAAGGTCATCTGTTCGAAGATGGGCCAGAAGGCTCTGGTAGAGCATTTTCATCAACCGGACTGGCCCTACGAAATCGCCGAACCCGGCAAAGACATCTCACTGGGTGAAAAAACGCTCTCCTTCATCGAAACCAGGATGCTGCACTGGCCCGATTCGATGTTCACCTATCTCAAAGAAGACAAGATGCTCTTTTCCAGCGACGCCTTCGGCCAGCATCTCGCCACCAGCGAACGCTTCGACGACGAGGTCGACCAGGCCATCCTGATCGAGGAGTTGACCAAATACTACGCCAATATCCTTACCCTCTACTCGCCCAAGGTCAAAAAGCTTATCGAAACCGTCAAGGAGATCGGCCTCGAAGTGGATATGATCGCCCCGGATCACGGCGTCATCTGGCGCTCAAATCCCGGTATGCCCCTTGAATACTACGAAAAGTGGAGCAACAACATCGGCGACGGCAGGGCCCTGGTCATCTACGACACCATGTGGCACTCCACCGAGAAGATGGCCAAGGAGGTGGTCGCCGGCCTCCAGGACGAGGGAGTCTCGGTCAAACTGCTCAATCTCCGTTACCATCACCGCAGCGACGTCATGCGCGAGGTGCTCAATGCCAGCGCCGTCGTCCTCGGCTGT
>CAKZOA010000463.1 GCA_937132035.1 uncultured Desulfobulbaceae bacterium | reverse complement strand
GCCCCATACGGGTCGATCATCTGTACACGATTGCCGACGAGGTCATAGCTGTAGTCGATTTTTCCCATATACTTATCGACCACGGAAATAAGCTGGCCACGGGCATCGTAATAGCGCTGCTCCAGAGACGACTCGCTGGCAAGTTTCGTCTTGCGGCCGACCCTGTCATACTCGAACGACTTCGAGGTGCCGTCGCTGGCCGATTCCTTGATCAGGCGGTCCCGGAGGTCATATTCATAGGTTATGGTGGTACCGTTGGGCTGCCGTTTTTCCAGCAATTTGCCGGTCGGGCTGAAAACGAATGCAGTGCTGTTGCCCAGCGGATCGGTATGTTGCACCTGGCGGTCCATCAAATCATACTCGTACTGCTGGCTGTTGCCGTTGGCATCCGTCACCGCTATGAGGTTGCCGACCGCATCGTAGCTGTTTTGCGTCCTGTAGCCTGCAGCGTCGATTTTGGCAACCACCCGGCCAAGAGCATCATATTCGGCGGCAGTTGCGTTGTTTTCCGCATCCCGCGTACTGATCAGCTGCCCTTTGGCATCATACGCATAGCGAGTACGTTTTTGACCGGGAAAGGTGAGCTCTCTCACCAAACGGTTCCTGCCATCGTAGGTGTATTGAATTCCTGTTCCGTTCGGGAAGGTTGTTCTTGTTTTGTTGCGTTCTCCGTCGTACTCATGACTCGTGCTGTTGCCTAAGGGATCGATTTCCAAGGTGAGATCACCCCGGCTGCTGTAGACCCAGTCACTGGCATTGCCCCGTGCATCCACCATCCGTATACGGCGGTGGAGCGCATCATAATCAAAAACGGTTTCAGCGCCAAGAGGATCGATGGTGCGGGTAACCTTGCCAAACCGGTCATACTGTATCGACGATGAATAACCGTTTTCATCTGTGACTTCCGTTACCATGCCGAGGATATCATTATTGAAAAGCCTGCTGGTTCCGTCAGGATGGGTTACTGCGGCAAGATGGCCGTAATTGTCGTAGGCAAACTGCGTTGTATTGCCATTCTCGTCGGTGACCGAGGTTCTCAGGCCGTAACCGTTATAGTCAAAATATTTCTCCGTGTTGTCCGGGTTGACGATCGACTGGACGTTGCCGTTGGCATCATAGAAGTACCGCGTGGTTCTTCCCAGTGGATCGGTGACGGAGGATATTTTATTAAAGATACGATCGTAAGTAATGGAGGTGATATTCCCCATGGCATCGACGGTCCGGACTATGTCATTGATCCGGTTGTACGATATTTTTGTAGCATTGCCGTTTTCATCTATGATCATGTCCCGGTTGTTCCGATCGTCATAGCCATACCGGACCTCCGAGCGATCGGGATATACAACCCGGGTGAGTCGGTGCGACCTGTTGTAGTAATAGGCGGTTTTACGGCCCCGCCTGTCGGTCATGGTGGTAACTCTGTTTTCAGGATCGTAGATGTAGGTGATGCTGTAGCCCTCTTTATCCACCTCCTTTATTACCCGGTTCTTATCGTCGTAGAAATAGCGATAGGTATTACCGAGAGGGTCGGTTCTGCCGGAAAGATTGCCGTGGTTGTCATAGCTGTACTTCCATTTTTTTCCGGCCGGATCTATGTATGTCGACAGCCGCTGATTCTCATAGAGATATCCATAGGTGTAGCCTTGTGGATCGGTTACGCTGTTGATAAATCCCTGGGGGTTGTATCGTATTCTCGTTATTCTGCCAAAAACATCCTCAAGGGCGGATACTTTCCCCTGTGTGTAATGGTAGGTGGTGGCATTGCCGTTGAGATCGATATCGCGGAAGAGCCTGGAGGTCCCGTCGCCATTATCGGCGAACAGGCGCACCTCACCATGCTTGGAGATATATTTGTAGCCGCCCTCTACCTGTTCTATCCGGCCTGTATAACTGCCGTCATCGGAAATGGGCCTGTAGACGCCGTGGTCATCTTTTTGATAGAGAATGGGAGTGCCGTTCTCATCGAGTATTTTAAGGTAGCCAGGGCCAAAATAGACAGTGGGGTCATTTGGATAGGGATTTTCAGGAAAAAGCTCCTCTTCCCGGGCAGCATCTGCTGCGGCCTCACTTGCTTCTGCCAGCAGGAAGGACTCTATTTCACTGATCCTGGCTTCCCGGTGCTGGCTTGTTTCCGCATTTACGCCAGCCTGGGCCATATCATCTTCCATGAACTGCAAGATTATGGCAAGCTCCGCCTGTATATCATCAGCAGTTTGCTCTTTGCTCACACTACCGGCGGCGTAGGAAGCAGCCTGTGAGGCGGCACTCTGGGCACTGCCGGCATCGGCATATGCTTCGGGGGTATCTGCGATTGATGCCTGCGTACCGGCTTCATTCGCCGCCGCCTGGGAGGCGGAGGCATGGCCGTTTATCTCGTTCACCAAGGGGGCAATCTGAGCAATTATAGCGTCTATTTCCGATTGTTTGTCGGAAACAACTCCCATCCAGTAATTGGCATTGTCCAAAGCGGAGAAAACGTCGTTCAAAGCAGTTTCAGCCCTGGCGGCAAGATCCACAGCCTCGGCGGAAAGCTGCCGAGTTAATTCTTGGCGCTCTTTTATGAAAGGTTTCCGGCCGACGATCACTTTACTGTCGTAGTTGAAAAACCATCCCTTGCCGAAAGACGAGATCTCTTCATTCCTGTTTGAACGATATCTTCTTTGTATTTTTACAAGGCTGTTGACGACCTCGTAGCTCAGATCCGTTTTCTTGTAATCTTCAACACCACTGGCAAGCAGTACCGGATCACCAATGGTCGTGCCCTGGCATTCACGGTTGACCGTCTCGGCTATTCCGCGATTGACGAGGGCCGTGGCAACCTGTTTGTTGATCATATCGAGAGCTTCATTGTTGAGCGCCTGCCCTTCTTCGAGATACCCGTTGAGCAGATTGAGGGCATCGTCAATATCCGCAAGCGATTGTATGACGTTGTCCTCTGCAGTAAGAAAGGTCGTCTTGATGGATTCGAGGCTTTCGAGGAGACTGTTCAGCGTGGCCAGGTCCGCTCCGGCAGCATTGGCGTTGTTCTGGGCATTCTCCAAAGCTTCGGCCAGAGCCTCCAGGGCGGCAATCTGCTCTTCCGTCAGTCCTCCGGTTCCGCCGCCGCCATCATCGCAGACGTCTTCGCCATAATACGTGCAGGTACACCAGGGATCGTCAGAGTCAAAATGTTCCTCGCTGTCCGCACCCTGTCCACCTACCATGCAATCTGTATTCGTCGGAGCAGTGTAACAGGTACAGTCATAAGCCAAGGCAGTGCTGCCATTATCGAAAAACGGCAAAATGGTCAGAACAGAAATCAACCAAAGGCAAGAGAGGAATGCGCTAGCAGCTCGTCTCATGGAGGGTCTCCAGGTTTAGTTGCGGTTTAGGGAGTAAGGTCAGCCCTTAGACCTTGGGCTATGGCGCAAAGCCCTTTTGCCTGGTGAATGAGGATACAGCGATCAAATGGTTTGGAGATGCAGGTCAACTCTTGGTATTACCAAATCCGTTTGATAAAAGGGGCTTGTTTGAAGCGATGAAGCCAGTGGTCAGTGGAGTAGAATGAAAGAACAACCACGACAAACAAGCATGATTCACTCACATTGTTGGCACCTTACAACTTCATGCATTGGAATCGAATCATATACGAGCTGAAGATGATGTCAATCATTAATTTCGAAAATGTAATTGAGATTAAAAAAAATCACCATATATTGGGAAGATAAAATTTTACGAGTTGAGATTGTCAGCAAGAATCTCATCAATTCTACGCTGGCTTGATTTTGAAGATGTCTACTGTGAAGATTCGAAAAACAAAAAGAGGGTACTTGATAGACAGAACAAAAACACAAACCGCACAACATCTTGGTATTAATAGTTTTTGTTCAACACATGTGACTCTCGCCTTCGCACCAAAAAGTATTTACAGGACATTCTTTATATCCCGTAAACCTGCAGGTCTGAAGGGCTTGCGGGTTTTTTCTTTCCGGCTTTTCGCTGGCACACTTCACGTCTTTCCCGCCTCCATGAAGCAGTGCAGCAGTCGCAATCCGCTACCATGCTTGGCCTTTTCCCATATTTTTCAACATCCTACAGTGCTTCTGCAGCCGGGGTCATACCGGGTAATATACCATTGGCTATTATCAGGAAGCCAGAATGAAAGGCGGATGTATCTTGCTGGCCGCTGATCCGGTGCTATACTCTATACAGCACCGGGAGTATGTCTGAAAGTTGCACTTTTTCTCAGATCACGGCGTTTTCAGGAAATGAAGCACAGTCCTATATTTGATATCGCGAACATCTGTTTTCTGAAATAAATCCAGAGATGTGAAGAGTGCTTTCTCCGACAGGCTTTTAGGTTTCCAGTGAGACGCCGCAAACTCTGCGGTAAAGGCGTAGGCCCAGTCTGGCATTCGTCGAGCAGCCATAGGCCTACAGCAGACCCCCAAGAACGAAGAGACGTGAAGCATCGTGTACCCTAAACCAGACCAGCCAGGACAGAAGAGCTGTGGCGGCAACGCAGACCCTTGCGGCGCGGAGCGACAACAATGATTTTGACCTTCCTCCTGCTTTTCTCGGGAGTGATCATAGCCCTGGCGGTGGGCAAAACGCTGCAGCACCGAACCGGACTCATCCTCTCTCTGCTTCCGTTTTCAATCTTCCTCTACTACCTGCAGAAGAATGACCACCTCGCAGCAGGTTCTTACACCGAGAGTTACAGCAGCCTGGGGGAGACGCTCGCCTGCGCCACGTCTTTATCCTCGACGGCCTGAGCCTGCTGTTCATTCTCCTGGTCTGTGGAATAGACGCCTTCATACTGATATACGCCCATGGCTATATGCGAGGAAAAGACAAACTCGGCCGCTTTTATGCCCTGATGATGTTTTTCATGGCCTCGATGGCCGGCCTGGTCCTCTCGGGAGACTTGATCACCATCTATATATTCTGGGAATTGACCAGCATCAGCTCCTTCCTGCTCACCGGCACCAATCACCACAAAGAGAAGGCCAGGGCTGCTGCCGGCTCTGGTGCTGGTACTGCTCGGCGCTTTTACCAAGTCCGCCCAGTTTCCCTTCCAACTCTGGCTTTCCAAGGCCATGATCGCGCCGACTCCGGTGAGCGCCTATCTCCATTCGGCGGCCATGGTCAATGCCGGCATCTTCCTTCTGGCCAGACTGCACCCGTTTATGGGCGACACTACCAGCTGGCGCTACAGTATCAGTTTTGTCGGAGCACTAACCATGCTGGTGGGCGCCTACAGCGCCGTCACCCAGGCGGATCTGAAGAAAGTCCTCGCCTATACGACGGTCAGTTCCCTGGGCTTGCTGACACTCCTTCTGGGAATGGGCACCAAATTGGCCGTGGAGGCAGCGCTGCTCTATCTGGTCGTCCACGCCCTGTACAAGGCCAGCATGTTCATGATCGCCGGCACCATCGACGAAGAGGCGGGATCACGCAATATCTACCTGCTGGGCAACCTCAAACAAAGAATGCCGCTCACCACCCTCATCGCCATGCTAGTGCTCCTGTCCATGGCCGGCCTCCCTCCAATGCTGGGCTACGTGAGCAAGGAGCAGGCAGAAACCGATGGTAGCGGATGAGCGGTATTTTTGCTGGTGGAGGACGATGAGGTTCCTTTCCTCTCTCGGGAAGACGGAGGTATCACCCTGGAAAAACAGTCTCGCTATGTCGTTACCCGTTTTTCAGGCTGCCTGAATACTCCTGGACAACACTCAATTACGCTTGCCTTTGCCCTTTTTGGCCGACTTCACCTTGGATTTCTTTTTGCCGGAGCCTGGCGCTTTGGCCAGACGCTTATGCGCCAGCGCATCGAGAACCTCGTGGACGGTGGCACTCTTTTTGCCGCTTTCAGGCTGTCGCTGGTGGTAGTGGCCGTCTTTGTCCATCTCCCAGCAGCTCCTTGTGTTGGTGAGCTGGACATCGAGCATTTCTCTGAGGAGCTGCTGCAGTTGAAGATCCTCTACGGGGGTGACCACTTCAACCCGTGATTCGAGATTGCGCTTCATCAGATCGGCGGAACCTATATAATACTCATCTTCGCCATTGTTCCTGAAATAGAACACCCGGGCATGCTCGAGAAACCTGCCGACGACGGAGATCACCGATACATTCTCCGAAAGCCCGGTAATTCCCGGCCGCAGACGGCAGGTATCGCGGATGATCAGATCCACCTTGACCCCGGCCTGGGAGGCAGTGTAGAGAGCCCGGGTGATATCCTTGTCCTCAAGGGCATTGCATTTGAACTGGATCAGACCCTCGCCCGATTTCTGATGCTGGGCGATCTCTCGGGTGATCTTCTGGAGAAGGGCGCTCTTGAGCATGTTGGGACAGGGGAGAATTTTTTTGTATTTGCGCATGGGAGCATAGCCCATGGTCAGATAATTGAACAGTTCCGTCAAATCCTCGCCCAGCACAGGATCACTGCTCATCAGTCCCAGATCGCAGTATTGGCGGGCAGTACCGGCATGATAGTTACCTGTACCAATATGTACATAGCGTTTGAGGCCGTTGAAATCTCTTCTGACCACGAAAATGACCTTGCTGTGAGTCTTCAGACCGACAACGCCATAGGTTACATGGATCCCAGCCTCCTCAAGCTCCTCGGCCCAGCTGATGTTGGCCGACTCGTCAAAGCGTGCCATAAGCTCCACCACCACCGCCACCTGCTTGCCGTTATGGGCTGCATCAACCAGATATTGGATAATCCGCGACTCGGAGCCGGTTCTGTAGAGTGTCATTTTGATGGCCAGTACTTTGGGATCGTGGCTGGCCTCTTTGACGAAACGTTCGATAGTAGTGTCAAAGGACTCGTAGGGGTGTTGGAGGAGAATGTAGCTTTTCTCACGAAGTATATGAAAGATATTCGACGATTCCGATTGCAGTTCGGGGTGGTCGTAGGGCTGGTGAGGAGGGTAATGCAAATCGGGCCTGGCTATTTTCCAGACCTCTATGAGGTCCCGTTTGGCCATCAGACCGTTGACCTCGTAAACATCCTCGACATCATCGATATTGAGTTCGGCAGCCAGCCTGCCCCGCAGTTGGTCGGGCATGGTCGACTCCACTTCCAGACGGACGATATCGGCGAACTTACGATCGCGCAGTGCTGTCTCAATGACGACAAGCAGGTCGTTGGCCTGTTCGGCATGCCTCTCGGTGATAGCATTGCGCGTCACTCTGAAAAGCCATGAACCTTTGATAACCATGCCTGGAAAAAGATGCGGCAGGTTGTTGGCCACCAGATCCTCGAAGGTGATGTAGATGTGCTCCTGCACCCTGCCACAGGGAATGAAACGGGGTACGCCTATGCCCGTTGGTACCTTTATGCGGTTGAGATGCTCCTGTCCGCCTTCAAACTCGCTGGTGAGTACCAGCAGGTTGAGCGAAAGATTGGAGATGAAGGGGAAGGGATGCGCCGGATCAATTCCCTGAGGGGTCAGCAACGGATAGACATTCTCGGAAAAATACGTATCCATCCTGGCCTTCTGGGAATCGCTGAGATCGCTGTATTTGAGAAAAAGTATGCCCTCACCTTCGAGAAGAGTAAGAAGCTCGCTTTCCAGGCCCTGGCGCTGCTCGAAAATCTGGCGTACACTGACGCTGCAGGCCTCGATCTGTTCCTCGGGAAGCATGCCGTCGACGCTGAGCTTCTTGACACCGGCTCCCACCTGCTGCTTAAGACCGCCGATGCGCTTCATGAAGAATTCGTCGAAATTGGAGCCGACCACGGAGAGGAAAAAGACCCGCTCCAGCAGGGGGTTGCGGTTGTCCATGCCTTCCTGCAGCACCCGTTTGTTGAATTCAAGCCAGGTCAATTCCCGGTTGAGGTACCACCTCGGATCTTCCAGATCAATCTTTACGGAAGAAAGCGCTTCCGCTTTTTTCAGTTCACGCTCGGCGTCCGGCATCCTTTTCTCCCTGCAATTGTCAGCACCAGCATTCTGTCTCAAAAAACAGCATCACTATCGGTAAGTATACACCAGCGGAAGGAAAATCGACAGTGATTGTCAATAAATTTAATACTCTTCTGATCTTTGCCGGTTTTCCTTCACGGCCGTGCCCCAGCAAC
>CAKZOA010000462.1 GCA_937132035.1 uncultured Desulfobulbaceae bacterium | reverse complement strand
CGACACCAAAAAGCTCATCACCCGCACCGGCTCCCATTAACCGCGAGGTAGAAACCGAACATGTCGAAAATAGAACTTGTCAATATCTGTCACGCCTACGATGTCACTTCCTGCTCGAACCTGCCGGACAAACAGGTTCTCGAGGACGACTACGTCATCAAAGACATGAACCTCAGCTGGGAGGACGGCAGCGCCAACGCCCTGCTCGGCCCCTCCGGCTGCGGCAAGACCACCATTCTCAACATCATCTCAGGCCTTCTGACGCCTTCCTACGGAAAGATACTGCTCGACGGCAGGGATGTAACCCGCCAGGGCCCCGAAGAGCGTAGAATCGCTCAGATTTTCCAGTTCCCCGTGGTCTATGATACCATCAGCGTCTATGCCAATCTTGCCTTCCCGCTGAAGAATGCCGGCATGAAGAAGCGCTTTATACGTGATCGTGTCGAAGAGATCGCCGACATTCTCGATCTCAGCCATCTGCTCTCGACCTCATCGGGAAAAATCACCCAGGCGGAAAAACAGAAGGTCTCTTTGGGTCGTGGCATCGTTCGTGAGGACACCGCCGCCATCCTGCTGGATGAGCCGCTGACGGTGATCGATCCCAAGGAAAAATACATCCTGAGGCGCAAGCTCAAGGAAGTGCAGAAGAAGCTTGCAATCACCATGATATACGTAACCCACGACCAGCACGAGGCCCTGACCTTCGCCGATTCGGTATCGGTGAACAGGGCGGGCGAAATTATCCAGACCGGCTCCCCCGCCGAATTGCACGCGGAACCTGCGGATCCATTCATTGGCTACTTCATTGGCAGCCCGGGCATGAACCTGCTCGACTGCAGCCTAAAGGACCAGCGCTTCGTCTTCAGAGATTTCACCTATCCCATAAGCGCTGAGATGGCAAAAAAGCTCAACGGCACCATCGACCGCTGCTCCTTTGGCATCCGTCCTGAATTCATCAATCCGGCAGGTGCGGACCAGGCGGGAGCCGTCACCATGGAGGTCGATATCATCGAGCGTCTCGGCGCTTACAAGATACTTACCCTCTCCAGAGGCGATACCAGGCTGCAGAGCCGGGTTCCCGACTCCTTCTCCGTGGAGGAGGGAGACAGCGTCGCCGTCAGCTTTCCCGAAGAGCATGTCAAGCTTTTCGCAAACGAGCGGCGGGTGTATTAGCGATTGTTTCTGCAGTCAACTGCAGAGCGAACATTCAGGAGAATTGGCATGAAGAACAGAGCTTGGCTATTCCTGCTACCGGCGCTTTTACTCGTTGCTTTAAGCGCACTCATTCCGATCATGACCGTGGTCAACTATTCGATCCACAATCTGGTCCCCGGCTCCATCGCCGAATTCTACGGACTCGGCAATTTCACCGAAGTGCTTCAAGACGAATTCTTCATGGGCGCCATAAGCCGGCAGTTCCTCTTCACCTTCCAGGTACTGCTTCTGGAGATACCACTGGGACTGTTTATAGCCACCCTGCTGCCTAAAATGCGCAGCAAGGGGCTCACTATAAGCTTCATCCTGCTCGGCATTCCGCTGCTGATTCCCTGGAACGTGGTGGGCATCGTCTGGCGCGTGTTCACCCGCTCTGATCTCGGTGTGGCCACCGCCGTACTCAACAAGCTGGGCTACAATTATCTGGTCACCGAGAGAGCGATTGATGCCTGGATGACCGTGCTGATCATGGACGTCTGGCACTGGACGCCGCTGGTGGTCCTTCTCTGCTACGCCGGACTGCAGACCATACCCGCCCCCTACTATCAGGCGGCCCGCATTGACGGGGCCTCGCGCTGGGCCACCTTCTTCTACGTAACCCTGCCCAGGCTGCGCTATGTGCTCATCATCGCCGTGCTGCTCAGGGCCATCGACTCTTTCAACATCTATGCCGAACCCTATATGATCACCGGCGGCGGTCCGGGCAGCACCACCACCTTCATGAACATCTACACCTCGAGCCAGACCATCGAAGCCTTCGACATGGGGTACGGCGCGGCGATGTCGCTTATCTATCTCTTCATTGTCGTGGTCATGTGCTATGTGCTCTACACCCTGATGCTCCAGATAGGACAAGGAGGGAAAAACAAATGAAAGGTAAGTCGATAGTGCTGATCATCTATTTTATTCTGCTGTTCATCCCCATCTACTGGATGCTCAATCTCTCCTTCAAGCACACGGAGGAGATTCTCACCACCTTGACCTTCTTTCCCAAAGATTTCACCCTGGATAACTATATTCACATCTTCGAGGATCCGGTGTGGCGCACCAGCATGCTCAACTCGGTGATCTACGTGTTCATGAACGTGGTGCTGGTGCTCATTGCCGCCGTGCCCGCAGCCTATGCCTTTTCACGCTGGAATTTCCGCGGCGACAAGCACCTCTTTTTCTGGCTGCTCACCAATCGTATGGCTCCGGGTGCCATCTTCATGGTGCCGATGTTCCAGCTCTACAGCAACATGGGACTGTTCGACACCCATTTCGCCGTGGCGCTGTCCCACTGCCTGTTCAACCTGCCGCTTGCCATCTGGATTCTTGAGGGCTTCTTCTCGGGCATCCCCAAAGCTCTGGACGAGACCGCCTTTATCGACGGCCACAGCTTCGCGAACTTCTTCTTTAAAATATTCCTGCCGTTGGTCAAACCAGGCCTCGGGGTCGCCGCCTTTTTCTGCTTCCTCTACTCATGGACCGAAGTCATGCTCACCAAGACTCTGACAGCCATCAACAC
>CAKZOA010000461.1 GCA_937132035.1 uncultured Desulfobulbaceae bacterium | reverse complement strand
TTCCAGCATCCAGCTTTCACAAAGGCTGCGCTACTGCGCCGGTTCAAAGAAGGTAGCATTGCGAATAATATACTGCGAAAGGTTTTCCAGCCCATGTTCGTCTTTGGGTTTTATTCGAACCTCATTATGGACGTTGAAGCCGGAGACATGTTGCCAACCCATCAGCATCTTAATAAATGCATCGTCAATCACGCCCTCTTTTTTCAACATCTTCAGCACATGGGCAGGGAACAGTTCCTGCAAAGGCCTCAGATCTACCTTCGGCATGACAAAGAAGTACCCACTTTCTAAAAATAGTCCGTCCGCCACCATAGCATGCAGATGCGGGTGCCAACGTGCGTAGTCTCCAAATGTCTGGATGGCGACAATAATACCAGGGATGCCATGCTTCATCCCCATGGCAACCTTGAGAACCTGCGTCAGGATTTTTGCGGCACACTGGCTCAGTTTGCCAAGTAACTTCCGGTCATAGAGAAAGAACCTTCGCAGAATCTTTGGGATAGCAAAAACATATTGCCGATGCGGCACAGGATACAGTATGGTCTCTTTCAGGTGGTGCCCGAACTGCACCACCTTTTTGTTGTGGCATGAAGGGCAGAACCATCGCCCCCGGCAGCTGAACGCAAGAAGGTATTCGTGCTGGCAGTCTGGGCATTGTACTCGTGCAAAGCCGTGATGCAGATCACCACACTCAAGATATTTCTGAACAACATGAGACACTACCGGACGGTAAAATCCATACCGGCTCTGGAATTGCTCATCGTAGCATTCCAGAAACTCAATGAAATGCCGATCCAGTAGCTGCCACAGTGATGTAGACTTTGGGTATCTGCGCTTATATACCTGCAGATGGGAAGTGGATTCCATCTTTGCTCTCCGACAAGGATATCGGCACGCAAAGATAAACGTTGGATCTTACATTTTTATTACAATATAACAGCATTATACGCAACTAGCCATTCGAGTCGGTTTCGCCAGAAAACGGCTCACCGCTCAACTCCATGTTAAACGGTAAAGATTGCCACATCGAAGATAGCTACCAGCCAAGAATTGTCAGGCTGTAGGTTTCTACTGTGAAGATTTAACAAAACAAAAAGAGGGTACTTGGCAGACATCCCAAAAACACAGACCGAACAACGTGCTGTTATTAGTAGTAATTGTTCAACACAAGTGACTCTCGTCCTAGCACCAACTCTTCCCCAAGCTGACTCAGGCCTGCTTGGGGATTTTCTTTGCTCTCGTTACAAGATCTAACTGTCATCACGGGGCACAGCCACTGCCGTTGCCACCGTTTCCGGCTTGAGATACTCCTTGGCATAAGCGCTCATTTCCGCGGCGGTGATCGAAGTATTGTCTTCGACTATGGTGGTTGGCCACTCCAGCTGTTCGGGATTGAAATAGGATTGGGAAAATACCGTATACAGCCAGTAATCATTATTCTGCATCATATCCTTGAGGCTGGTGAGCAGGGGATTTTTGGCCCGCATCAGTTCTTCTTCGCTGACACCGTTTGTATACATATCCCTGCTTATGTCACGCACCGCCTTCTCGACTGCCGCTACCTTGTCGGCATCGACAATGATTCGTGCGTAGATAACGCCATACTCCGGAATAAACCTGTTGGCTGCATGATAGACGACCGGTGAATATGCTGCACCGAGCTCCTCCCGGACCCGTAGCCGGATTCTCTCCTCAAAAATAGAAGCCAGCATCCCCAGCCTCCGCACTACATGAATATCTTTAAAACCTGTGGTTTCCCAGCCAAGTACCACCAGCGACTTATCCAGCTGCGAGGGAATCTCGATCCGCAGTTCCTCTCCTGTAGGAAATGATATTTGTTCATCCTCAGCACGGGATCTCTCGCCAATGTCGAGGCCGCCGAAATAGCTGCTGAGCATATGGAGCATTTCATCCTCGTCAAAATCACCTACCACGGATATTTGTGGTATAGAGCTCCGGAAATAGGGGCTTGCCCAGCCTTCAACATCGGCAAGAGTAAGTTTTTCGAGATCCTCCCAGGCGGCCATGCCGAAGAGGGTATTACCTCCAGCAAAAAACTGTTTAAAATAGAGTTCCTCGACACCGCGGATGTCGCTTCGCATCGCCTCATACATTTTCTCATAATGTAGTTTGGCATTACCGAGCGCCTCCTGGCTGAAGCCGGGGTCCTTGAAAAGCGTATACAGGGTTCGAATGAGCAGTTCCGCATCACTCTTGAGTGAACTTGCGGAAAAGCGAAACAGTGTCTTTTCTATGGAAAACGAATAGTTCAGCGAACTTCCCGCCAAAGCGTCTTCTATTGCCGTGGCGCTCATCCTTGAGGTTCCTGACCTGGAGATGACCTCTTCGGCCATAAGGGCCAGCCCCGGCATGGTCTCAGCCTGCTTCCCCGGACCAAATTCCAGCAGGATTTTCACCTCGTTTTCCTTGAAATCAGTTTTCTTAAGATGCACCACCAGCCCATTGGCAAAGTGATACGATCGTCCATCTATGTGCTTATGAACCTGACTTTCCTCTACCGGAGAGATATCTCCGGAAGGTTGCAAATAGGGAAACTCCTCCTGCTTCTCTCCAAAATACTTGCTGACGGGCTGGCTGCGGGATTTTTGATAGACCTCCAGGATTTCTTCTACAGGAGATTGCTGCTCAATGATAAGGTTGCCGGTAACCTCAACCAGCCTGCTACTCCGGCCGTAAAGGCGTTCAATGGTGGAATGAATGTCTTCCAGGGTAATGAGATCAAGTACCGGCACATAGTTGTTCCGCTCCTGCAGCGGCGATTGAAAGACCCGGTTATTGCTTAAATGCCAGATCATTTGCCGGGCGATGCCGGTAGACTCGCGGCCCCCAGCCTTCTGGGCCGAGGAGATAAAATAGTTCCTCACCTCATTTTTGACGACATCGAGTTCAGCGCCGGTGACGCCATGGGCGACGGCTTCGCGCATGGTTTTCTCCAGCACTGTCAGGCTGTCCCTCCAGGTGTCGGCGGTGGTAGAGGCTGAAAAGACCGAATAGCGTATTCTATCGAAAAAATCGCTGGCATACACCTGTGGGTCGGCCAAGAGACCACTGCCCTTTTCAATGAAACGCTCGAGTCTTTTCTGCAGTATCCGGCCGGCAATATATTCTTTCAGGGACGCAACCTGAAGTGTGAAACTGTCGTTTTGCCACTCGGTATTCCAATATGACTCCAGAGATACCTGCACATCACCCGACTCCTTTTCAGGATAATAAAAGGAATCGAGCCCGCCCTGAGCGACATTGCCGATACCGGGACATTCCGGAACCGGTCCGGCGCCCTTCATGGCAGCGAACGTTTCCTGGATCAATGTTGCAACCGTATCGGCTTCAATATCGCCGACGACAACCAAAGTCA
This sequence comes from uncultured Desulfobulbaceae bacterium, assembly GCA_937132035.1. Lineage (GTDB taxonomy): Bacteria > Desulfobacterota > Desulfobulbia > Desulfobulbales > Desulfocapsaceae > Desulfopila_A. Next base: position 330 of record CAKZOA010000461.1, on the reverse strand, counting down.
TATTTTCCGGCCGATACCATTTGTCGTAAAAGTTTCGCAACAGCTCGCCGGTTGCGGCGGTAATAGTCTCCTCGGTGCCGATGGGTTGACGTTGGGCAAGCCGCGTACCCTCCAGCGCATTTTGCTGGGTGACCACGTGGGTGCGGTAGGCAACGGAGTCTCTGGCAATCTTCTCAGCCAGTATGACTCCTCGTTCGCGCTCCACCTCCTCGTCCAGTATAAGCGCTTTTCGAGCCCAATCGGAGATGACAAACAAACCTTCCTTCAGCTCTTCAATTGAATTTTTGGGAAGAACTAAAACGAGATGAATATGACCAATTATTTGAGGGT
>CAKZOA010000460.1 GCA_937132035.1 uncultured Desulfobulbaceae bacterium | reverse complement strand
CTCAGCGAGGCCGACCTGCGGGAGTGGCTGGCTGTTCTCGACTCGCTGTCACCCGAGGGGAAGACCTCGATGCTCCAGGATATAGAGGCGCAAAGAAAGACCGAGGTGGAAATTTTTGCAGGCGCGGTTGTTAACCTGGCGAAAAAGCATGCTCTGCCGGCACCGGCCAACGCTCTGGCCTTGAGTGCTCTTAGGGCCATGGAGGAGTGGTACGGGAAGCACAGGCCGGTGAAAGAGGCGGGAGATATGGAAAAATGCCTCAGTTGACACTGTTGCCGGTGGTTTCCCTGAAACTGTGGGCGGGATAGGTGCCGAGCAGTTCGACCCGTTTGGCGAAAAACTGAAGTTCTTCCATGGCCAGTTGCAGGGGCCTTTCGTCGATATGGCCTTCGACGTCGGCGTAGAAGGTGGCGACGTTGAAGTGCTTGCCGACATAGCTCTCGAGTTTGGCCATCTGCACGCCGTTGGTAGCGAAGCCGCCGAGTGCTTTGTAGAGGGCCGCCGGTATATTGCGCACTTCGAAGACAAAGCTGGTAATATAGGGGCGATTCTCACGGTGCGGCACCACATCGTTATTGCCGGAGAAGATAAGGAAACGGGTGGTGTTGTGGGCGGCATCCTGGATATCTTTCTTCAGTATTACCAGTCCGTAGATGTCAGCCGCCAGTTCCGAACCTATGGCCGCCTGGGTTGGATCTGCCCACTTCCTGATGTCGGATGCGCCCTTGGCCGTGTCGGCAACCACATGACTGACCAGCCCCAATGACTCTATTATTTTCTTACATTGGGGAAGAGCATGCACATGGCTGTGGATATCGGTGAGATCGTCGAGACGGGCACCGGGAATACCCAGCAGACAGTGATGGATTTTCTGGAAATGCTCACCTATGATATAGAGCCGGCCGCTGGGGATGAGGTGATGCACGTCGGCTACCCTTCCGGCTAAAGAGTTGTCCACGGGAATCATTGCCAGGTCGGCTTTTTTCTCGCGCACAGCCCTGAAAGCGGCGTCGAAGGAAACGCACGGCACCGTTTCCAGCTCCGGATAGGCCATGCGGCAGGCCAGGTCGGAATAGGCTCCGGCCATTCCCTGAAAGGCGATGGATTTGTAATGAGATGATTTCATTGGCTGGTGTTTTGTCTCTCTGATTAATGCCCTGATACGTTCATGAAAAACCGAGGCTCATCTGAATGAGTAGGAGTACCTTGGCAGGGCTGAGAGACAGGCAGTCTCCGGCCCGCTGTCAGTTGCGGACCTCCTGTCTGCACCCCTTCGGTCCTGCTATGGTTCTGCGACGCCTTCGGGTATCTGCAGAGGTCGGCCTTGGTACAGGACTTGATAGTACCTGCGGCAGGCGATGGCCGCAACTGCTTTTCTTCAGGCTTCTGCCCTGGTGTTTTCCCTGAAAAAACTCGGTGAATGGTATTCTTCTTTCCCGGGGGGCCTTCTCCGAGAGGCTCCTGGGAGAGACTGTTCTCAATGCAACTCATGCCGACAATGCGGTAAGGCCATGTAATGAAATGAAATTGAAAAAAGTTGAGTTGGCGTCGGGGTTATTTTTCTCCGGCACCAAGACGTTCAAGGTCAGCGAGATAGAGGTCGGCATTAGCGAGATAGAATGAGAGCGCCTTGGAAAAGTTTTTGCCGACAAGACCGTCGACGAAGACCTGGCTGATCTCTTTGTAGCGTTTGAGGACCAGCTGCGAACGGTAGAAGATCAGCCATTCTTCCTGCGACATTTTATCGAAAATGGTCTCCATGGCTTTTCTGGCCCGAGGCTGATACATCCAGAAATACATGAGATCGAGGGCGTTGACGATGAGGTATCTTTCCTGTTCTCTGGCCTCGTAGTTGAGGGTTTCCATCATTATTTTCGGTGACAGCAGAATATCGAGCACATCTTCTTCGGGAAACATGAGGTCGAGCCGGGAAAAAACGGAGAACAGCTGGGATATCTTCAGGCGATAACCGGCCAGTCGCGCCCGGATGTTGGTCTGCCGGTCGGCAAGTCCTTCGATAAGGGCGGCAACGCAGTCGGAGGCGAACTTGGAAATAATGGCCGCCCATTTCTGCAGGATGGCGTCGACGTTGGCGGCTCCGGCAAACAGCAGAGCTGAACCGATGAGGGAGTTGAGAACGACCGCCAGCGGGATTGCCAGTATCGAACGAAAAAAGTTGCCGACAACGGCGCTTTTCGGCAGGCCGCGAAAAGCGTTGTGGCTGGAAATGTAGATACCGTTGGCCAGCCCCATGACGGCGTAGAGCAGCAGCGGGTTGGTGGCAGTGGTAATGCCGAAGGTATTGTCCAGAAGCAGCGTCTTGACCAGGTAGTCCAGCAGCGGTACCGAAAAACCGGTATAGAGCAGTGAATCGGCTATGCGGCTCCAGCTCACCAGGGAATTCCAGGGCAGCAGGGGGGAGCGCCGCAGCCCGCCGCCGCCCAGAACCGACTGGATGATGTTGCGCAAGCCGGTGATGCCAAACCATATGAAAGCGCCGAAGTAGGCGAGAAGCCACCAGTCTTTGGTGAGGTAGAAGGTAATGAAGGCGGGAATGAAGCCGATGAGAACCTTGAGGCTGTTCTTGATGTTGGTGTTGAGATATTTCCAGGGGGTGCTCAGCCGCCCCCGTGCGTTTATGGGGGAGGCGTTTTTTTCGCCCATTTCCATGCGGCCGCGACCGCCGAGCGTACAGATATTGCCGTCGGTCTGCGGGTGGACCTTGAAGCCGTCGAGGCTCCAATCCTTCCAGCGGCGGTAGGTCTTGCCGGCAAAGAGGGGCAACCTGCCGACAAAGGTAATCTGCTCGCCGAGTTCGTAGGATTCCAGGCAGCGGCTGTGGATATTTCTGGTGAGCTGGGCGCTGACCGGAATAAATTGCCGTTGCTGCAGGAGAGTTTCCTGCTTGACGACTCTTCTGCCCTTGGGGGGCAAAGTGTCGACGACCACCAGTCCCATGCCGTAATGGTGTTCGGACTGTCCAGTGGAACCCGAACCGATGTGGGAGCCGAGGATGCGGTTTTTGTAGTAATTATGAAATTTTTCCAGATGATAGAGAATGGTTATGAGCGCTTCTTTTCGCGTGCTCATTCTCTCCAGTTCAGTCTGCAAAGTCTTGCCGTCGTCCATGAGGGTGTCTGCTTTTTTGACA
>CAKZOA010000459.1 GCA_937132035.1 uncultured Desulfobulbaceae bacterium | reverse complement strand
CCGATCAGGTGCAGATTTACGAGCCGATTCTGGTCGATGCCCAGGGTAATGTCACCACCGGCCTTCTCTCAGCCGTCGGCTATATCAAAGACAACCGCATCCTGCCCATGGGATTCGATAAAGACACAGCGGAAAAGGATATCGCCGTTTACGGCCGTGCGCGCAACGATGCCGATTTTGTCGGCGGCGAAGATCTCATCGACTATCGTATCCAGGAAAATGGAATCAACGGACCATACACTATTACAGCAGAGCTCTACTACCAGCCCATCGGATTTCGCTGGGCACGCAACCTCAGACAACAACAGGCCGCGGAAATTGAGAGATTTGTCTCCTACTACGATGCTTTCTCGGAACACTCTGCCATCGTCATGACAAGCGACAGAATCCAAACACCCTGATTCGGAATGCGCTGAAATGCAGACGGCACGAGTCAGTTTCTCCTCTTGCCGTCTGCTCCTGGTCACTCTTTAAAAAATGTTTATCCGGGTCCCCTGAAACTCAGTTTATCCACTTGCAGGAGGCGCTGTACATCGGGGTGAGCAGAAATAGTTATCTGCCGGAACTTCCTTTTCAACCCTCAATCCATCCTTTTAGCTTTTCAACCTCGGTCTCGAACTGGGATCCACAGTGCTCTTCTGCAGGTACGACATTGGAAATGTAGCGCCGGGCAGTCGCTTCTATAGGTGGCCGCCACAGACCTTCCGGTGGCTTCGTGCTGATCCTGACATGGATGCGCGACACCTGCCTCGCCGAAGGAAAAAGATGATGTGTCTCTTTTAAAGAGGTTTAATGCCCCGACGTGTCTGTCTACGTCTGTGGTGATCTTTGCGTTTATAGGTGGTCTTGCCGTCGAATCTGTTCTGGAGGGCAGAGACCGGGGAGTCGGTTATCAGCCGATGATTTTCCAAACAGCAGAATGAATACATGTCGCCGACAGCGGTTATCTGAGGATACATCTCTTTTTCGTGCCAAAACGGGTTCAGATGCCCAGGCAGTTGTGCGGCCGATAGAAAATCGAGGTGTTCCAGCGACGCGTGGCCAGTGCCCCCATGCCCCAGAAGTCGAGGCGTCTGAAGCCGGCCTTGACCAGGAAATCAAACCCTGGTCGATACTCCTGACGATCGCTGTTGTCCCAGACAATGACCCCGTCGGCATGGAGAGCGGCCAGACAATTTGCGGCGCATTCTACCCGTTGACGGCCATCGAGGACAATGATGTCGAAGATGTCTCTGTATTTGATGATCTCTTGGACATACTCTCTGCTGCCCCCCTTGGCGCGACGCAAGAGATAGGTGGTATTGGCGGCGACCTTACTCTGGAGATCGGCGTAAAATTCCTTGTCATGCTCGCAGCTGATCAGCGATGACACCCGGCTGCTCCACCAGAAAGTGGAATTGCCGCTGCCATACTCAAAGACCGTCATCCGCGAATGAATCCTGGCTTCCAAAAAATCGATTGCCGGATAGGTCAGCCAGGGAATCGGATCCCCGCCGGCATCGACGGCTTCACCGGCCTGCATCGATCTGAGCCAACCGGTTTTCAAGAGATAACCGGGATTTTCGACAAAGTCGGAGAGCAGTTTTTCAAGTATTTCCTTTTCCAAAAAAAGTCGCCTCCCAGTGGCCGCACGGACGATTGGTCCAAATCCTTAGCCTGAATATGTCACCAGAGTGAAATGGACATGTTCTTCATTTTTTGCTCATTTTCCAAACTCATGCACTGTTCTGGGTTGAGTGATGTTAGTCTCACCAGCAAAGCGCGAGGAGTTTGTCGGGGCCCCCTCGACTTTATCCGCATGACATCATCTAAGGGTAGCACAGAACGCTTTGGGATAATATGACTTTTTGATAACCGTTTCTGATTACAGACGAAACTCAGTTTCCTGTCCATGCACCTCCAGAGCACCAGCATGAGAGTGGCTGAAACTCATGGGTAATCAGAGAACCATCCGGTGGTGCCGGGTCAAATGTGATGACTACCAGAAATACACGTATCGTTCACATCAGCTTGAACTTCTCAGGAAGGATCGGGGTAGGTCTTTTCTCGAATCTCAGCATATCTCCGAAATTCAGAAACAGCTATGCACCTGCAGGTGATAGCATCGATAATCGGCAAATGATGCGGAAGCGACAGCGGATGGGTTTTTCCCGTGCCGCGGGCGGGCACAAAAGGTTTATGTCTTATTTATGCGTGGTAACCAGCAGTTTCACCCCCAGCCCCAGCAGGGCTACGCCCATCATCCTCTCGAACCAGTGACCGATACGGGTAAAAAGCCTGCGCACGCTGGAACTGCCGAACAACAACGAGATGATACTGAACCATAGAGCAGTGGCAAAGGCCATATAGACTCCATAGGCGGCCTGCACCGCCACCGGAGTGTCAGCGGCAATGACGACGGTGAAGAGCGAGAGGAAAAACAGTGTCGCTTTGGGATTAAGTCCGTTGGTGAGAAACCCTGTCCAATATGCCCTGAAAGCAGAAGGCCTTGATATTCCAGACGGAGAAAAGATTCCCCCCCCGGCAGGCCTGGTTCGTATAGCCTTCCAGCCTATAAAGATGAGATAGGCCGCCCCAAGAAATTTCATCACCGTAAAAGCGAGCAGAGACTGGGAGATGATTACCCCGATTCCCAAAAGTGAATAGAGGACATGGAGAAAAATGCCGGTACCGACCCCCAGGCTGGTCCATAGAGCGGTTGTCCTGCCGTGGGTTATGCTTTGTTTGACAACCACGGCGAAATCAGGTCCGGGGCTGGCCACCGCCAACAGATGCACCACCATAATAGTTATGAACTGCCCGAGATAGTGCTCTGTCATCATTTCAGCACGCAGCCTTGGCCCTTTTCAGGCTCACCGATGAAGGAACCCCTCGGTGACCTGTGCCTTTTCCTTTTCAGGACACAGCAGAAGACCGGATTGAAGAGGGCGGATATGGAGTGCGGGGAATGGGGGAGTGCACTCCATATCCACTAGAGGTACTGAGAGTTTGAGTGAATTAACCCAGTATCTTCAGCATCCGTGGGTAAACACCCTGGATGCGTATCTGGATACATTTTTTGCATACCGCCTGTCAATGCTTTTTTGCTGCCAGCGCCCTACTTTTTCCGCCGGGTCTCATGGCGACGTCGGCCTCTTACTTCTCGAGAAGTTCAGCAGCCGGCGTGTAGTCCATGGCAAAAGCCTCGGCAACACCTCGGTAGGTGATTTTTCCGCCGACGATGTTGAGACCCTCCAGCATCGCCTGATTTTCCCGTGCACACTGTCGCCAGCCTTTGTTGGCCAGGGAAAGGGCATAGGGGAGGGTGGCATTGGTCAGGGCCATCGTCGAGGTCAGCGGTACAGCCCCCGGCATATTGGCCACACAATAATGGATGACGCCGTCAATTTCGTAGACGGGCTGCGAATGCGTCGTCGGTTTCGAAGTCTCGAAACAACCGCCCTGGTCAATGGCCACATCGACAATGACGGCACCCTTTTTCATACTGCCGAGCATATCCCTGGTTATGAGCTTCGGCGCCTTGGCTCCGTGCAGCAGAACGGCACCGACAACCACATCCGCCTCCTGTGCCAGCTCGCGGATTTTGGCCGGCGAAGACACCAGGGGAACACAGTTTTTTGGCATTACTTCCGCGAGATAGCGCAATCTCGGCAGACTGGTGTCAAGCAAATAGACTCTGGCTCCAAGCCCGCAGGCCATCTGTGCTGCATGAGTGCCGACCACACCTCCACCGATGACCATGACAGTGGCCGGATCAACCCCGGGAACGCCGCCGAGAAGCAGTCCCCGGCCGCCGCTGGTCCGCTCGATATATTTGGCCGCCTGCTGGATGGCCATGCGTCCGGCGACTTCGCTCATCGGCGTCAAAAGCGGCAGCGTGCCGTCTTGCTCTTTTATGGTTTCATAGGCGATGCAGACGGCTTTCCGATCCACCATGGCTTGGGTAAGTTCTTCGGAGGCAGCGAAATGAAAATAGGTGAAAACGATCTGGTTCTCACGAATCAATTTATATTCCTGAGGCTGCGGTTCCTTGACATGCATGACCATGTCGCAGCGCTCATAGACCTCGGCGGCCGTGCCGGCAATAGAAGCTCCGGCGGAAACGTACTTTTCATCGTCAAATCCCGATCCAGTACCGGCTGATGTTTCCACCAGCACCTGGTGGCCGCCTGCGGCCAGAATTTCCACACCTGCCGGTGTCATACAAACCCGGTTCTCCTCAGCTTTTATCTCTTTCAATATTCCTACGATCATTGAACACCTCCCTGGTAATGGTTGCCGGCCCTTTTCACCGAGTATCGCCTACACTACAAAGAGATGCTGAAATTACATTGCAAATTGAGCCATTCTGGGCTACCTAATTGCAGATAATTCTTCTCTCTGGGGTGCAATGTGCAGAATCCACCGAAACTCCGCCTCGATGACATTGACAGGGCTATCCTGTCTGTTCTCCAGCATAACGGCAAGCTCTCCAATGTCGAGTTGGCCGACAAGGTCGGTCTCTCTGAGTCTGCCTGTCTTCGCCGGGTGAAGATACTGGAAAAAAGCGGCCTTTTCGAACGCTTCGCTCTTCTGCTGGATCACGATGCCCTGGGGATTGCCGGTGACGCCTTCGTCCGGGTTACGCTCGAAGGACAGCAGCGGGAAAGACTCGAGGCCTTCGAGAAAAAGGTGATTAACATCGAGGAGGTAATGGAATGCCATCTGCTCTCAGGCGACGCCGATTATATTCTGCGGGTCATCTGCCGCGACAATACCCATTACAAACGGCTGCACGCCAGGCTTACCAACCTTCCCGGAGTGCAGCGGGTCCACACCTCCTTCGCCCTGCGCACCGTGATCAAAAAAACCGCCCTGCCTCTCAACATACTCGACCAACCGGTATATTGATATAGCTGCATTAATGTGGAATGCTGCTCACATCTGCTCTCTGGCCTGCTCGATGAGGTGATCGTTCTTCGCCCTGAGCCGCCGGTTGCTGCCGGTCAGGCTGTTTGACTTACGGCACAGCTCGATAGCCTGGGGATAGTCGCCCTGTTGAAAACGCAACCGGGCCTTGGTATGCCAGTAGAGAGGATTTGCTGGCTCTATGCGCAAAGCCCTCTCCAGGATCATCTCCGCCCGCTGGCTGTCGCCTGCCTCCAGGGCCTGCCGGGACTGGAGGTAGAGAGAGGCGGCCGGTCCCTCTCCCGCAAAGGGATCGACTTCCGCTCTCTCCTGCACTCCGGAATCTATCGAGGGTTCATATGAAGGGCGGCCTGCACAGCCCTGCAGCAGGACAAGCGCCATCAGCAAAATGCCAAGAGCACTGCGCCAGTTCTGCGGACCTCTCTGTCTCTCTTCCCGTAGGACAATCATCTTCTCACCTCTTTGTGTTCTCTCGCAAATACCAAATCAACAAGAGATTGTATTTGTGTTTTTTTAGGTAGTCGATACATTTGGCCTGGCAACGCCCGGGTGGTACCGGAACAAATGTGATAACCACCAGAAATGCACGTATCGTTCACACCAGCCTGAACTTCTCAAAAAGGGTCGGGACAGGTCCTTTCTCGGGTGTCCAGCAGTCCGGACGCCGGCTGTGGGGCCACGGAGATAGGTTCATGGCGTTCCGTGAAAAGATTTCTTCCGATCCGCTGTTCGTTGAAATTAGGTGGTACACACATACCAAACCTTACGAGTTAGGTAGTGAGAATATTTTATTTCATCGCCTCATCCACTCGCTGGAGGATACCTTCTACCGCGTTTTCAAGTGCACGCATTTCTCGGTCAAAGGGTCCCTGCCTCCCTGGCGCAGCGGCGGAGGGAAAGGGCAGAAGCGTACCGCCTCGGTTAAATATGGTGGCGGGCCGCAAACTCTCCGGGTCTATTCTTTGCCACTCGATCTCAGGCGGTTCAACCATGGCGGCAGATTCTTCTTGCAGCGCTTCCATGATTGCCGCCCACACCGGCAGGGCTCCGCCGGACCCTGAGTATGGAATGGGATAGTTATCATCGTTGCCAAGCCAGACCACCGCCAGATGCTTGCCTCCGTATCCGGCGAACCAGCTGTCCCTCTTCTCATTGGTGGTCCCCGTTTTACCGGCGAAATGCTGCTTCTTCTCTACGGCAGCGACCCGCGCGGTACCCTCGGACATGACCCGGGTCAAGGCATGATGGAGAAGATACACCGGTACCGATGAAAAACGTTGCTCTACTTCGAGGGCATAGCGTCTGAGCAGAGTGCCGTCGCTCGCCGTCACCTCCCGGATTGATCGCAGCGGCAGAGAGAACCCCGCCGAGGCAATGGTCTGGTAGATCCTGGCAACCTCCAGCGGCGACATGGCAACGGCGCCCAACAGTACCGAGGGATAGGCTTCAACCTTTGGCTCATGACCGAGTCTGGTAAGTGTTGACAGCACGTTTTCTATACCGACTTCGAGACCGAGCCTCACCGTCGCCAGATTGTAGGAGTGTGCCAGTGCCTGGTAGAGCCCCACTCGTCCATGCTCCTGGTGGTCGTAATTTTGCGGCCGCCAGCCGCCGTTATCCTGGTCGACAACGACCGCCCGGTCCTCCAGAGGGGTTGCCAGGGTATAGCCTTTTTCGAGAGCGGCAAGATAAATGGCTGGCTTGATCAGCGAACCGATGGAGCGAGAGGCGTCGAGGGCACGATTGAACCCTGGTTGCCGCGCCTTTCTGCCGCCAATCACGGCCAGCACCTCCCCGGTTTGATGGGCGGTGATCACCGCCGCAGCCTCGATGGCTGCCTCTTTGTGGCCGGCATCAAGCTCCTGCAGCGTAGCCGCAAGCTGCTTCTCCGCACTTTGCTGAACCCAGGGATTGAGGCTTGTAAATATGTGCAGCCCCTGTTTTCTGAGATCCTCCGGTCGGTACTCCTTTTCAAGTTGGCGCCGCACCAGCTCGACGAAAGCCGGAAATCGATTAAAGCCGCCGACCTGCGGCTGTACTTCGGTTAACGGCTGATCGGTGGCGTTGATGTATTCCTGTTGGGAAATCACTCCCTGATCAAACATGATCCGCAGAACCGTCTGCCGGCGGTCATACCCCCTTTGCGGATGGCGCCTGGGGTTGTAGAGCGACGGCCCCTTAACCATTCCGACAAGGGTAGCGATCTGGGCCGTGGTCATATCACGGAGATCCCGTCGAAAATAAAACTGACTGGCGAGGGCGAAACCGTGTATGGCCCGCCCTCCATCCTGGCCAAGGAAGACCTCGTTGATGTAGGCCGTGAGAATTTCCTCCTTGGAATACTGCGCTTCAAGGATCAGGGCCATCGCCATCTCCCGAAGCTTGCGGGAGATGGAGCGCTCCCGGGTCAGGAAGAAGTTTTTGACAAGCTGCTGGGTCAAGGTGCTGCCGCCCTGAACGACCGCGCCAGCACGTATGTCGGCCAACAGGGCCCTGAGCATGCCCGACGGCGATATGCCCCAGTGCCCATAAAAATTTCTGTCCTCGACAGCTATAAGCGTCTGGGCGAGAAGCGCAGGCACCTCGCTGGCGCCAATGACTATCCTGTCTTCATGGACCAGGGGATGAAAGCTGCCGATACGGGCTGGATCGAGACGGACAAAATCGATTGTCCCGCCCTCGGGCTGTAGTACAAGAGACTGGATGCGACCGTTTTTAAAGTCCACCATCAGTCGTTTCTCCGCTTCGAAACCGTCGGCGAAAGTGAATTCACGGCCGATAAGCTCAAATCTGCCGCCATCTCGGCGATAGCCTCCGGCTGCCGTTACCGGCTCTTCAAGGCGATAACCGGCCAACTGCAGTTCCCATTCGAATCGCTCGGGCGCAAGTTGCAGCCCCGGATATATCTCCAACGGCCGGGCATACACTGCTGCCGGTACCGCCCAGCGCCGGCCGTCAAACCGGGTCTCCACGATTCTGCTGAGTTGGACCACCCAGACAACAGCGCCGACTACAAGCACCAGAGAGATCAGCGCTGCAGCCGTCGCTATCACACGTCTCTTCCTGCGATTTTTGATCATTTTCTTTCCTCACAGGTAATGCCAGCCTCACCCCGGCAATAGTCCTCATTTTGCCAGAGCGGCAAGGCACCAGAAATCACCACGGGGCAAAAGCACTTTCCTGTCCAGGGATAAATTCCCCTTCCACCATAACAATACTCTGCCCGCTGTATGAAAACCACATGGAAGTATGTCGCCAGCAGTGTTTTCCACAGCATTCGATTCAGCATAATCCTTCGCTGGAAGTCGCCAAGAAGGCGCACCAAAAAGACCGAGGACCGCGCCAAACCGACGCTCTCCCATCCCGGCGGCGGACTGGTCGGTGTCGATCTTGACCGTCGGGAGATCGAAGCTGTGACTGCCGACTTCGACACGCTCCTGACGCCAACACTTCCCGGAAATTTGAGAGTATCTGGAGATTTTTCCCGTTATTGCACAGGGAAGAATTTTTTTATTAAAGAGTGGGAATCTGACAGGTTGTACACGAAGAAAAAAGAAGGGAGAAGGGAGAAGGGAGAAGGGAGAAGGAAAAAAATTGATCCAGAGGACTATCTCTTTTCAGCCGATTTCAACTCCATAATCTTCTGGGTTTCATGAAGGTGCTCCTGGATGGCCTGGTAGGCCTCCCAGGCCTTTCCCTCGCCTATCCTTTCGGCAATCCGGCGATGTTCGGCGACGGTGCCTTGCATTCTCCCCGGATTGGTTAAAACTCTGAGGGTTATTCTTTCAAAGCGGTAACGGATATCATTGTACATGGAGATCAGTCTCTCGTTATTGGCGTAATCAATTATGTGACGATGAAAACGTGCGTCCTGCTCGACAAAACTATGAACACCATCTTCACCAGAGTGACCTGACATTTTATCGAGACAGGTATCCAGGGCATCGAGTACCTTGCTGACGGCGGGCAGGTGAATATTCTGAGCGATATGAATGACACAAAAGCCTTCGAGCGCCAGCCGTATCTGAAAGGTATCACGGACATCATCAAGGGAGAGGCGCTTGACCTTGAAACCTTTATAGGGGAGAACCTCAATAAAGTTTTCCTGCTGCAACTGCAGTACTGCCTCCCGTACCGGCGTTCGCGAAACCTCCAGGCGATCCGCCACCCACTTTTCAGAGTAAGTGGTTTCCAATGCCAACTCGCTGGTGACAATGGCGTTTTTGAGATAGAAATATACCTGCTCTTTTAGCGACGGTACCTTGACGATTTTTCCTGCCATAATTCTCTGCTGATGATAGTTCCGAGTAGTGATAGTAAACGGTTTCCGTACATTAGATATGCTCTGCGGTCGCACAACTGCGAAGCTAGATCTCTTATAGATCCTACACTATGCACGATTACCATGAATATTTCACAAGAAAATACAATGCATCGACAGAAAACATTGTTTGGTCGCTCGGTGAGAAGAAAAAGAGACGAGAGTGCGTTGACACACCAGAAGATATACCCTTCCTGCTCCTCCGGCTCCCCAGGCACGGTAGTAATCGACAGCGATTATTCTTAGCACCCATTTTTCAATAAGTATTTCACATCGCCTCCCAGCCTCGTCAACGACGAACCCTTTCATCAAAAACACACATGGTGTTGATATATTTTGGTTTATCACTGACACACCGATCTTTTATTACCCTTTGGGTGTACCGACGAATGGTGTAATGAATAAATAACTTGATCAGATATGTGACGTGTAGTATGCTACACTCCAGTTGGAAATGTCAAGGGTAATCACGGTTAACGCCGATTACATAGACGTTAGCGTAAGTAGATTTTTTGCACGTAAATCCAATCCATTAGGAGGAGAACCATGTTTAAAAAAGCTGCACTTGTCTTCACCGCTGCAAGTATTACCCTCTTTTCCCTGGCCCTCGTCAACGCCACCGCAAAAAACGTTACTCTCAAGGCCGGTCATGTGCTGGCCCCCACTCATCCCTACCAGCTGGGACTCGAAAAATTCAGCCAACTGGTCGAAGAAAAAACCGCCGGTACTGTCACAGTCGATGTTTTTCACAGCTCCCAACTTGGTAATGAGAGGGAAATGATCGAAGGACTGCAGCTCGGCACCCTCGACATGACATTGGTTTCCACCGCTCCCCTGTCTGGATTCTCCAGCCAGTTCCTGGTGTTTGACCTGCCCTACATTTTCAAAACCCCCGAAGGAGCCCATGCCACCGTCGACGGCCCGGTGGGCCAGGAAATCATGAAGTCACTAGAGAAAAAGGGGATTATCGGTTTGGCCTACTGGGAAAATGGCTTCCGCCATGTTTCTAACTCCCGCCTGGACCTGAAAAAACCCGCAGACATGGCAGGCATGAAGATACGCACCATGGAAAACAAGATCCATATGGCGTCCTTCAAGGTGATAGGGGCAGATCCCACACCGATGGCATTCGGCGAGCTTTTTACCGCCCTCCAGCAGAAAACCGTCGATGCCCAGGAAAATCCCATTCCCGTTTTCTATACCTCCAATTTCTTTGAAGTTCAGGACTATCTCTCGCTCACCGGCCATTTCTACGCCGCTTCGCCCTTTCTCATCAGCAAAACTGTGTGGAAAAAGCTCGACGATACCCAGCAGCAGGCGATCAAAGAAGCCGCCGAAGAAGCTCGAGACTATGAGCGCAATCAAATCGCCCAGATGGACAAAGATCTCATGGAGGACCTTATCTCCAAAGGGGTGACCATCTCCAAGGTCGACAAGGATGAGTGGGCTGCGGCCATGCAGCCGGTATACAAAGAGTACGAGAAGGTCACCGGCGCCGAAACCATTGAAAAAGTAAAGGAACAATAAACAGTGGCCTGCGGGTTGCCGGGGAGAGTTTTCCATTCCGGCAACCCGACACTACCACAACAGATTCGTTCCGGGCAATCCCCCCCGGCCAACCGCCCCTGCCCGTTGCCCTCCGCCCACAGGGCCATGCAGGATGGGAATGAAAGCTTCCACACGCAGGACTTTTACTCCCGACTGCTCGTGGCGGCATGCCGACCTTGCAAGGAGTATCTCTCATGGAAGCGGTGTTTACCAGATTATCAGTGTGGCTGGACAGATTCGAAAAGGGCGCGGTGACCGTGCTCCTGGGTACGATGATCATCGTCATTTTTCTTCAGGTTTTTTTCCGTTTCGTCGTCAAGGGATCCCTGCCATGGTCCGAAGAACTTGCCCGCTACGTTATGGTATGGGCCGTTTTCTTCGGAGCCAGCATGGGGGCGAAAACCGGCGCTCATATCGGCGTCGAGGCCTTTGTCAGTTTTTTCCCTTCGAAACTGCAGCGCCTGATGATCTTGATCTCGGCGGTACTGACGCAGATTTTCTGCCTGCTGGTCTTTGTCCTCTCCATGCAGGTTGTTCTGCGTATTCATGAGATGGAACAGGTTTCACCGGCCATGGAGATTCCCATGTACATCCCCTATCTGGCCGTGCCGGTGGGGGCCGTTCTCATGAGCATCCGTTTTCTCCAGGCAGCCTATGGTAAATGGAAAAATGACGGGGAGGTTAAGTCATGATGTATGTCCTGTTCGGGGTGTTCGCTCTGCTGGTGATCTGCAACGTCCCCATCGCCGCAAGTCTCTGTCTGGCAACCATCGTCTCCATCGTCGTCAGCGACTCAGTGCCGCTCATCGTCGTCGGCCAGAAACTTTTTGCCTCCATCGATTCTTTCCCGCTGATGGCCATCCCGTTTTTTATGATAGCCGGCAATCTCATGGAAAAGGGCGGCATCTCCAAACGGCTCATCGCCTTCGCCAACTCCATTATCGGTGCGCTCTCCGGAGGACTCTCGCTGGTAACCATCCTGGCCTCGATGTTTTTTGCGGCAATTTCCGGGTCCTCACCGGCGACGGTGGCCGCCATTGGTTCCATCATGATTCCGGCCATGGTCCGCCAGGGCTACTCCAAGGAGTTCGCCACGGCCACCCAGGCCTCGGCCGGATACATAGGGGTCATCATCCCTCCAAGCATCCCCATGGTCACCTTCGGCGTTGTCACTGGCACCTCCATCGGCCAACTGTTCATGGCCGGGTTCATCCCCGGCGCCCTATTCGGTGGCGTGCTCATGCTGGTGGCCTACATCACCGCCCGTAAAAACAACTATATGGGCGATACGCCAGCCTCCTCGAAAGAGATCCTGTACACCTTCAAAGATTCCATTCTGGCCCTGCTGATGCCGGTGATCATTTTAGGAGGCATTTACGGGGGCATCTTCACCCCCACCGAAGCCGCCAACGTCGCCGTGGTCTATGGCCTCTTCGTCGGCATCTTCGTCTACCGGGAGCTGAAGTTTTCAGACATTCCAGAAATACTGAAAAAGTCCGCCATTAGTTCATCGCTGGTAATGCTGATCATCTCCACGGCCTCCGCCTTCGGACTTATTCTTACCCGCGAGGCCATACCGGCCCAGATCGCCGAGCTTTTTCTGGGCATCACTTCCAACCCGATCATGCTGCTGGTGCTTATCAATATCATGCTGCTGGTGATCGGCACCTTCATGGAGACCAATGCCGCCATCATTATCATGGCTCCGATCTTTTTTCCGGTAATCATGGAGATGGGGGTCAATCCCGTGCACTTCGGCGTCATCATGGTTGCCAACCTGGCCATCGGCATGATAACCCCTCCCCTGGGCGTCAACCTCTTCGTCTCCTGCGGTCTTACCAAATTGAAAATCGAGCAGGTCGTCCGGGCCAACTGGTGGTATCTTTTCGTCTCATTAGCAACCATGGGACTTATCACCTATTTTCCTGCAATATCGATGTGGCTCCCGACCCTGCTCATGTAGAGACAGATCAGGACCACCATTGGCACAGGCCTGGTCCTGTTGTACACTTATCACCCGAGAGTCCAGCCAAGGACCATGGAAAAAAAGAGACAGATGACAATATCGCAAGAGACAGGAGCCAGAAGATGATAGGGAAGGAGATCATGAATGAACTTATGCAGATTTTCGGCAAAGACAATGTGCTCAGCTCGAAAATCAGCATGGAGGCATACAGCTACGATTCATCGCCCTTCTACGGCATGCCGGAGGCGGTGGTGATCGCTGAAAATACAGAGATGGTCAGCCGCTGTATGCACCTGGCGCAGCAGCAGAAAATCAACGTTATCGCCCGGGGCGCCGGCACCAATCTCAGCGGTGGCTGCGTCGCCGATCAGGGCGGCATCATTTTGGCCCTTAACCGTCTCAACAGCATCCTCGAAATCGACGAGATCAACCAGACGGCACTGGTGGAGCCGGGGGTAACCAATATGGCCCTGCAGAATGCCGCTCAGACCCATGGTTTGATGTACGCCCCCGATCCGGCAAGCCTCCGGGTCGCTACCCTCGGCGGCAATATCGCCGAGGGTGCCGGCGGCATGCGCGGCGTCAAGTACGGTGTCGCGAAAGATCACCTGCTGGGACTCGAAGTGGTCCTCGCCGATGGCGAGGTTGTCGAGCTGGGCGGCAACAATAGATTTTTTCCTGGAATCGACCTCACCGGAATCTTCTGCGGCAGCGAGGGCACCTTCGGCATCATCACCAAAATCCGGGTGCGCCTGGTACGCATTGCCGAATCCGTGCGCACACTCATGGCCGTCTTCGATTCGCTTGAAGGCGCCGGCGAAACCGTAGCAAAGATCATCAGCAGCGGCATCATCCCGGTCACTCTTGAAATAATGGACAGGACCATGGTTCGAGCCGTTGACGATTTTCTCCAGCTCGGCCTGCCCAGGGATGCCGAGGCCCTGCTGCTCATCGAAATCGACGGCTGCAACGAGGAACTCGACGGCCAGGCGGAGCAGATCATCGCCATAGCCGAGGAAACAGGAGCCTCCGAGGTCACCCTGGCCACCACCGAGCAGCAGCGCCAGGATCTCTGGCAGGCCAGACGTTCCGGCAACGGCGCCCTGGGACGAATCAAGCCGGCATATATGGTCCAGGATGTCACGGTTCCCAGGCACCGGTTGCCGGGGATGCTCAAATTCGTTGCCGATATCGCCTCCCAATATAACATCACCATCGCCCAGCTGGCTCATGCCGGCGACGGTAATCTGCATCCGCATCTGCTCTACGACCCCTTTGATCTCCAGGAAAAAGAGCGTGTTGAGCAGGCGGCCGGGGAAATATTCAAAGCAGCCCTCGACTGCGGCGGCACCCTCACCGGCGAGCACGGCATCGGCATAGAAAAAAAACAGTACCTCCCCATGGCCTTCGCCCCGGAGGATATAGAGTTCATGAAAGATGTCAAACAGGCTCTCGACCCCGCCCTCATCCTCAACAGGGGCAAGATCCTCGATCTGGCGGAGGTCGGCGATGACAGATAAAGACGCGTGCAGCGATGCAATAATCGAGTCGATGAGCTCTATCTGCGGAACAGATCATGTCACCGTCAGTGAAGAAGTGAGTGATTACGGCTTTATGCAGCAGCACAGACCGCAGCTGCTGGTCAGCCCCGGATCAGTCGAAGAGATTCAGGAGATAGTGCGCTTCGCCACCGCCTCCGGAGTCCCCCTCATTGCCCTTGGCGGTGGCACGCGGATCGCCCAGGTCCTGGGCCGCATGAACCACGGTATCGCCGTCTGCACCCGCCGCCTGGACCGGATCAGCGAATTTGAGCCCGGCAACCTCTCCCTTCGCTGCGGAAGCGGCACCTTGCCTGCGGCAGTCCGGGAGCTGACCACGGACCACAACCTGCAGCTGGCCATCCTCGCCGATTTCGATCACTCGACCGTCGGTGGTCAGGTGGCCTCTGATTTTTCCGGCTGGAAAAGATACCGCTACGGTGCAAGCGGCGACTACGTGCTGGGCCTGAGCTTCGTTTCCACCGACGGCAAACATGTCAGCACCGGCGGCAAGACCGTCAAAAACGTCAGCGGCTATGACTTTACCAGGCTGTTGAGCGGCTCCTGGGGTAGATTCGGCATCATAACCTCGGTAACGTTCAAGCTCCTTCCCCGCCCTGAAAAGGAGCTGCTCGCCGTCAAGGATTTCAGCGACGCTGAGGAGGCACTCGAAGAAGGCGTCGATATCCTCTCCAAGGTGGCCGATCCCTGTTCCTGCAATCTCATAGGCGACAGGAAGCATGCTGACATACGCCTTGTTCTTTGCCTCGAAGGCAGCTCCGAACTGGTCTCCTCTCAGCTCAATCGTCTGCAGCTCGGAACGGGATGGCGCCTTGAAACCAGCGAAGGTAACCGCGATACCGCGGCAGAGGAATATGCCTGCAGACGTCGGGCAATGAAGAGAGATATTTTCCACACCGCCGCTATCGACAAACGCCTGCTTGCAAAAACATTCCCCCTTCTCCGACTTCTCGCCAAATATCACTGTAGTTACGATTTTGACCTCAGCGCCGGTCTGCTCGAATTTTCCTCTGCCGATTCAGAGGAGACGAGCTTTGACGAGTTCAAAGAGGCCTGGCAATCCGCTGTCGATGGACAGGCCGGAATCCGGCATACTCTCGTGCCAACGGCCAGGCCCTCGGCCATGTTCGCCAGGATAGTGGAGAGGCTCGACCCCCATTGCATCATGTTTCCGGACAATCTCTATTCCGGAGGAGGCGACCATGACTAAGAAGCTGAACGACAGGGAGCTTCTCGATCTGGCCCTCAAATGCAACCGCTGCGGCACCTGTCAGGATGTCTGCCCGACCTATCTGATCACCGGCCGGGAAACCGATGTCGCCAGGAGCCGAATCCGCCTCATTCGCATGGTGGCGGAAGGAAAGTATGCCTGGGGCGAGGAGGCCGAACTCAGCGAGCATCTCAAAAGTTGTCTATTGTGCAAGGCCTGCGTTACCGCCTGCCCCTCCAATGTCCCCACCGACGAAATCATGATGCATGCCCGCAATGAAATCAACAACGTCAAGGGCATGCCGCTGTTTAACCGGATTGCCTATCGAGGCATCTTTTCTCACAGCGGCCGGCTGGCTCTGCTCGCCAGGCTGCTGCGCCTCTACCAGCGAAGTTTTGCCAGCAGCCTGGTACGCAAGAGCGGCTTCCTCAATCTTCTTCGCAACTACGGCAAGGCGGAGGCTCTGCTACCGCCTATCCCGGAGAAATCGCTCAAGGCCCGGCTGCCGGAACTTATCAGGACACCCCCACAGGTCAAACACACTGTCGTCTATTTCGCCGGTTGCGCCATCAACGCCTTTTACGGCAGATTCGGGGCGGCGACCATTGAGGTCCTCCAGCACAACCACTGCCGAGTGCATGCGCCGGCGGTGGTCTGCTGCGGCGGCCCTCATCTAAGCGGCGGCGACTTCGAAGAAGCCCGGGAACTCGCCAGAAACAATATAGATACCATCCTCCACCTCCAGCCCGATGCCGTCGTCAGCGATTGCGCCACCTGCAGTGGCATCATGAAGGAGTATGAAAAACTCTTCGAAAACGATCCCGACTATCTGGAGAAATCAAGGACTTTCGTAGCAAAAATACGTGATGTCAGCGAATTCCTGCTGGAAATAGGCATCGAAAAGCCCTCGGGTACAATCGATGCCACCGTCACCGTCCACGACCCCTGCCATCTTTCCCGCGGCCAGAAACTGGCCGATGCTCCCAGGCAACTGCTGGCGAAGATTGACGGGTTGAAACGAGTGGAAATGGAGGATGCAGAGATGTGCTGCGGCGGTGCCGGCAGCTACGGTGCTCTTCATCCTGATGCTTCACGCCAGATCCTGGCCAGGAAGATGACGGGCTACGATCAGAGCGGTGCACATTATCTGGCCACCTCCTGCCCCGCCTGCGCCATGCAACTCGAGTTCGGTCTGCGTCACCACTCGCTTGAAGGCTCCGTCGTCCATCCCATCGAACTGCTGGCCAAGGCCTACACCCACATACCCGAGGCCTCATAAGGAGACGCCCATGCACTATCCCCACCTCGCTCTGGTCAAGCAGCACTTCACCACCCATCATCTGCAGTGTGTGGAAACCGCGGTCGAAGAAGAGCTTGCAGCCCTGCGCCCAGCCAAGAGGATTAAAAGCGGTCAGACGGTGGCCATTACCGCCGGTAGCCGGGGCATCGCCAATATCATCCCTATCCTGCAGACGGTAGTCAGAAAAATGCAATCCCTTGGCGCCGAACCATTCATCATCCCCGCCATGGGTTCGCACGGCGGCGCCACCGCCGAGGGCCAGACCAAACTGCTGGCCGGCTACGGTATCACCGCCGAAACAGTAGGTGCACCCATCCGCTCAGATATGGAGGTGGTCGAACTGGCACAGTCGGCGCTGGGGCTGCCTGTCTATATCGACAGGACAGCCGCCTCCGCCGATCATATCGTCGTCATCAACCGGGTCAAACCGCACACCGATTTTGAGGCGTCGGTGGAAAGCGGTATGGTAAAGATGATGACTATCGGCCTGGGCAAACAGAAAGGTGCCGAGCAGTACCACAACGCTGTGCTCGAACATGGATACTACCCGACACTCATGGAACACGCCAGGGTCATCCTCGATAAGGCACCCGTCAGCATCGGTCTCGGCATAGTCGAAAACCAGCTCGATCAGACCAGAAGTATTACCGCCTGCTGGAGCGAGGATATGATCGAAACAGACATGGCTCTGCTGCGGACGGCGAAAGAACTCCTGCCCCGCCTGCCCTTTGCCGAGATAGACCTGCTTGTTGTTGATGAAATGGGTAAAGACATCAGCGGTACCTGCATGGATCAGAACGTCATCGGCCGGACGGTGATCCGCATCGGTACGGTACCGGAAACGCCGGCAATCCGTAGGATTTTCGTCCGCGACCTTACCGCCAAAAGCCAGGGCATGGCCACCGGCATCGGCAATGCCGACTTCACCACTGCCCGACTGGTGGCCAAAATGGACCGCAGTGCCACCTACATCAACTGCCTCTCCGCCTGCGAACCGGAAATGGCCGCAATTCCACCCTACTATGAGACCGACCGGGAAATCCTCGACAAGGCCCTGGCCACCATCGGTAATATCGCTTCCACGGATGCCAAAATCGTCCACATCCGCAATACCCTTGACCTGACCCACATGTTCGTATCAACGGCGTTGCTGGCCCAGACCCGTCTCAACAACGCCCTGGAAATCATCACCGAAGCAGTGCCGATTCGCTTTACCGCAGACGGTAATATCGAGGCGCCATGGCCGAAGGATACGACATTCTGAGACAGAGGGCTTGTCACACTCTTCAAGCTCATTATTAAGACATAGGGGCCGAGGAATAATCTAAGAAAAAGCTGCTTTTTCTCAAATAGGCCTCAATGAAACGTAAAGGAGATATACCATGCGCAGAAAAACAATTTTTGATGTATACCAGATGAAAGCCGCCGGCGAAAAAATCGCCTGGCTCACCTCCTACGATTATCCCACGGCCCAGTTCGCCCAGGCCGCCGGCATGGATATGATCCTCGTCGGCGACAGTCTGGGAATGTGCGTCTACGGCTACAGTTCCACCGTGCCGGTGACCATGGACCAGTGCATCGCCCACAGCGAGGCAGTGCGACGAGGCGCACCCGGCTGTTTCGTCGTCGGCGACATGCCCCTGGGATCCTATCAGTCCTCGGATGAGCAGGCGGTGGATAACGCCATCCGCTTCCTCAAGGAAGCCGATGTCGATGCCATCAAGCTCGAAGGCGGCGTCCGCATTGCCAGCCGCATACGTGCCATAACCGATGCCGGCATCAACGTCATCGGTCATATCGGCCTCACTCCACAGAGTTCCGGCCAGCTCGGCGGCCACAAGGCTCAAGGGAGGACGGCGGAGACAGCGGAACTGGTAATCGAGGACGCCCTGGCCGTCCAGGAAGCTGGAGCGAAGATGATCCTGGTGGAGGCGGTGCCCGCGGAAGTGCAGAAATGTATTTGGGAAAAACTGGAGATTCCGGTGATGTCCATCGGCGCCGGGCCTCACTGCGACGGCCAGCTGCTGATCGTCAGCGACCTGATCGGTCAGTTTCAGGCATTTACCCCGAAATTCGTCAAGAAATACTGCAATATCGCCGAAACCATAACCGCCGCCATGGAGGATTATGTCAAGGAGGTAAAAGCAGGCTTCTTTCCCGATGAGGACACATACTGCTACAAGATGATTGAAGGTGAGCAGGAAAAATTTCTCAAGCTCATCGAAAAGAAATAGATACCTGCAGGCATACGGTGATTTTCATCGAGCCATGAGACAAAAAGCGATAAGGGCTGGGATTTTACCAGCCCTTATCTTCGCAGGCCTGTTGACTCAACGGCATGGCGCCCTCCTTTTGAGACGCCTGCCGCACACAGCATCGATATATCAACTGAGCTTATCGGCTATCTTATCAACCTGTTCCTTGCCGTGTGCGCTTACCTTCTCCTTATTTTCGGCAATGGTACCGCCAACCTTTTCCAGGGTCTCATTGGTTTTGGCAGTGAGAATGTCTCTGGTTTCCCTGCCGGAGCGCGGGGCGGTGAGCATACCAGCGGTAAAGCCCGCGGCCAGACCGAGAACGGTGCCGAACACAATTTTCCCTGTGGAGTTGTTTTTCTTGGTTTGCCAGTTCAAATACTTTTTCATTGCTCCTCCTTTGCCTGAGACGGCAACTGGTATTTTTTAGAAATTTGGCTGCCGCCTCCGGTGACGCGAGAGACCTATGTCTCTATTTGAATTTTTTGATGAGGTTATTAGCCAGTGTGACGATATCATTAAAATTGGCGACAAGCGTACGTATCCTGCTGGTGGCATCGTTGACCAGCAGCATGGAATCAGCCCCCGTCTTGAGCATTGAGCTGACCAGCACCTCATTCTTCTCGAACTGCTTTTTCACCTCTCCGCTGAAATGCGCCGTGTTGCCGCTGAGTTCTTCCAGGTGGTTCAAAAGATGGTCAATATTCGTTTTATTATCCTCAAGTGCCTTGTTGGCATTCTGAATAAGCCGGTTGGCGTTTTTGAGAACAACCAACAGGTAGATTCCTATGGCCAGTCCCAACAGACCGAGAACGATCAAGAAAATACCTTCAAGTGTGAGCGTAAAAGTCATGGGTTGCTCCGTTTTCTCCGCAGTGGAATATAACGTCGTGTCTCGTGCTCCAGGTCTATCAATTATTGACAGTCCTTGGAAATCAGGAGTTTTCAGTCTCTTTCTGCCCCTCCAGCGACTGGCTCAGGCATTCGCTCAATTCCTGTGTTTTATCACTGAGGCTGCTTTGCAGTTTATCGACCTGTTCGCAGGCGGCCTCGGTCAACATCTCTCGGGTTTCCCGGCCCGGCCTCGGGGCGATGAGGATGCCTATGCCCACACCGATGGCCACACCGGCCAATGTCCCGGAAACGGTGCCGACAATCTGTTTTCTGCTCTGCTCCCTTTCCTGATGATACTGCGATGAGGCCACAAGATCCACAGCCTCTCGCGCCAGCAATGCATACCCGCCTAATTTGAGTAGAGTTCCTATCATTTTTTCCATTCTCCTTTGTCAGCTGACTGTTGGCAACCTTGTCTTCTGATCGTCTTGTTCCATCGTAGGTTTTCCGCGTATCGGGACCCGGCTTTTCACGACAGAGCCACACCCGGATCACGTTTCAACTGTGCTGATGCGAAATATATGCCATGCAACAAATTTTTCTCACGGAATTAGAAGCTTGTGCCTGTGAAAAAAGGCGGACCCTTGACTGACGGAAGAAGCCGCCCGCCAGGATTTTACTCGGGGCTGCGGAAATTCATTCCTGCCAGAGAGGACATTAATCCTGCCCAGCAGGAAAAATCCGGCCGGCAGATTTTTGTCCGCTATCACCGCAAAAGGCTCAGGCCTGGCCAGCAACAATGTCACTGTTATCGCTGAACTCGTCAGCGGAACCATGGAAACCTGTATACAAGGGGGAAGAGATACGTGCATAGCATTATGGTATGCATATTGCTTTTTGATTGGTAGTTGCTAGAGATACTGCACGATTTCAAGCACCTTCCATACCACAACGTGCCACAGACAACGGTTGCCTTTTTCGAAAAAGGGCCTACATGCTTGGAAAAATGTTCACAACACCAGGAGGATACCGATGTTTCTTGAAAAGATTAAATCCGAAGGCATAGCGCACCTCAGCTATATTATCGGAGACGGCAGCGAAGCGGCAGTCATCGACCCCCGGCGCGATTGTCAAATTTACATAGACACAGCCGCCGCCAGGGGAATGCGCATAACCCGGATTTTTGAAACCCATCGCAACGAAGACTACGTCATTGGCTCGCAGGATCTCGCCAGCAAAACAGGCGCTGCAATCCATCACGGTGGCAAGATAGATTTTGCCTATGGCGAGGATGTAAACGAAGGAGACAGTTTCACCCTGGGCGATTTGAGGCTCGAAATTCTGGAAACACCTGGCCATACAGACGAGTCCATCTCCATCGTCATAAAAGACACCAATTTCGGCGATGATGCTGTAGCCGTTTTCACAGGGGATGCCCTGTTCATCGGCGATGTAGGTCGCACGGATTTTTTCCCCGACCGTGCCGAGGAAGTTGCTGGACTCCTTTTTGATTCGATTTTCAAGACGATTCTGCCCCTGGGGGATCAGACAATTCTCTGTCCGGCTCATGGGGCCGGCTCTGTCTGCGGAGGCGGCATGGCTTCGCGTGAGTTTTCGACCCTGGGATACGAACGACAGCACAACCCGGTTCTACAGAAGACCGACCGGGCAGAATTTATCGACTACAAAGTAAACGAGCATCACTATAAACCTCCCTATTTCAAAAAAATGGAGGAATACAATCAGAACGGCCAGCCGCCCCTCAAGGGTCTGCCTGTCCCTCGGCCGCTTTCAGCCGCCGAGGTCAAAGCCGCCCGCGATGCTGGAGCCGTCCTTGTCGACCTTCGCAGTCCGGAGGCATATGCCGGGGCCTTTATCCCGGACAGCCTGGCTATCCCGGAGGAAATGGTTCCGGCATATGCCGGCTACCTCCTTGAGTACGGCAGAGATATTATCCTCATTGCCGAGGCAGAGGAACAGGTTCGCCAGGCGGTTGTTCACTTCACCCGCCTGGGCTTCGACTGCGTCACCGGCTATCTCAAAGGAGGCATGCACAGCTGGGAAGTGGGAGGATACGACTACGACAGGATAGGCGCCGTACACGCCGCGGATCTGGACATGCGACTCAAAGAAAACACCGATTTCATCCTGCTCGATGTACGGCAGATAGACGAATATACACAGGGACGACTGTCCGGTTCCATCCATATCTTCCTAGGCGAACTGCCTGATCGACTAGACGAGCTCGATCGCAGCAAGCCGGTTGTCACCTTCTGCGGCAGCGGCAAGCGGGCCATCATCGCCGCCTCCATCCTCAAAAAGAACGGCTTCGACCAGGTCGAGGACAGCCTCGGCTCCATGCAGGCCTGCAAAAACGTCGGCTGTGAAATGAAAGAAGGCTGAATCCCATGGACATCTTTATAGAATTTTTCAAAACCCCAACCTGGTCGCCCTACCTTGTTGGCATTGGCATCGGCATCCTTTCCTGGCTTGCCTTTCTTCTGTCGAATCACCCCATTGGCGTATCTACGGCACTTGCCAAGAGTGCAGGAATGATCGAGGAGGCCGTACGCGGACCCAAGGTGAGGGACAAGCTCTATTACCGGGAAAATCCTCCAACCATCGACTGGGAATGGATGCTGGTCGCCGGCCTTTTTCTGGGTGCGCTTACCGCCGCCTGGCTGGCAAGCGACATCCGCTGGCTGTGGATTCCCGAGATGTGGCAACAACGTTTTGGTTCAGACCTGTTTTTGCGCCTCGTGGTCGCCGTTATCGGCGGCATCTGCGTCGGATTCGGCGCCAGGTGGGGAAAAGGCTGTACCAGCGGCCACGGTATCAGCGGAACGTTGCAGCTCGTCATCAGCAGCTGGCTTGCCGTTATCTGTTTCTTTGCCGGCGGCGTCATCGTCGCCATGCTGCTGTATCGTTTTTAAAGGAGGCTACATGGAGAACATTTTTGCACACCAGTCAGGCAAACAATATATTTTCGGCCTCCTCATCGGCTTTGCTTTCGGTTTTCTCCTGCAAAAAGGCGGTGTCTGCGACTACGAGGTCATCATGAGGCAGCTGCTGCTCGAGGATTTCACCGTGGTCAAGGTCATCCTCACAGCAATTGTCACCGGCATGATCGGTATCTATGCCATGCGCGCAGCAGGGTGGGTGCAGCTGCACAAGAAATCGGGTTCTCTTGGCTCCACTCTGCCGGGGCCATTACTCTTCGGTGTCGGCTTTGCCCTTTTAGGCTATTGCCCGGGTACCTCTGTCGGCGCCGTCGGCCACGGGGCCCTCGACGCCCTCATTGGCGGCGTTATCGGTATCATGATAGGAGCGGCCCTTTACGCAGCCGTCTATCCCAAGCTTGAGAAAAATGTGCTGCATGTCGGCGAATTCGGCGACAAGACGCTTATAGATCTTCTCGGCATAGAAAACGTCTGGCTGGTAATTGTGCCGGCCGCCCTTGTCATGGTAGGTTTTCTCTTCGGTCTGGAACGCATGGGCTGGTAGATTGTAGAAGCGCCGTCACCCCGAGGATTACATAGCTCGTATTAAGTGTGTCCATAGCCGTCGCTGAAAACGCTTCTCCGTTCTATGGTTTTCAGTGTCCCCGGTGTCCCTTTGGGTAATTCCTGTACTTCCTAGGTCTTCTGGGTGTGGCGGATATGACCGTAGTTGAGCAGGGCGACGAAGATCGAACCGCCGACAAGGTTGCCAAGTATTGTCACGAGAACGAAACGCACCACCTGATATGGCGTGAAAAGATCGCTGATCATATAGGCGGTGAATATTTCCACCGAACCGGCGATGGAATGATGAAGGCCACCGATGCCGATAATGAAAGTAACGATATAGATGGAGGCCATCTGGCTCATTGCCGGTGCTGTCGACATCACCAGCCAGGCTCCCAGGGCCATGAGCCAGCCGGCCAGCAGGGCGCTGAAGAACAGAGGACTGGTATCGTAGGCGACGAGGTGCTTGCCTATTTCGATATAGCCCATCTCGGCGTGAATGACTCCTTCGGCCAGAATGAGAAAGGATGCGCTTACCGCCGCTCCCAGTAGATTGCCAACGATAACCACCAGCCACAGCCGCAGCATTTTCGTAACCTTGCCGCGTCTATCGAGAATCGGATAAACCGCCGTTGCCGTATGTTCGGTAAAAAGCTGGGTGCCGCTCATAATACAGAGAACGAAGCCCAGTGGGTAGACAAGCGCCGTGGCCAGCCGCGGGGAGACATCGGGGTTGAGCAGCAGCATCTGGCTTTGGGCGATGGCCACGGACATGGCCGTAAACCCGAGGATGAGGCCTGCGGCCATTGCCGAGAGGAGCAGGGAGAAAAAGGCTCTGTTCAACTGTTCCAGTCCTTCGCTGATGGCCTTTTCGAGAATATCGTCGGGATGCTTGAGGGCTTCGTCGACACGCTTGATGATTACCGGGGTAAATTCCTGTTCCTCTTCCTTCCGTTCCACCTCCCGTTCTGTCGGATGCGCAGAGTCCTTCTTCCCGTCCGATAAAGAGATATTGCTTTCCGTTTCCTTGTCTTTACTGGCATTCATGGTTTCTTCTCCCAACACATTTCCTCCCGCTCTGGAGAGACTCGTCCGAGTAGAACTGCCATAGAATTTTTCATGAACTCTTTCTTTTCCTGGAATTTTGAGATTGGGCATTTGCTTGCAGACAGACAGCCGTGCTCGTCTTCTGTATTCAGGTTGCGGTTTCTATACACGTAGCGTAGATCTTTTTCGACTATCGGCTCCACGGCATTCTTCTTGCTATATCTATGCCTGAACTCCGTACAAAGCTCATCACATTGCCCTCGTATCTGGCATACTTGCCCCGAAGAGAATGGATTTAGGATATGCCTTTTCGTAAAATATGGTGACCAATAGATCGTTGCATCGAAGCACAACCGCTACATGAACCCTGGATTGGTGACAAATGAACATTCACACCTTTATCGGCAGCGAAGGCGCCACCATACTCTGGTGGCAGATGTGCATTCGGGCACTTGCGATCTTCCTCGTCGCTTTGTTGCTGGTGCGCATGGGGAAAAACCGGATTTACGGTAAATTCGGCAGTCTCGACATTGTCCTGGCGGTCATTCTAGGCTCGATTCTCAGCAGGACACTTACAGCAAACGCCCCTTTTCTGGCAACGATCGCCGCCGCCTTTACCCTGGTGGCTGTTCATAATCTCATGATAAAAGCAGCGCTTTACAGCAAAACCCTGGGACATATGTTCAAAGGCCGCGAGGTACTCCTGGTGGAGGATGGACACATCCTCCATAAAGAGCTCGCCAAAGCCGGTATGACCGAACATGACCTCAAAGTCGCTTTACGCTCTCACGGGCTTGAATCACCCACGAGTGCCCGACGTGTCTACCTGGAGCGCAACGGCCAGGTAAGCGTCATCACCTAGAATGAGAGGGGCAGCGAGATCTTTATTGTCTATCTGCCCCGATGGAGCGGCCACTTTCCCCTGACCCAGGACCCGCTTCTAGCCTCCATCTATGCCGGGGTGCTTTACGGTTTCGGCACCGGGACCATCCACCGGTTCGGCGGCACCATCGGCGACACGTCGGTGACGGCCAGCATCATCTACAACAGGAGCGGTTTCCCCATGAGCCAGTCCTCTCTGTTCACCGACCTTCTTATCATTGTGTTGGCCAGCCTGGTTTTTTCCGCCAAGACACTGCTTCTGGCCGTCATCAGCCTTGTTTTAGTGGGCATTTTTTCCGAGTGTGTCCTTGAGGGCACCTCGCAGACCAGGACACTCACCATCATAAGCAAGAATCCCGGCCCGATCCGGGAAGCGATCATGAATGAGCTGCACCGTGGCGTGTCGCACTGGAACATCGTCGGCGGCTATTCCGGAGACCAACGTACCATGCTCTTTTTCGCGGTCTTGCGCTCGCGAATATATGATATGAAAATTATCGTATCACGCATAGATCCCGATGCCTTTGTCGTCGTCGGAGTTTCCCAGCAAGCGTGAGGGGGGATCAAGGAAAGAAGCTGTAGATCTGTAAGCGGGCCTCGCCCATGACCCTCTATGCCAAAACGGCGACGGTGGCGGGGATGCACTGTGGCCCCGGAGTGGTCTGCCTCTATTCCGCCTGCCCGGCCTCTGGTGCATTGCGGTCCAGGAGAGTATCAATCGTCTCGAGGATTATCTCGGGCGAGGAGTCCTTGGTGAGGTAGCCGTCGGCTCCGGCTTCGCGCATGGCCTTTTCCATATCTTCCCGGTCGTGCATGGAAAGTCCGATCACAGCGATATCGTCATGCTCCTCCCTGATTTTTCTGGTCGCCTCGACACCGCTCATCCCCGGCATACTCACATCCATCAATACTAGTTGCGGCGTATATTCCCTGGCCATCTCGATGGCCTGTTCGCCCCCGCCCGCCTCGAGGCAGATATAGTCATCGGTGAGTTCCTCGAGCATCAGGCGAAGGGTGTAGCGTAAATCCTCCTGGTCATCGACAAGGAGAATCGTGTTTTTCTCCCTGGCGAGCTTTTCCATGTACTCACGGTTCTGCCTGTAAAGATCGTTGTCGTCATCCCGGTCGGCCGGCTGATCCTTTTTGCTCACTAGAAGCACATCCGACGGCAACCCCATGGCTATACGGGTGTTCCGGTCGACGGCGGAATCGATTACTACCCAACCGCCCATCGCCCGGATCTGCGCGACGATACTGAGGATGCCGTAATGCTCCGTCGAACGGTTCGGGATTTCTTGCGGATCGAAGCCCCTGCCCTCATCGGCGACGGTAATCTCGAGGCCGCCGTCGTCTTTGAAATCGGCGGTCAGCACCGCCTCGTCGACACCGGCATGCTTGTGGATATTGAAGAGCATTTCCCGCATGGAGCGGTAGAGCAGGTAGCCCGCCTCTTCGGCAATGGGACGCTCATTGCCCTCTATACCTGTCTCGACCCGGAGTTTGAGTTTGGCTCCGGCCCAGCGCGCCAGCCACTCCAGGCAGACACTCATGCCGCTGTCGAAAAAGAGCGGCGGGCTCAGGTCCATGGTAATCGTCCGGGTGTTCTTTATGGCCTCGCTGAGCAGCCGCAGACTCTCGGACAACGGAGGAGGCGCGTTATCCTGCTGGATCGCGGAATGGGCTTTTTCCACCAGCAATTTGGCGGCGGCCAGCGACTGCTGGATTTCGTCATGCAGATACTGGGAGAACCTCCGGCGCTCGCGCTGCTCGAGGCTGAGAAAACGGGCGGTCAACCCATGGAGCTGCCGGGTCCGTTCTTCGACCCGTTGTTCGAGGTCTCTGTTCAGCTCGGAAAGCTTGTCCTCGGCCTCCATCCGGGCGCTGATATCATGGGCCACCGCCGAAACTCCGAGGTTTTCGTCCCTCTCGGCCCTTATGGCGGCAAGACTCAATAGGATATGTTTTTTCGCCCCGGATTTCGTCAGCCGTACCGTTTCAAACGGCGCAACGGCATCTTCACGGTGAAGCCGGAGGTACGCCTCGTTGAGCTCTTCTTTCTTTTCCTCGGGAACGATGAAATCGATATGCCTGCCCACCGCCTCCTCGGCAGGATAACCGTACAGTCGCTCCGCCCCGGTGTTCCAGTCGGTGATGACGCCATCGACGGTCGTGCCGATAATCACCTCGTGGGTGGAGTTGACAATGGCCGCCAGCCGCCCCAGTTTACGCTCCCTGAGGATGCGCACCGATTCATCCTGGATAAAGGAGATAAAACCGCAGACTTCGCCGTCATCACTTATATGCGGCTCATAGCGGCCCGAGACGATCTTCTCGCCGTCATGGAGGAAATTGAGCGTGGCAGTGAATTCCACCGTATCCCCGGCAAGCGCTTTGTCGATATGGGGTCTGAGCTCGTCGAAGGATTTCTTCCCCAGCACCTGCTTGATGGTCTTGCCGATGATATTCTCTTCCTGCAACCCGAACCAGTCTTGGTAGACCGAGTTGCAGTAGCTGTATTTGAGCTCGGCATCGACATAGGAGATCAGCACCGGCACCGAGTCGGTCATCAGCCGCAGCATGCGCTCGCGAAGCTCGAGTTCCTGCTTGGCCCGTTTGAGTTTGGTGATATCCACAAAGGAGACCGTAACTCCGTCGATTACGTTGCTCACCGTGCGGTAGGGCATCATCTGCATTATATAGTGGTTGCCCGTATCCCTGTGGTTTATCTCCATCTGGCGCTTTTCAAGCTTGTCAAGCACGGACCGGGCTTCCCTGACCAGGTCGGAACCACTGAAACGGGTAACGATATCGTCGATGGGTCTGTTTGTATCCGAGTCGATGAGTCGGAACAAGTCGGTGACGGCCGGGGTGAACGCCTTTATGCGGAGTTCATTATCGAGGAAGAGCGTGGCGATCTGGGTGGACTCGTAGAGATTGTGCAGATCGCTGTTGGCGGCGTCAAGCTCCTGAACCTTGTTTTTCAGCTCGGTGTTGACCGTCTCCAGCTCTTCGTTCACCGACTGCAGCTCTTCCTTTGAAGTCTGCAGCTCCTCGTTGGAGGACTGCATTTCTTCGTTCATGGACAGCAGTTCCTCGTTAGAGGATTTGAGTTCCTCATTGGAGGTTTCCAGCTCTTCTATGGTGGACTGCAGATAGGACTTGGTATCCTTGAGTTCCTCCTCGAGCTGACGGTTGACTTCCTCGCCGGAGACCTGAGCATCGGATGGTTCACACTGAGACGGCGTCTTCGGCTCGCCCACTTCACGGATGACCAGGAAATACAGACCGCTGTCGGCACCGACCTCCTGGAAGGGGGCAAGATGAATGCTCAGACGCTGCAGCCCTTCATTGGTTTCCACCACCGCGTTGTCCTGGTTTACCTCCCTGCCGGTGGAAATCACCTTGTGCAGGACGCTGCGCAGGCTGAGACGCAGGCTTTTGTGGACGATCTCGAGCAGATTGCTGCGCGGCCTGCCGCGGGGGTGGTCGAGGAATTTGGCCCGGGGCCCGGCCCAGTAGAGAATGTCGGCATTGTCGTTGAGTAACGCCGAGAAGGGCACATAGTGTTCGAGCACCTTGTGCTCGAAGGCTCTGGCCAGGACTTTTTCCCGTTCCTGCCTGTTTTCGCTGAAGGGTTTACGCTCTTGCGTGAGCGAGTTGGTGAGCCTGTTGCCCAGCGGGAAGTCGATCATGGCCGGCGGCACGTTTTCACAGGCCTCGAAGATTTTATGTTTCTTGCTCTTGGCCCGGAAGAGTTCAGGCTTGGCGGAGATGTTCTCCGAAGGCCCCAGGAACAGGCAGCCCTTGGGCTTGAGAGCGTAATGAAAAATCGGCAGAATCTTGTTCTGCAGATTGTTGTCAAAGTATATCAACAGGTTACGGCATGTCAAGAGGTCGATGCGCGAGTAGGGGGGATTGCTGATGATATTGTGCGGCGAGAAGATGCACATCTCCCGGATCACCTTGTTCACCTGGTAGGAGTCGCCCTGTTTCTTGAAGAAACGGTCGAGGTATTTCTCCGGCACCTGTTCCTCGATACCCTCGGGGTAGATACCCCGCCTGGCCACAGCCAGGGCATTCTCGTCGATATCCGTGGCGAAGATCTGCACCGGCAGGCTGTCTTTGATTTTCGCAGTCTCCTCGCGGATGATCAGGGCCAGGGTATAGGCCTCCTCGCCGGTGGCGCAGCCCGGCACCCACACCCGCAGCCCGCTGGTGTCGCCTTCTTCCATCTTTCTCTTCAGCAGCGTCGGGATGATGCGCTCCTGCAGGTACTCGAAGGAGCCGGCATCGCGAAAGAAATGGGTGACGCCTATGAGCAGGTCCTTGAAGAGAAGGTCGGCCTCCTCCTTGCTGCTGCTGACCTTTTCCGTATACTCGGCAAGCGAGTCGACCTGGAGTATCTGCATCCGCCGGCGGATCCGGCGCAGGATGGTGTTGCGCTTGTAGCCGGTGAACTCGTGCTGGGTTCTCTCCTCAAGCCTGGAAAAAATGGTATCCAAATGCCTCTCCACGTCGCCGTCCTCTTCGATCTCCCTGCGGAGAACCTTCGACTTGTCGAGGAACTTCAGTATATTTTGCGGCATGTCCTGAACATCGAGTACCATATCCACCAGGCCGGTATGGATGGCGTTCTGCGGCATGGAATCGTACTTGGCACTCTGGGGACTCTGGGCCACCGCCAGGCCGCCGTGCTCCTTGACCGCCTTGAGCCCCAGGGTGCCGTCCGAGCCCGTTCCGGTCAGCACCACGCAGATGGCCCGTTCTCCGCAATCCTCGGAAAGCGACTTGAAAAAGAGATCGATGGGCATGCGGTGCCCGCGCGACTCGCTCGGTTCTTCGATATGGAGTCTGCGGTCCTTCACCGTCAGGGTGGTGTTGGAGGGAATTACATAGACATGGTCGGGGATGATCTGCATGCCCTCTTCCGCTGCCAGCACCGGCATGTCGGTGGATTTGGAGAGCAGTTCAGGCATCAGGCTCTGATGGTGCGGGTGCAGGTGCTGCACCAGCACGAAGGCCAGTCCGGAGTCGGCCGGCATGCTGGTGAAAAATTTCTGGAAGGTCTCCAGGCCGCCGGCCGATGCACCCATGCCGACTATGAAACACTCGCTGTGGTCATCCATCGTTGTTCACGTATATGTTGATTTTTTTCCTGTGAAAACCCGCGGCTTTCCGCAAGCAGCAACTAGCCTGGCATGCCGGCTATTGCCGACGAGCGGCACAATCGGGAGTCCTCTTTTCCGATAGCAGCACCCTCGAAGCCCAGCGGGAGGCCCTTACCTGCCGCCTCTTCTCCCGCGGCACAAATCCATCCTGCAGTATAGGTGCTTTTGCCCCGGCCTTCAAGGAGGAAGATACATCTGAAACCTGCCGTCACACCACCAGGAAACATGCAGCCGAAGAGCCGATCACGGTCTTGTATATGGAGTCTCACCTGGCTTGTCCTCTACGGGCAGCCTCACCGTAATCCGGGTCCCGACCTCCCCGGAGGTAGCAACGTCTATGGACCCCCCATGACTTTCGGCAATGATGCGAGCACTGTAGGCGCCTAAACCGTGTCCTTCTTCTTTGGTCGTTACCTTCTCATACAAAAACTCTTCTCGCAATTCTTCGGGAATAGGTTGGGAATTTTTTACCCTTATCGATACCTCATCCTTGCCCTCCCTTACTTCGATATCCACCTTCTCCTCGCTCGAGGAGGACTCATAGGCATTTTTGATAAGATTGTACAGCATGCGCTCGAGAAGAAGACAGTCTCCGACATAATACACATTGTAGCCATCTTCCAGGTCGTCATGGTGATAGGAAAGGGCGCTGTTAGGGCTTTCATCAATCTCTTCGAATTGAGAGACGACACTTGTCAGGATATGGTTAAGGTTGCAGTTTTCTCGTTTAATTGTATATAAGCCTTCCTCTATCTGAAAATTTCGTAAATCATCGTCGACCAGGTCGACAAGTGATTCACTCCGAGCGACAAGCATCTTGCTGAGCCTGGTTATCGTCTCGTCCGTGGATCGCTCCTTGATAGATTGCGCCAGGCGCTCTATTGCCAGAGCATAATTGCGGAGATCGTGGCGCAGGATCGACTCCGCCTGTTTCTTCCTTTTTTCAAGTAACTGGAGCCAGGTTATGTCGCGCAGGACAAGCACGATGAGTCTACCGTCC
>CAKZOA010000458.1 GCA_937132035.1 uncultured Desulfobulbaceae bacterium | reverse complement strand
CAAGGGGCTGGACATAGTCAGCACCGCGATTCATGGCGACGCAGTCGCCATGAACAAGTGATTCTAAAGTTTCTGTTGAACCAACACGCCGTAAAAATTCTGATTCGTGATGGCTCGGTCGGCCGGTTGAAAGCAAATTGCGAAACTGCTCCATCGCGTGCTTTTAACCATCTAATAATCATATAAATATGTTGAAAGAAATTTTACAAGGTGTTAGTCCTAACATTCAGGTGTGTATGATAAATTGACGTGTTCAACAGAATGAGGAGAGACGATATGTATGTCGTGCCTGAAGGATTGCGGAGGCTCATTGGTGCTCGGCTGAGTGAAAAAGGGGTTCCGGTGAACCGTCAGGGACAATACCAGAAATGGATTCGCTATTTTCTCGATTTCTGTGGGAAGTACCGCTCCGGTAAAAACGGCAGGGAGAGTCTGGAGCCGTTTATCGAAAAGCTGCAGGCAAAGGGGCAGAATGATGTCCAGTGCGATCAGGCGCGGCAGGCTGTTGAGGTGTTTTTTGAAGTTGGGGCTGCACGGGCGGCGGAACCTCCCGGCGAATATGTTTTTATGAAAACCAGGGCATCGGCAGGGAGGAGCGGTGGCAGGAACAGAAATTCGAAAGGAGACCGGCGCCCGGGTTCTGTTGCGGGAGTTGGCAGAATTGAGACGGAAGGATTTGTGCTGGAGGAGAGAGCGGAGGCTGCAAAAACTGCTGTGGCTGAAAATACGGAAAGACCGGCAAGAGAGGAGAAGGGCTATGGTGCAGACTCTTGCAGCACCGGGGGAGGGGAACGCGGAGCATCCTGGCGCAATGAATTTCATCGACTTGCCGAGGAAATCGCCCTTCGCCATTATTCATCGAAGACCCTGAAGAGTTATCGACACTATGTCCGTCAGTTTCAGGCCTTTACCGAGAGCAGGGACCCGCAGACCCTGGACACCGAGGATGTGAAGCAGTTTCTTACCCATCTTGCCGTTGAGAAAAAAATCGCCGCATCGACGCAGAACCTCGCCTTCAATTCGTTGCTGTTTTTTTACCGGCACGTTCTTGGCAAGGAGTTTGGCAAGATTGACGGGGTGGTCAGGGCAAAGCGCAGACCGTACATTCCCGTGGTGCTTTCCCGGCGGGAGATCGATGCCGTGCTCCTGCATCTCGAACCGCCGTATGATCTTGTGGTCAAAGTGCTCTACGGCTGCGGCCTGCGGCTTTTTGAGTGTTTGGAGCTGCGGGTGCAGTGCCTTAATTTCGATGCCGAACTGGTTACCGTTCACGATGGCAAGGGCAAAAAGGACAGGACCGTGCCGCTGCCGAAAGCGCTTTTAGGCGAGCTTGGCGAGCATGTTCTATCCTTGAAGGAACTCCACCGTAATGATCTGGCAAAAGGCTATGACGGCGTCTTTCTCCTCAATGCACTGGAGAAGAAGTATACCAACGCCGCCAGGGACTTTGTATGGCAGTGGCTGTTTCCGGCCAAGCAGCTTACCCGACAGAAAGATTCGGGGCGGATGAAACGCTACCATCTCCACTCCACCCACGTACAAAAGGCGATTCGCCGGGCGGTGAATGAGGCCGGGATCACCAAGCGGGCGACGGCGCATACCTTCCGGCACAGCTATGCCAGTCATCTTCTGCAGAATAATTACGATATCCGCACCATCCAGGAGCTCTTGGGACACGGCGATGTGCGTACCACCATGATCTATACCCACACGGTGAAAAGAACCTCGCGGCAGGATGCCTGCAGCCCCCTTGATTTTTCCGCTTGAGGGATACAGTATGCCTGTAGAGAGCACGATGCGGTTTGGCAACAAGGCTGCAGGCGGACGGAATCATCAGGGAGCTTTTATATGCATAGGCGAAGGTTTATCTGGAAGCTTGGTTGTGCTGGAATTGCGATGCTCTGTAATCCATTCAGTCCAGTCTCCAGCTTAGAGGCAAAAGATGCCAAGCCATCGGTGCTGAGAAAAAAAATTCCCGGCACTGGCGAGTTGATCCCTGTGATTGGCATGGGAACCTGGATCACCTTTAACGTCGGGAAAATTCAAAGGCTTCGCGATCAGCGCACCCAGGTTCTACAGGCCTTTCTGGATGCCGGGGGCACGGTAATCGATTCTTCTCCCATGTATGGTTCCTCGGAAGAAGTCGTAGGCTATGCGATCACTAAACTTGGTGGCCGGGAAAAGGTTTTCGCTGCAACAAAAATATGGACCAGTGATACTGCTGAAGGCGGAGAGCAGTTTAAAGATTCCCTCTCTCGTTGGGGACTGCCAGACTTTGAGCTGGAACAGATCCATAATTTAGTCAATTGGCAGGACCATTTGTCATTTCTGCAGGATTTGAAAAAAGAGGGCAGGATTCGCTACCTTGGTATTACAACATCGCACGGACGAAGGCATGCGGATTTTGCCCGAATTATGGAGCAATACGATCTGGATTTCGTGCAATTCACCTATAATCTGACAAACCGGGATGTGGAGAACAGCCTTCTGCCCCTGGCTCAAGAAAGACAAATCGCTGTCATCATCAATCGTCCCTTCGGAGGCGGAGGACTTATTCGACGCCTTAAGCAGAAACCCTTGCCACCATGGCACCAGGAACTCGAGTGCCAGAACTGGCCGGAGCTGGCCCTGAAGTTTATCGTCTCGCACCCTGCTGTTACCGTTGCCATTCCCGCAACCTCAAAGGTCGCTCATATGAAGGAAAACATGGGTGCTGTGCACGGCCGGCTGCTGGAGGAGAGGGAGCGGCAACGCTTGCTGCAGTATGTTGCAAATCTCTGATTATGAACTGGAAGACTCTCTTCGACTACCGGCTGGATGATGTGATGATGGTCTCGCCGGAAGTGTATGAGGCGCTGCATCAGAGCTATCTTCAGCAATACGTGCTCATACAATGGTGTTTTTGGCTGCTCCTGTTGGTGCAGGTGATCTGGCTGGTACGCTATCCAACGGTCCTGCAATTGAGCCTTGCCCTCCTATGGGCCTGGCTCGCCTATCAATACGTCTATCAAACCCTGGGCCAGGTGATTTTGGCCGGTGGAGTGCTTGCCGGGATTGTCGCCATACAAAGCTGTATCCACCTGTTGCTTGCCCTGGCAGGCAGGCTGAGACCTCGCCTGCTGCGCTCTGAGCAGAAAAGATCTGTAAAGCTACGTACTGGTCTTGGTATTGGTATTGTCGTCGCAGGTCTCGCCCCGTGGCAGGCGATCGTTACCGGTCAGTACAGCCTGAGCCTCTCCTATGGCCTGGGAGTTTTGCCAACTGCCATCGTTACCATCGGTTTTGTACACCTCTTCTGCAAAGGCTGGTATCGCTGGCTCGCTGTTCCTCTTCCTGTCCTTTCTATTCTCGCGGTGCTCATCCTGCTTTTCGGCTTGTATTAAGCCGCATTTCGCATGAAAAAATTGTTCGTGCAGTGCATAGCGTTGATATTGTTTGTGAACTGGATGTTGTTGAATGTTTGAGATACCAGAAAAAAACTTCAGGTTGGAGAAGTTACAATGAAACGGGAATTGAGGTATTAGAGGAAGTCTAACGGAGTTAGAACTCTTGCCAGTGGCAGGCCATTATCCGCTCTTACAAAGACTATCGTGTTTTTGCATCATTTCCATGATCCGGTATCAACACAGTGGGGCCTTTTGGGCCGTGACAAT
>CAKZOA010000457.1 GCA_937132035.1 uncultured Desulfobulbaceae bacterium | reverse complement strand
TTTGTTAGGAAAGTGAGGTTGGTCGCATTTGGCGGATTTGACCGTAATAGGCCGCGGTCGCAATAACTGCAAATATCAGGGAGAAAAAGGTGATTGTGTTTAATTCCAGCGAGTATGAGAGCGCAGGTTTTGGGGAATATTTGCTTGTAGCGACTCTTGTAATGTAGCGTGAGTGCGTCAAGAAGGTGGGGGAAGTTGATCCTTGAGTCTGCCCCAAGTGCACAGGCGAGTTCAAGGTTAATAAACTCTAAGTCTGGCAAATGGATACGTTTGTTAATGCAAAATTGCCAGAATAGGTGCGAGGAGACAGCTGTCTACCCTGGAAAGCGTGAGCGAAACTTTGACAAATTGAAAATTGTTTGAAAGGACGGTTGAAAAAGGATAGGTTGCTGATGTTCACGGCTGCTGGAAATGAATCTGGGCAAAAGTTAGAGCGGGCTTACAATGCGGTGACCTATCAGTTTGTCCTCCGGGATTTCAAGTAGATCAACAGGACCGCCAGTAACAGGCCCCGGTCAAAGCGTTCATGAGCCGAAATGTGGCAACCATCACCCCCGAAGTCGACTGCACCCAGCTGCCGGAATAACCCATACATACAACGGCCCGGTATAATAAGCAGGTAATTTCACCGTACGGAAGTAAGGTAAATTCATGGATTTCATCCTTCTGATAGTGCTGATTGTCATCATCATTGAGCTTTTTATTCTCCGCAAAAGGGTGGCAAAGCTTGAACAGCTTCACCTGGAAAAGGAAACAAAAGAAACTGATGCTGCTCAGCCTGCTGCGCCTGAACCTTGGCGTAAAAGTACTTCTAAGCAGACCGCAGCAGAGTCGAAATTACCCCTCTCCTCCAGGGTTTCCTCCCAATCCGCCGGGAAGACGCAAGCGGGCGATGCTGATGGCTCTACCGAAGATAAAACACCTGGCGGGAAAAAACAGATTAAACGCCCGGTTTTTACCACCCCCGAAGAAACTGCGCTGAGCAGAAATGCAGCGCAGCTTGGCAACTTTGTTAGATCGTTTTTTACTTCTGGGAATGTCGTTCTCAAGGTCGGGATTGTAATCCTCTTTTTCGGGGTTTCCTTCCTGTTAAAATATGCCGCCCAACGTAATATGATTCCAATAGAGGTGCGCCTAGCTGGCGTGGCCCTGGGAGGCATCGCTTTGCTGGCGACCGGTTGGTTTCTTGCCAGAAAGAGGCCACCATTCGGTCTTACCCTCCAGGGTGGTGGCATCGGCATTCTCTATCTTACGGTTTTCGCTGCGGCGAGGCTCTACGACCTGCTGCCCAACACCTTCTCGTTTTTTGTCCTCTTCGGCCTTGTCGTGCTATCGGCTATCCTGGCTGTACTCCAGGATGCCAGAGCCCTTGCCGCGTTTGGTGCCAGCGGCGGTTTCCTTGCTCCCGTTCTCATGTCTACCGGTACGGGCAGCCATGTCATGCTCTTCTCCTACTATGCTCTGCTCAACTGTGGCATTGTCGGTATTTCCTGGTTTAAAGCCTGGCGTGAGCTCAACCTTCTCGGTTTCCTCTTCACCTTTGTCATCTCGGCAATGTGGGGATATCGCTACTATCAGCCAGAATTTTTTGCGACGACGGAGCCTTTTCTGCTGCTCTTCTTTCTTTTCTATATCGTTATTTCAATTCTGTTTGCCCATCGTCAGCCCATGCAATTACGAGGATTTATCGATGGACCACTGGTCTTCGGACTGCCGATCGTTTTCTTCGGAATGCAGGCAAGTCTTGTGGAAAATTTGGAATACGGCGTAGCCTTCTCGGCACTCGGCCTGGGAGCTTTCTACATGATTACGGCCACCCTTCTCTGGAACCGCATGGTTGACGGGATGCGCATTCTCACCGAAGCGTTTCTGGCGCTTGCCGTTGTGTTTGGCTCTCTGGCCATTCCCTTTGCCCTGGATGGTCATGCCACCGCTTCGGCCTGGGCCCTTGAAGGAGGGGCGATGGTCTGGGTGGGGGTACGACAGAACAGGGTCTTGGCCAGAAATTTCGGCATCCTTCTCCAGCTGGGTGCTGCTCTTGCATACATGCTTTCGCCAATCTATTTGAGAGCCGACTTCATGTTTCTGGTAAATGAACTCACCCTGGGGGGAATCTTCATTGCCGTGGGCGCTCTTTTTTCTTCCTTCCAGCTCAGCCGCAATCATACCCTTCTGCGAAAATGGGAAAAATTGTTTCACCTGATTCTGCTTGGCTGGGGTATTCTCTGGTGGCTGGTCGTCTGTATCCGGGACATAGAATATTTCTTCAGCTATCCGCTGGATAAAGATATTGTGCTTCTGTTCTTCTCTTTCACCGCACTCCTCCTTACGGCAATGAAGCGGTATTTGCGCTGGTCGGAGTTGCGCTTTCCATTGCTGGGGTTCTTACCTCTTATCGTGCTTGGAGCTCTTGCTGAACACAATGTTTCCAGCAACATGATATTTCTTGACGGATCAGGCGCCGTGGCATGGCTTACCGTACTGCTCACCTCGTGGCTGATACTCTGGCAGGCAGAAACAGCTTGGGGAAAAAACATCCTCAAATGGTATCATATGTTTTCCCTGTGGTTGCTTATCTTTATTCTTACCAACGATTTCAGTGAGCTTGCGGGCAGAGTTGTTAGCGGCGGCAAGATCTGGGAATTTGTCTGCCTGGCCATCATGCCAGCCCTCTTCGTCATTGTCCTGCCCGGTATCGGCCAAGCACTCGCATGGCCGGTAGCCAAGCACCGTCGAAGCTATTGCGATCATGGTCTCTATGCACCGTTGTGTTTTCTGGTTTTCTGGAGTTTCCTGGCAAATTTCATGGCTGGAGATCCCTTGCCTCTCCCCTATATTCCGCTGCTCAATCCATTGACGCTTGTTCAGATTCTGGTCTTTCTGGTGATTATTTTCTGGCTGAAACACAACCGGAAGGAACCGGGCACTCTCTACTCGCAAATCCCCCTCCCGTATCTATGGGCAGGTTTTGGCGGGCTGATTTTCTTATGGTTGAACGGGATCACCGCCAGGCTTATTCATCTATACTTCGCGGTGCCCTTCAATCCTCAATCGCTCTATGATTCACTGATTATGCAGTCCGCGGTATCGATACTCTGGAGCACGCTGGCGCTGACCGTGACCATCTGGGCTAACAGAAGAGGTAACCGGCAAGCCTGGTTTGGTGGTGCGGTGCTGCTGGCCGGGGTAGTCTTGAAGCTTTTCCTCATCGACCTCTCGGGTACCGGTACGATTGCCAGAATAGTCTCCTTTCTGGCCGTGGGGGTTCTTATGCTGCTTATTGGATATTTTTCACCATTA
>CAKZOA010000456.1 GCA_937132035.1 uncultured Desulfobulbaceae bacterium | reverse complement strand
TGTCACCTCGTTTTTCAGCCTCCTCAGTCTCGGCTTTTTCAGCCAGTGTCTTGGGTGGCTGCTTATCGCCTCATCTCTTCCGAAAACCGATACCTCCAAAGCAGGCCTTATTCTTCTGCTGCAGCCGGCGCTGTCCTTTGTCTGGGATGTCATCTTTTTCCAGCGGCCCACGGGTCTTGTCAACTGGGTCGGGGTCGTCGTTACCCTCACAGCGATCTACATCGGGCTGCGTTCGAAAAGGCAGTCATTCACCGCCAATCGGTAGCCGCTTCTCCGTTGTGCTTCGGCGGGTATTTTCCGGCTGGCTGAAACGACAAGGATTGATTAGAATAGAGGGATTCACCAGTAACCCGGGATCGGGGTCACAACGGACCCGGATCGGTCAAACTCAAGAGGTATGCATATGAAAGTCGCACATTACCGGGATATTCCGGCACAATCGTTCAACGGCGAAACCGTAAAAAACGTCACCGGCCGTGTGGCCATTGGCAAGGAGGACGGCGCCCCAAATTTCTGCATGCGGGTGTTCACCATCGGTGCCGACGGACATACCCCCAGACACGCCCATGAATGGGAGCATGAAATCTTCGTTCATGCGGGTAAGGGGCAGGTATTTCAGGCAGGGGAATGGAGAGACATCGAGGCCGGAAGCACGGTCTTCATTCCAGGCAACGAAGAGCACCAGATACGCAACCACGGCAAAGAGGACTTCACCTTCGTCTGCCTCATCCCCAAAGGGGTTGCCGAACTTTAAGAGGAGCCCAAGGCATGCTGAAACGCTTTTCCATTTCCCTGGAAGATAATCTGCTGCGCAGTTTCGACAAGTATATCAAGGCCCAGAGCTACAACAACCGCTCGGAGGCCATTCGCGATCTCATTCGCAGGGCTCTGGTCAGGGAGCAGTGGCAGGGCGACAGCAATGTCATGGGGGTCATCAACCTGGTCTACGACCATCACCAGCACCAGCTCCAGGAAAAGGTCACCGAGGTCCAGCACGACTACCATCACCACATCGTTTCCACGACCCATGTGCATATGGACCATCACAACTGCCTCGAGGTTATCATCGTTCGCGGCAAAGCCAAGGAGGTCGAGGAACTGGCGGACAGGCTGATCGCCCTGAGAGGGGTAAGAGACGGTAACCTGGCGATGAGCAGCACCGGCAAAGATCTGTCCTGAGCCTATCTGCGGGAGGCAAAGAGGCGCTCAACCATTTCCAGCAGAGTGTCGACGATGATGGCAAAAAGAGCTGCAATGATTGAACCCTGCAGAATATAGGCGGTATTATCCGAGGCCAGGCCGGTGACAATGGGCGCCCCAAGTCCGCCGGCACCGATGGTGGCACCGATGGTGGCCGTGCCGATATTGATGATGACCGAGGTTTTCACCCCGGCCATGATCACCGGAAACGACAGCGGCATTTCCACCCGCCACAGGGTCTGCATCTCGCTCATGCCCATGCCGGTAGCCGCTTCGCGAACCTCCGGCCCCACCGACTCCAGGCCGCCTATAGTGTTGCGGACAATGGGCAGCAGCCCATAGAGAAACAGGGCGGCAATGGTCGGACCTGCCCCGAACCCCAAAACCGGTACGGCCAGTGCCAGTACCGCCACCGGTGGAAATGTCTGGCCGATGGACACCAGCCCGTTCAACGCCGGCAAAAAGTCACGGCCGAACCCTCTGGTTGCCAGCATACCCAGCCCTACTCCGACGAGTACCGAAAGCGTGCTCGAGATGAAAACCATGACCACATGCTGCCAGATCAGTTGCCAGAGCCCGAAACGGGGATAGATATACTGCTGCAGATCCGGCAGCACCGGCGACAGCAGCAGCTCCCAGATCTCCCCCCATGATGCCAGAAGGATGAACACCGGTGCGGTCACGGCCAAAAGAACGATCTGAGTGGAGAGATTTCGCATCAAT
Organism: uncultured Desulfobulbaceae bacterium; assembly: GCA_937132035.1. Taxonomy (GTDB): domain Bacteria; phylum Desulfobacterota; class Desulfobulbia; order Desulfobulbales; family Desulfocapsaceae; genus Desulfopila_A. The sequence goes on along the minus strand of CAKZOA010000456.1, from coordinate 3,775 downwards.
TGCACCAGTCCCTCTTTCACGATTGCAGAACATCGGCCAGGCGAATCTCGCCGCACAGCGCCCGCTGGTCGTCGACCACCGGCAAACAGACCACGCCCTGCTGCACAAACATCGACAGCGCATGCTTGAGGCTGTAGTTTTCCTTCACCGTCATCTCCGCCGGATCGACCTCCACCAGCCCTTCTTTGAGGGTCACGCCGCTGCCGCCATCGGTGGCATCTATCCAGCCCAGCAGACGCCGATTTTCATCAATCACCCACAGGTAGCGGGCACACTGGCTCTCTTCCAGAAGCCGGAATTGCCGGCGAAGCTCTTCGGGTGAGATGGAAAGGGTGACGGCGGCAGCCGGCCTGAGAAAGTCCTGGGTTGACAGACTTGACAGCCTCTTTAAGGCCCGATCGAGACCGACGAACTTTTTTACAAAGTTGTCTGCAGGAGACGACAGCAGCTGTTCCGGCGTGGTATACTGAACGAGCTGCCCCTGTCTCAGCAGGGCCACCTTCGATCCAAGCCTTACCGCCTCGTCGATATCGTGGGTGACGAAAACGATGGTCTTCCGCAGTTCCCGCTGGATGGCCATAAACTGGTTCTGCAGATGTTCACGGTTGATAGGATCGAGGGCACCGAATGGTTCGTCCATCAACAGAATTTTTGGATCGGCAGCCAGAGCCCGAGCCACCCCCACCCGCTGCGCCTGTCCTCCAGAGAGTTCACCGGGATATTTCCCACCAAACTGCGCCGGCGACAGTTCGAAAAGATCGAGAAGCTCCGCTGCCCGGGCTGCTGCTTTACCATCTTCCCAGTTCAACAGCCGTGGAACCACCAGAATATTATCCCTCACCGTCATGTGGGGAAAAAGGCCGATGCTCTGAATAACATAGCCGATTCCGCGCCGAAGCTGCTCCGGCACCATTTCCCGTACATTCCTGCCGCCTATGGTAATGACACCACTGGTTGGCTCCACCATCCTGTTGATCATTTTCAAGGCGGTGCTTTTCCCACAGCCCGATGGGCCGATGAGGCAGCATAACTCCCCTTCGTCGACGGTGAGGTCGAGGTTTGTGACGGCCTGGTGAGTGCCGTAGGATTTGCTTACCGCCTGCAGCCGGATCATGAGAATCCCCGTGGTGTGGTCATGGTAATCACAGCCTGGAAGAGAAAATCGACGACCACCGCCAGCATGATGGTGGGCACAGCACCCAGCAGCACAAGATCGATAGCCGACTGCCCCAGGCCCTGGAAGATAAAGACACCGAAACCTCCGGCGCCGATAAGGGCGGCCACCGCCGTATTGCCGACGTTCTGTACGCAGGCGATGCGCAGACCGTTGAGGATAATCGGCGCAGCCACCGGCAGCTCCACCCGCAGGAACATCTGTATTTTGTCCATTCCCATGCCGCGACCGGCCTCGAGCACACTCTCGTCGATGGCGGCAAAACCGGCATAGGTGTTGCGGACGATGGGCAGAAGGGCATAGAGGGTCAAGGCTATTACCGCAGGTGCCCAGCCTATGCCGCGGACTCCCATGTCTCTGAGCAGGGCCACCTCACCCGACAGCCAGGCCAGCGGTGCGATCAGCAGGCCGAAAAGGGCGAGGCTGGGAATGGTCTGGATGATGTTGAGAACAGAAAACACCGAAGCTCTGGCCCGTGCATATTTGAAAGTCGCTACGCCGACCGGCAGCCCCAATGTTGCTGAACACCCCACCGACAGTCCGGTGATGAAGAGGTGATCAACACTTTCTGCCGCGAACCTGTCACTGCGGCTGGCAAACTCCAGCATCAGAGAGAGGTTGTCCAGCAGGCCGGTGGCGATAATTGCAGCAAGCCCCGCGAGAAACGAAACCAGAAGTGCTGCCCGCGCCACCGGCTCCGGCGAACTCCGCCGGAACATGTCGGTAAAAACAACGAAAAGCCCGAGCATGGCAAGCCACAGGCTGGAGCCCACCGAAACTCTGGTGAATCTTTCTCCAGCAAGAGTAAGTTCCCTGGCGGCAGCGCCCTGACACCAGAGCAGCAGGAGAAATATAAGGGGCACCGCCAGCGTTGCCAGAAAAACGCTGCGCCGCGAAGGTCTCCACGACCAATATAGCAAGAGAAGAGGGCCAAGGAGACAGACAGACCACTGCCACATCGAAAGGGCTGCAAACAGGCTCAGCGGCTCTCCCGGCGCCAGCCGGTTAGGCCTTACTATGACAAAATCGCCAAGCAACAGTGATGCCGCGGCGAAGACGCCGCCGGCCAGGCCCACCTTTGAGACGCTGCTGTGCATGCTTTGCCATTACCCTCTAGTAGAAGCCCTTCTCCTCAAGGAAGTCTGCCGCCACCGCCCTGACATTTTCTCCACCGATGGCAACCCGGGCATTGAGATCCTGCAGTGTCTTCTGATTCAAGGTGGCGAAGACGGGGGCAAGAATGCTTTCCAATTCCAAATATTCAGCGAAAACCTCCTTGCGGACAACAGCCGTCGGCGCATAGACCGGCTGCACATTCTTGGTATCTTCCAGCACTACCAGCCCCAGGGCGGCGAGCGATCCGTCGGTACCGAAGGCCATGGCGGTATTGACACCGCTGGTCCCTTGCGCCGCGGCCTTTTCGGTCTGCGCCGTGTTGCATCCTGAAAATACGATCATCTGTTCGTCCTGCAGGTCGAAACCGTAGGCCTTTTCAAAGGAGGGCAGGGCATCGCCGCGGCTGACGAATTCCTCGCAGGCAGCAAGCTTGACCTCTCCACCGCCGTTCACATATCTGGCGAAATCCTCAAGTGTGCGCAGATTTTTCCCCCTGGCAAGCTCACCGCGAACGGCCAGCGCCCAGGTATTGTTGGCCGGTGCCGGCGTCAGCCAGATGAGATTGTTTTCTTGGAAGTCAAGCTTTTTGACCCGCTCATAGGCCCTGGCCCGGTCTCTCCAGAGAGAACTGTCCTGGGTATTGAAATAGAAGGCTCCGTTGCCGGTATAATCAGGGTAAATATCTATTTCCCCCGAGGTGATGGCCTTACGGACTATGGGCGTCGGTCCGAATTCGGTCTTATCCTCGACTGCATAGCCGTTCTTTTCGAGCATGAGAATAATCATCTGGCCCAGCAGAGCCCCTTCCGTATCTATTTTCGATCCCACCGTCAGCGGTCCTTTCTGCGCTGCCAGTGACAGAGAAGCCACCAACAGTACTGCAGCAACCGAGAGTATCCGAATAATAATCCGTGTCTGCATGTCCCCCTCCTTTACGTGATGGAAATAGGCATGGCTCCGCAGGGCCACGGAGCTTCCGAAGCCGCTCAATTTCAGCGTATCGACGATCTTGCCGGCTGCCAGGCCTTGCCGGCGAACCCTTCTTTACATCCTGCATCGTCCTCCCGCCTGACAACAACCGCTGGCACGCCTGCCTTTTTCTCCCATCGCCCGCGGTTTGTCATCAGATGTTCCAGGCAAACCCAGCCGGCCGACCCATCGCCGCGCCAACGGGAAGCACAGTGAGAACTCTACGATTACAGAACGTTTATATCCATTCTATCAACGATTTCTGAAATGACAATTTTCCAGAGGTTTTATGAGGGCCTTTTTGCACCAAAGAGTCTCGAACAATGCGGTGTTGGTAATTTTGGAGGAGAATGGGGAAAGCTATTGAGGACAGGCGGCACTGATATGTCGCCGGATGGCCGAAACAGCAAAAACATGATCCGACAACCTGATTACCCCTGAAGCGCAGCCTAACCGATTATGGGGCGACAGGGATGCTCTTTGCACGGGTGTCTGCAGCCTGGACGGCTGCAGTCG
>CAKZOA010000455.1 GCA_937132035.1 uncultured Desulfobulbaceae bacterium | reverse complement strand
ATTGAGCCGTAGGTGACGATCTGGGCGACATGGGCGGCACCTCCGTATTTCCTGCGGACATACTCGATGACCTCGCCACGGCGATCCTGACAAAAATCGACGTCGAAATCGGGCATGGACTTTCTTTCGATGTTGAGAAAGCGCTCGAAGATGAGACCGTAGGGGATGGGATCGATGTTGGTGATGCGCATGCAGTAGGCGGCAAGGCTGCCGGCGCCGGAACCACGACCGGGACCGACGGGTATGCCCCGGTCCTGAGCCCAGTTAATAAAATCGGCGACGATAAGAAAATACCCGGGAAAACCCATGGTATTGATGACATCCATTTCCTTTTCCAGCCGCTCAGTATAGGTCTTCTCAATTTCGGCGTTAAAGGTGCCCGCCTTCTGCATGGCGGCGAATCGCTGTTTGAGACCTTTTTTGCAAGCAGTGGTGAACATCGATTCAAGGGTTTCCCCCTCCGGTATGGGAAACTCGGGAAAATGGTAGTCGCTGAAGTCGAGTTCGAGATTACAGCGCTTGGCGATCTCAACGGATACGCCGATGGATTCCGAACAATAGGAGAAATTCTTCTTCATGCTCTCCGGCGATTTAAAATAGAATTCGTCGGTGGCGAAGCAGAAGTGTTTGGGGTCCATTATAGTCTTGCCGGTTTGGATGCACAGCAGTACTTCATGGGCATGGGCTTCCTCTCTGGTGAGGTAATGGCAGTCGTTGGTGGCCACTGCCTTGATGCCCAAATCTTTGCTGAGGCGCAGCAGGCCGTCGTTGACGCCGCGCTGTTCGTCTATGCCGTTCTCCTGCAATTCAAAATAAAGCCTGTCGCCAAATATCCCCTGGAGTTCGATGGCCTTGTCCCTGGCACCCTGGTAGTCATTTTGGCGAAGGAGCCAGGGGATCTGGCCATGGAGGCAGGCAGTCAGGGCGATGACCCCTTCGCTGTGTTCGGCCAGTGCCTCCAAATCTATTCTGGGCTTATAATAGAAGCCCTCGAACTGGGCGATGGAGGCGAGTTTCATCAGATTTTTATAGCCCGTTTTGTCCATGGCCAAAAGGACAATATGAAAGGCGGTGACCCCTGAGACCTGTTTTTTATCGTGCCGTTTTCCAGGGGCTATGTAGAATTCGCAGCCGATGATCGGTTTGATACCGGCTTTCTTGGCCTTGACATAGAATTCAAGAGCGCCGTACATGGCTCCGTGATCGGTGATGGCTACCGCATCCATCTGGTATTCCTTACATTTGTCTATAAGGTCGGAAATGCGGATGGCGCCGTCGAGAAGACTGTATTGAGAATGGACGTGAAGATGAACGAAACCGGCACTCATGATATCTCTGGGGGTAAAGATTAAAGGTGAAAAGGGCCTCTTCCGGGTTCAAAGGAACGAGCATCGTCCCGGCGGTGGCAGCTTCAATAGTCGCAACGAAGTATTTCGACCGTTGGACTGCGATCGAGATGCCTGGATGGCAGGGCCGACGGTGATCTCACCGTGTCCTTGCCGGACTGGAGGCAAAAACGGCCGATCAGGCGGCCTTGGTTTTCAAGAGGGAACGCGCGGCGGGCTGCTGACGGTTGCTGGAGGTATATGCCGTCCAGGGGAAAAATAAGAAAAAGGTTGTGGAATCAGGCTATTTCTGCAGATCGCCACAGATAAACCATATCCGGATAGCAGAGGCCGGCACCCGTCTGAAACAGATACTAATTTAGCATAGAACAGACCAATATGCACCCTGAAAAACGCCGGTCTTCAGGGTGCAAAGGGAAAAGAAGAGTAAGCGCTATAATGTTGATAAAACAAGAACATAATTTGGATAGTTCACGAGTAGAGAACTCCTGCTCGACGAGCTGACCAGTGATTGGCAACTCTTGCGTCTTGCGTATGTCAATCACAGAAGCGACGCAGGAGAGTGGGGCATAGCCGCCTCGCCGGAAGGTAAGTAAACATGAACATGCCCATCATTCCTTGCTCCTTGTACGCACTGTTATCGTGCTGCCCTTTCCCAATACGATCGTCAATGTCTGAGGGGAGTCATCAGAGCTGCTGCGTGGTACATTTTACATGAACTGCTCGGGTCAGGCTGCTCTGGCCAGCTGCTCATCAAGACCAATGTTCACCAGTTCAGGATGCCGGCGATCGCTGCTGTCCACCTCTTCTTCAGGATTGAGGGCCATGGAGGATACTCGTTCTTCCAGTCTTTCCGAAGGGGTCAGAAAGGAGTCGAGTTTGGTTTTGAGTATGACCGGATTGACCTCAGTGTCGATGGCGATAAGGCCCTCCGTCATTATTTTTTGCAGCAGCAGTTCATGGTTGGTTCTTTCCTTGAGATTGGCGGCAAAGGGCAGAAAGACAAAGTTGGAAAGAATAAGACCGTAAAGGGTCGAGGTCAAAGCGATTGGGATAGCCTTGAGGATGACGGCGGTGTCGCCGATGCCACTGAGCATGGTGATCAGGCCGACGACGGAGCCGATGATGCCGAAGGTGGGAAAATAATCCGCTATGCTCTTCACTACCCGTTCTGTATCGTCACGGCGAAGTCGAAAGAAATACATTTCGGTATTGAGGATTTCGCGAATCTGATCGGCCCGGTAGCCGTCAACCAGACAGGCAAGCCCCCGGCGCAGAAAAATGGAGGAGGTCTCGCTCTCTTCTTCTTCAAGAGCGAGGACGCCGCGGGTCCGGGACTTGATCGCAAGGTCGAGAAGTGTTTCTACAATCTCTTTTTCTGTTTTCGAACGTTTATTGTACGAAGAGACAATCACCCGGGCGGCAATGGAGAGCTGCTGCCAGCGAAAACTCAACAGAGCGGCGGCGAAGGTACCGCCGATGACAATCAGTAGACCGGAGAGATTGAAATAAAAACTCAGATTACCGTTGATCAGAAATCCGGCGAGAAAAAGACCGGCGCATAGAATGAGTCCGAGAAAATTTTTAATAATCATAGTGTCTGAAAAGCTCTGTTTGTGGTTTCTCTGAAGGCGATATCCTGTCGTTTTTGAGGCTGGGCGATGACAATTTCAACGCGCCTGTTGGCGGCCCTGTTTTGGACCGTGGTGTTGGGGGCCAGGGGTTTGTAGGAGGAAAAGCCGCTTATGACGAACTGTTGCGGTTCCATACCCATATCCTCTATGAGAAAATTGGCGACGGCGTTGGCGCGGGCGATGGAGAGTTCCCAGTTGTTGGCATAGCGGCCAGCAAAGATCGGTACGTCGTCTGTATGACCTTCGATGTGCACCGTATTCGTGGTCTGCTGTATAACTTCGGCGATTTTCTCCAGAGAATCAATGGCCTGTTGGGAGAGCGCCGCATGGCCCGGTTCGAAAAGAAGATCACCGGTGAGGACGATGCGCACCGCTTTGTCAGGTACCAGGTCGATGGAGGCGAATTGGTCGAGGTTATGTACATCGAGAGTTTTACGGCTCCTGCTGAATATATCATTGACGGAGCCAGGCTCTTCTGTGGCGAGTTCCAGCGGCTGCGGTTCAATGACAGGCTCAGCCAGCTCCGGGACCTGGGTGCTAGCCGTACCACTTCGTCCTGCCTGGGCAAGTATTTGCGCGGCGGGCCTCTGGTTCGGTTGGGTCGATATCGTCGTCTCGGCTAGCCGCGGCTCAGTTTCAGGAGGTACGGCTATGGGGGCGGATTCTTGTTCGCTACTCTGGGGAGTTTTCGCCAGAGCAACAGCAGGCTCCGGCCGTTTTTGGGGCGTTTCCGCCGGCAAAAAAGCTGCAGGACCGGCAGTGGCAGCTTGCTGTTTTTCCTTGAGAGCTACTGCGCTGGGAATAATCCGTGCCAGTTCTTCGAGTGTTTTGTCCATATCAGCATCGGAGAAGGCTTCGTCCAAATTGATTTCCTGGAGGGTTATCGGTTCCACTTTTTTGACGGTGCCGGAGGTGATCAGCGGTGCCCCCGGGTGAGTAGCGGCGAAAGGATAGGCTGCCGGATCGTTTCCACTGCTTTCAACCGCTTCCCTGGTATCGCCCGCAACTACTTCATGCTCATCGCTTATAAGAAAATCCTTATGCGCTGCCTGGTAGACGAAGAGCGACAGAAAGAGGATGAACATGGTCATCATCAGATCGGACCAGGCAATGGACCAGTGGGCACTTTTCTGCGCAGGAGGCCTTAGTGTTTCGTCCTCGAGCTGGTAAAGGGAATGGCCATGGTGGATTTGGTCGTTACGGCCGTATTCCGCCTGAAATTGCCGCTGCGCGGTCTTGGACTGATCTCCGTGAGAGGCGGTCTGTAGTAGAGAAAACGATGTTTTTGCTGTCATAGTGGTTGCGTGGAAGCAGTATCGTTAAAAAGTTCCAGTAAAGGTGATGTCCTTCACACTCGTAGTTAATGTATCGGCAGTTCGGTGCCTGGACATAAGGCCATCTTGAAAAAATGGCCTTATCACTCAATCTCTTTGTTGTGTCAGGAAATCTTATCCTCGGAATATACATTATATGCCTCCGGTAAAAATTCCTGCCATGCCTCGACCTTGAGCGAAAATCCCTATCATTCAAGGCACCCATAAGGCGAAAGTTTACGGTGGGGGAGGGCGGCTTCGGACAATGACGCCGCCGGTAAGAAAGGCTGAAACTGCGGAAGGGGTGGCCGTTTCCAGTTCGTGTCCGGCAACGAAGTGCAGAGTTTGACCAGGGGGGTGCAGCGATCGAGTGCGGGACGGATCGACGGGCAGGCCTTAAAAAACCGGCTTGTAATCGAAGAAGTGCGTCGTCTCCAGTTTTCTATGGGTGAAGGTTTCTCCTCGTGCTATGAAGGAGCTGGTAATGGCGCCGTTGGAGGTGAAGCGTACGCCTTCGAGAAACTCGCCGTCGGTAATGCCGGTGGCGGCTATGGCGACCTCCTTGGTGCGGATAAGATCCTGGGCCTGGAAAATCTTGTCGAAATCATAGATGCCATGCTCCATGGCTTCCTCACGGTCGCGGTCATTTTCATAAAAGATTTTACCCTCGAAGTAGCCGCCGAGGCAGCTGATGGCAGCGGCCACCAGCACCCCTTCGGGGGCAAAGCCGTAACCCATGTAAATATCGGCCTTCTCGCCCGTGATCGCCGAGAGGCAACCGGAGATTTCGCCCTCTTCAATGAGTTTGATCCGTGCGCCGCAGCTTCTCACCTCTTTGATAAGTTTCTGGTGCCTGGCCTGGTTGAGGATGCAGACGGTGACATTGTCGGTATATTTACGCAGGGATCTGGCGACCCGTTTGACATTGACCGTCGGCGGCTGGTTGCTGTCTATGACGGCCCCTACTTTCGGACCGACTACGATCTTGTACATGCTGAGGTTGGGAACCGACTGGATCGAATCCTTGCTGGCAATGACCGTATAGGAGGTGGCGTTGTTGAGACCGTCGGCGGCCGAGTGATGGCCTTCGAGGGCAACGGCCATGAGGTCCATTTCCGGTCCTCCTTCTCCCAGCTGCGTCGGGATCTTTATGGTAGCCTCTCTCTTGGTAAAGCGATCATTGACCAGATGGCCGTTGATCTGCAGACGATTGAGAGTTTTGGTGATGGCCGCCCGGGCGATATTGAGTATCTCGTCCTCATTACCGAGCCCTTGAACCCTGGCTGCCGTCAGGGCGGCGATTTCAGTGGCTCGAACTATTTCCATACCGTAGTTTTTATTCATAATGGTCGCGCCGGATGCTGGTGAATGGTTAGATGATTACAGTGAAGAATTGCGGATAACCCGCATCAGTTTGTCGCGTTCATTTTTAAGAACCTTACCCTCAATAGTGTCCTTCTTCTTCATCGCTTGGGGAAATTCATCGATGAGTTCGATGTCTAGGGGCGCCGACTCCAGTGTTCTCTCCGCTACTTTTATCTCGTCGGGGGTCGGCAGGATTATGCCGTATATCTGGTGCGGCGTGTGAACCATGGCGTGGCCTCTGTTGTAATAGGCGGCGGCGAAACCGCCGTCGACATTGATGGCGATGCCATCATCACTGGCCATTTGTCTGCCTTTGAGGTAATCGACCGGAGTGTGGCCGTAGACGACTCTCTGAACGCCGAACTCCTCCTGGAGTTTCTTTTTGAAGGCATCGGTCTTGAGATTCTGCTTCCAGTAAAGCGTCCGCTCCTCGTGGGTCTTCTTGTCCTTGAGAAAATAGCGTTCGAAGGTTTTCATGGCGTGTTTGCCGAAAAACGGAGATTTCGGTCCGCACCACAGATAAAAGAACAGTGCCTGGTCCTTAGGATCCTGGGCCTGGTCGTTGAGATAATTTCTGCCGACACGACGAATGGTTTCCTGGATGTAGTCGAGGAGATTCTTGCCTGTCCTTCCTAGAAATTCCTCGAACTCACCGTCGGCGGTGGACGGCACAAGAGCGTGGATATTGAGAATATTATTAAGAATATTATAGGTTCTTCCGCGGGTGAAAAAATAGTGTAAAAGTCTTTTCAGCTTACGGTTATGGCGGAACTGGTCTTCGAGATCATCGATGACAGCCTGTTCCCCATCGGTGAGCCTTCCGGGGTTGTCGGGATCGAGTGTCGGAAAGAAGGTATCGTTGAGTTGGTTGGTCTTGCCGGACGTAAGCATCTGCGCCAGCCTGTCGAGCCAGAGCCTCGATTCCATCTCATAGTCGGGAAAGCTGCGTATGGTTTGCTCTTCGAGCTTGAACTGGATAATGGCCAGCGCCTTTTCCATGGACCTGCCCATTTCGGTCTTGGCTTTGAAATTGCCCGTCACCGTCTCGGGGGGATAGGTTTCGGCTGCGAATTCAGCCAGTTTGGCGGTGTCGAAGCGAAGCCTCTCCATAAGTTCGAAGTGATCGTATCTACTGGTGATACGCATAGTTTCGGCGATCAGTGATTTGTTGCCTGAAGCCGCGCCCAGCCAAAGAATGTCGTGATTGCCGAAAATATAATCGACCATATTGCGATAATAGCTCGAAGAGAGGATGCGGATAATTTTGTCTGGCTGGGGACCGCGGTCGAAAATATCGCCGAGTACCTCGATGCGGTCGAGAAGTACCTGGCGTATGGCATGGGAGAGATGGGCTATCATCCTCTCGGAGATAACGGTCTCTTCGAAGATGGGGTCCGGTACCGGTGAGTCTGAAAGCAGACGGTTGATGATGTCGATGAATTCTGGAAGAAATATATCCGTGGTGCGGTAGCGGATATTGGTCAGTTTATAGCGTAGAACCTGGACGAGACAGAAAATAACATCCTGACGGTCCATGCGGATCTCGTCGTCGTGAAAAAACCGTTTTTTTCTGATGATGGAAACCAGATATTGAATTTTATTAGAGCTGAAAGTGCCGGGAAGGGCCTCCCTGCAGGTCTGGTAGAGAAGGCCGAAGCGCCCCCTGAGAATCGATTTAAACCGGTCTCCCTCGCCGTGGAGGTCGCTTATCCAGAGAGTCGTGGGGATATTGGAGTTGAGATCGATCTCCATCTGCAGCAGCTGGCTGGCCAGCTTGTCGATTTCATTGATCTGGATGTCGTCTTGAACCATGTCCCTGGCTGTGTCTTCTTGCTGTGAGGTTTGTGTGCCCATAGAGTTTTTTTACCAATAATGGCTTCGTTAGTATGGAGAGTACCTCGGATAATAGGGATTTTCGCTCAGTGTCGAGGCGTGTCAGGAAATTATACCGGAGGCATATACTTAATATTCCGAGGATAAAATTTCCTGACACAACGAAGAGATTGAGTGAAAAGGCCATTTTTCAAGGTGGCCTAAAAAGCGCTATGTTTGCCAGCACCTGGTTATGCCCTTGCCCTATCATCTGAGAATACAGTGTATATGCTTTTATTTAAAAATCCAGAAAAACCAAAGAGATTTCACCTTTTTCGTCTCGAACGACCACAATTGTTAAAACTCTTTGACTCTTCCCACGGTTCAGCAATGCATCATTAGGCAGGGGAACTCTTCTCCCCAAACGCAATAAACCCGTCGCTGGGAGCTTGGCAGCAGCCGTCCAGGCTGCAGATACCCGTGAAAAAGCACCCCTGTCGTTTTGCGAGTTGATGTTCTGAGCTATCAGGGTAATCATATAAAAAATATCGCAAAAAACCTCGAAAATCAAATTGGTGAAAACTCATGCGCTACTTTCACAGGAAAGTCGAAAGGACAAACATATCTTTGCGGGAAAAATCTTGAGCACATATTCTCTTAGAAACCATGATGTGGTCGTAGCGGAAGTAAAAATGTTCATCTTCTAACAGATCTGCACTCTTTCAGGAGACTGCTGAGTAACCCCATACATTTGGATGCGCTGTGCTTTTTCATCCGCGTCAAGCCTGCTGGTAAAAGGCGAATTTCGAGTATCCGGGCGATTGAAAAGAT
>CAKZOA010000454.1 GCA_937132035.1 uncultured Desulfobulbaceae bacterium | reverse complement strand
GTTCAATAACGACAGACTGCTCGCCGGTACTCTCGTCTGCAAGACCAGTCAAGCTATCACATGCCATGGTACTGGCCACATCACCACAGGCATGCCCACCCATGCCGTCTGCTACACCGAGCAGGAGGATATCCTGCTGGACGCCCGATAAGCCACGAAGCTTTCGTTTCTCTATCAGGTAGGCATCTTTGTTACGTTTGCGTTTTAAGCCGAGGTCCGTAACTGCTGCATATGTTATCTGCATAAAATGTGACATACCCGCGAAAAGCATATGAAGGTAAAAAGCAACGCTAATACCCAGCGTACTGCAAAGCCGGATCATAGGCTTTGGCGGGTTTGGCTATTTGATACGGCTATCCTGTACGAGCGGTACCCGTAGCCTGGAGAATTGCAAAAGCATTGATACTGTCCGATAAAGCCTGACGAGGAAGATTCCCGCCAGCATGAGATTGACTGAAACTCAGGGGTAATCAGGTAAATCAATGTGCAAAGTGTGAGCCAGTAAGAGCAGGTTTGTGGATGTGACGGAGATTGCTCTGCATCGAATACGGAGCCCGTCGCACCCAGCTGCGACCACTGTCCGGGGTTGCCCCCTGGAACTGCTGTAAAATTATTAGACAGCCAGGAGGGCCTGGTGTCAAACAATTGGACATTGCCGGTCAGGCCCTTTCCTTGGGGGGTGCGGTAACGGCGCAGATGCGTGCAGAAACTCGATCTGGCATATCTTTTGCTAATGTTGCAGCTAGCGAAAAGAAGACCCGTCTGGCACAGCGATGTCGGTGTCAACCTTCTGATTCTTGAAAATGAGCGGCGTGCTCAAACAGTAACTATACTACAAGAATGCTGCTCTAGCCGGCAGCTGATTTCCGGAAGAAGGAGAATAAGAGAGAATACCGTCAACAAGGCGGAGTGTTGATTGGAAGAGGGCAAAGATGGCAGGAAGTGATCTGTCGGTTGAAATACAAAAAAGGAGAAAATCATGAAAAAGATACTTGTAGTGTTCGCCATTTTCAGTCTTGTTTGGGTTGGAACCTCCATGGCGATGAAGGGCGGCGGCCATGGTGACGGCGGGCATAAAGGCGATGATGCTGCGGCGGTGGACCACAGCAGCGGCAGCATGGAGGATATGGACCATGGTAGCACATCCATGGACGGCACCTTCAAGCACACCGAAATGGCGGGAGATGTCCATGCCGAATTCCAGGTTATGGAACTGGCCGACATGAACATGAAGGACCCTGAAGGCAATACCCATCATGTCATGGTCACGTTCACCCGCGACGGACGGAAGCTCGACGACGTCGTCGGCAAGGTCAAACTCGTTTCTCCATCAGGCAAGGAGCAGCTGGCCGGCCTCAAGGATTTCGGCAGCGGCATTTACGCCGCCAATTTCACCATTGACGAACCCGGCAAATGGGGGGTTGTTTCTCTCTTCAAGGATGGCGAGGGTCAGCAGAGCGTGAAGTTCTGGTATCCCCATATGGAGATGTAGTTCAGCTTCGGCGCCGGCGTCCCTGTCGGTACATCCGGGAAAAAAAGGAGGAGGGAGCACAGTGGAAGAGAATACAGAGCGCCGATTGCTGACGGGCAACCTTTGCGGCGTACTGCTCCGGATTGCCATGGTGATCGGCATAGGGGCAGTTACGCTTGGCATTTCTCCAAGAGTGTCGGCCGAAATTCTGCACCTGGAAACGGCCGTCGAGGCCGCACAGGCCAACGATCCATGGCTCGTTGAGAGCCAATACAGCCAGGGCGCTGTTGAGGCGAGGAGCATTGCGGCCGGCACCCTGCCCGATCCCATCCTCTCGATGGGGCTGGCCAATTTCCCCACCGATACCTTCGAGATTGACCAGGAGCCCATGACCCAGGTCAAGGTAGGGGTGACCCAGATGTTCCCCAGGGGAGAAACTCTTTCGATCAAACGAAAGAGACTACAGACACAGGGGCAAATCTACCCATATGAGCGTGCCACCCGCCGTGCCGATACCGTGGTCGTCGTGAGCAAGCTGTGGTTCGACGCCTACAAGGCCCGGGAAAGCATCAGGCTGATCGAGAGGGACCGCCCGTTGTTCGAGCAGTTGGGCGAAGTGGCTGAAGCCGGCTATTCCTCGGCTCTGGGCAAGACCAGTCAGCAGGATCTCATCCGGGCCCAGCTGGAGCTGGTTCGGCTCGATGATCGGGTAACCGGTCTGCGGCAGAAACAGGAAACGTTGCTGGAGCGGCTGGCCGAATGGGTCAGCACCAATTTCGCGGCAAAGTATCAAAGTGCGGCGGAGGTTGCTCCAGATGTGGGCGCTGACCTGGAGCTCCCCGAGGAGATGCCCCGCCTTGGCATGTTGAAAGAAGACCTCTACACCTCAAAGGACAAAGTAGATCCCCAGATGCTGTACAGCTACTTTGCCGATCATCCCGCGGTGCTGGCCGTCGAACAGAAAATCAAGGTCAGCGATCTTGGCATCGACCTCGCCCGGCAGAGCTATAAACCCCAGTGGGGCGTCAATGCCAGCTATGGCTATCGTGCCGATCCATCCACCGGTGATCGTCCGGATTTTCTCTCGGTGGGCCTCAGTCTCGATCTGCCCTTTTTTACCAAAAACCGCCAGGACAAAGAGCTGCAGGCTGCCATTTCCCAGGCCCAGGCGGTCAAGACCAATAAATGGTCGCTCATCCGCAGGATGATAGCTGGATTTGAGAAGAACAAAGCGCAACTCAGGAATTTGAACCAGAGACAACAGTTATATCAGCAACAATTGCTGCCGCAGATGCATGAGCAATCGGAGGCCTCCCTCACTGCCTATACAAATGACGTGGGAGATTTTGCCGAGGTTGTGCGGGCGCGTATCGCCGAACTCAATGCACATCTTGAGGCACTGGATATCAATGTTGAGCGGCAGAAAATCCTACTCGACCTGAACTACTATTTTATGGAACGCGCCGAAGATATCATCAGCGGTATCTGAGCGCATCGGAGCAAGGAAATGAAGAAAAGCGGAGGCATCTTGGGACTGGTCGGCGGCGTCATTATCGGCGTGGTAATCACCGTCGTCGCCTTTCCCACAATCAGCGATATTCTCAACCTCTCACCGGCCAGTAAAACCGAAGACGAAACACAGAAATCGGCCGAGAAGGAGCCGCTTTACTGGGTCGCCCCCATGGATGCAAACTACCGGCGGGACAAGCCGGGTAAATCACCCATGGGCATGGATCTGATTCCCGTTTACGAGGAGGACGCAGGAGGTGATGCGGGACCGGGGACGGTGAAAATCAACCCGGATGTGGTCAATAATCTCGGGGTGCGCACCGCCAAGGCGGAAATCGCCCATCTGGAAAATATCATACAGACGGTGGGCTATGTCCAATATGATGAGGACAAGCTGGTTCATATTCACCCGCGGGTCAACGGCTGGATTGAGAAGCTTTATGTGAAGGCGGCGGGCGATCCGGTAAAGAAAGGGCAGCCGCTCTATGCCATCTATTCTCCGGAGCTGGTAAATGCCCAGGAGGAGCTGGTTCTTGCCCTGGGCCGTAAATCACAGTCGCTCATCCGCGCAGCCGAACTGCGGCTTGACGCTCTGCGTGTACCGGATGAGGTGATCGCCTCCCTGAAAAAGACCGGCGAGGTGCGTCAGAACATCACCTTTTATTCGCCGCAGAAGGGGGTTGTTGATAATCTCGATATCCGCGAGGGGTTTTATGTCCAGCCGGGGTCGACCATCATGTCCATCGGTGCCCTGGACGACGTCTGGGTCGAGGCGGAAGTGTTTGAACGCCAGGGTTTTCTGGTGGAACGCGGCCAGCAGGTGACCATGTTGCTCGATTACCTGCCCGGTAGAAAGTGGGAAGGAACGGTGGACTATGTCTATCCCACCCTCGATGCAAAAACACGGACCCTGCGCGTGCGGCTGCGTTTTGACAATGAGGACGGATTGCTGAAGCCTGATATGTTCGCCCAGGTGATCATTCATGCTGATGATTCGGAGAGAACACTGCTGGTGCCCAAGGAGTCGATAATCCGGACGGGGCTTGCCAATCGCCTCGTCCTCGCCCTCGGCGACGGCCGTTTCAAGTCGGTCAATGTCGAGGTGGGCCGCTACGATCAGGATTCGGCTGAAATTCTTTCTGGTCTTGAAGAAGGCGAAGAGGTGGTGACCTCCGCCCAGTTCCTGATCGATTCCGAATCGAGCAAGACTTCCGATTTCAAACGGATACACCATGGAGAGCAGGACCAGAAGCAGGAACAGCCGACTAGCGTCTGGACCACGGCAATGATCAACGAGGTGATGGCGGATCAACGGCAAATAAATGCCACCCATGAAGAGATAGCGGCGTGGGAGTGGCCGGAGATGACCATGGACTTCGCTGTGGCCGAAGAGGCCGATTTTTCCATGCTGGAAAAAGGCAGGCAGCTGAATGTCGAGATCACCAAAGGAGAGGATGATACCTATCGCGTCACGGCGATCCATGATCCCGCCGCAGAGGACGAAAGAGATCTCGGAGATCTCAGCCTTGACGATATGAGCCTCGATGATATGAGCCTTGACTAATTTTCTGGTGAAGGGATAAGCAAATGATTGAATCCATTATACGCTGGTCGGTGTACAATCGCTTTTTCGTACTGCTGGCCACGGCAATACTGATTGGCATCGGTTTGTATTCGCTCAAGAATACGCCGGTTGACGCCATTCCCGATCTCTCGGATGTACAGGTTATTATAAAAACCAGGTACCCCGGCCAGGCTCCGCAGGTGGTCGAAGACCAGGTAACCTATCCTTTAACCACCGCGATGTTGTCGGTGCCGGGCGCCGAGGTGGTGCGGGGATATTCGTTTTTTGGCGACTCCTACGTATATGTCATTTTCAATGAGGACACAGATCTCTACTGGGCCAGGAGCCGGGTGCTCGAGTATCTCAGTCAGGTCGCCCCTTCTCTGCCGGAAAATGCCAGGCCGCAGCTGGGTCCCGATGCCACCGGGGTTGGCTGGGTCTACCTCTACGCTCTAGTTGACCGCAGCGGCAGACATGACATCAGTGAGTTGCGCTCGCTGCAGGATTGGTTTTTAAAATACGAACT
>CAKZOA010000453.1 GCA_937132035.1 uncultured Desulfobulbaceae bacterium | reverse complement strand
CCAGACCCTCTGCTGGAAGCGGAAGTCGGCGCTGGTCATGGCACCGACGGGGCAGAGATCGACGACATTGAGGGCGTATCTATTGTCGAGCGGCCGGCCTGGAAAGATAGCCACCCGAGCGGCATCGGTGCGATTGACGATTCCCAGCTCGCCGGTGCCGGTGATCTGCCGACAGAAACGCACGCAGCGGGCGCAAAGCACGCAGCGCTCCTGATCATGGACGACGCCGCAGCCATAGTCCATCTTCTTGCCCTTTTTCACCTGGGTGACCGTCATACGGCTGGACTGGCCGTCGTACTCCATGTAATAATCCTGGAGTTTGCATTCTCCTGCCTGGTCGCACACCGGACAGTCGATGGGATGATTGATCAACTCCAACTCCATGATGTCTTTCTGGATCTTTCGTATCTTGTCGGTGTCGAGCTGGACCTTCATTCCTTCCATGGCGGGCGTCTTGCAGGCCGGCACCAGCGGCGGCCGCCCGTCTTCGATGCCCACCAGGCACATACGGCAGTTGCCGTCGGCGCCGAGCGCCGGATGGTAGCAAAGATGGGGAATCTCGATACCTACGGCACCTATGGCGTCGATCAGATTCTTGCCGGGTTCGACCTCGACCTCTTCGCCGTTGACAAACAGTTTTATCTTCTCAGCCATGAGCTTGCCCTATTTCTGAATTTCAGCGGCCTGCATCAAGGAGCCGCCTTCGACGTACGCCTCGAACTCATGCCGGAATTTGTTGAGATAGCTGCGCACCGGCATGGTGCACGCCGCCGAAAGCACGCAGACCGTTTTCATTTCGATATTGTCGCAGAGCTCCAGGAGCAATTCGATGTCGCTCTTCTCGCCAAGGCCGGCCAGGATCTTTTTGACGATTTTCAACATCCACCCCAAGCCTTCGCGGCAGGGTGTGCACTGGCCGCAGGATTCATGGTGGTAGAAATCAATGAGATTTTTCACCAGGGCGACACAATCGACGGTATCGTCGAGGACGACGATACCGCCGGAACCGAACATGGTGCCGTGCTCGGCCATGGACTCATAATCGAGGGTAACAGTCTTGGCCTCATCAGCGGTAAGCACCGGCGTCGAACTGCCGCCTGGAATGACGCCCTTGAGCGCTCTGCCCTTCCATACACCGCCCGCCACCTTGTCGATAACCTCCAGCAGCGGCAGTCCCAGCGGCAGTTCGTACATGCCGGGTTTTTCCACATGACCGGAGATGCCGAAGAGATGGGTGCCGGCGCTCTTTTCGGTTCCGTAGGCCTTGTAGGCGTCTGCCCCCTGGTCGATGATAAAGGGCAGAGAGGCGATGGACTGGACGTTGTTGATAATCGTCGGACATTCATAAAGGCCAACCACCGCCGGAAAGGGCGGCTTGGAGCGCGGCTGGCCCTTCCTGCCTTCGATGGACTCGAGCAGGGCTGTTTCCTCACCGCAGACATAGGCTCCGGCGCCGCGATGGACGGTGACATCGAGTTTGAAATCACGGCCGGCCACCTTCTCTCCAAGATAGCCTGCCTCGTAGGCCTCGTCGATGGCCTGCTGCAGGATTTTCACCTGGGAGGTGTATTCGCCACGAATATAGATATAGGTCTGGTGGCAGCCGATGGCATAACAGCAGATGACAATGCCTTCGATGAGCATGTGCGGGTCGCGCACGAGGATATAGCGGTCCTTGAAGGTGGCCGGTTCCGACTCGTCTGAATTGACGGCGAGATAGACCGGTTTGCCCGTATCCTTGGGAAGAAAAGACCACTTGATACCCGCCGGGAATCCGGCGCCGCCCCGACCGCGCAGACCGCTTTTTTTGACCTCTTCTATGACATCGACGGGATCCATGCCAAAGAGCTTGTCGAGGGTCTTGTAGGCACCGTGCTCTCTGGCCACCGCCAGGCTGTGACTGTTTTCAATGTCGAACTTGGCACTGAGAATTTTCACTTCCATTGCATACTCTCCCTATTCCAGACCTTCCAGCACTGCCTTCATTTTCTCCACATTCATCTCTTCGTGGAACTCTCCGTTGACCTG
>CAKZOA010000452.1 GCA_937132035.1 uncultured Desulfobulbaceae bacterium | reverse complement strand
CCTGCAATTGGGCAGTTCCCCAGAGGGAAAAGCTCCATAATAAATTCACGGGTGGAATCGAAAAGCTGGGCCATCGCCTGATAACTTCCGGGCAGTGGACTGAGGCGATGAACTGCTACCGTCGGGGCATCGAGGCGGCGCCACTGGTGGAAAGCTTCTATCATCAGCTGATGGTCTGCCACATACAGATGGGGCACGACGGAGATGCCTCGCTGGTTTACCGGCAATACCGGCGGATTCTCATGGCAACTCTGGGGCTCAGTCCTTCAAAATCAATTGAAGCATTGTACCGGAAGATCAAATCGACCGGCGACTGAACAGGGGAAGGTGTGCCTCTCTACTCCTTGACCTTGATGCGGGTTGTCGAACAGGCATGGCAGGAACCGGAACGTATGCGGGCGGCGTCCGAGAGGGAAAGCACGCCTATAAGCTCCTGCTCGCTGCCACCGTATATAAAGAGCCTGCTGATCTCTTTGAGAATCATTCGGCGTATGGCCTCCTCCAGACTTTCGTCTTGATGGCAGAGCTGGGGCGGTGCGTTCATGATAGCCGAGGCCGATTCGTCCGCAGGTATGCCTCTGCTGTAGGCCAGGGCCAGGTCCGCCTTGGAGATAACGCCGGCCGGATGCCCCGTTGTGTCGGTTATCAGGAGGGCACCGAGGCGAAAGGAGGAGAGCTTTTCAATTACCTGTTCAATGGTTTCATCGACGGTGGCTGAGGTTATTTCTGCCGTCATTGTCTCTCTTACAGTGTAGCGAAATTTCGTGTCCTCGGCGTATGCCGTCTTCTTTCGTAGGCCGAATTCACAATAGCAGCAGTACTTATAGAGCATGCCGACGATATCGGGATAGGAGAGTGAGCCGACGGCCCTGCAGCTGGTGTCGGTGACGTAAATGCGGTGGATAACGGCCTGCTGCATGATGGTAAGCGCTGATTCAAGGGTGTCGCCGGGGGAGCACTGGATGACCGGTGAGGCCATTATATCTCCCAGAGGGGTTTCTACAGGCAGGGCTGCATAGTATGCCCCCATGATTTCGGTCCTGCTGACCACCCCTGCAGGCAGGTCTTCATCGTCGACGATGAGGGCGGCGTCGATCTTGTGTTTTATGAATGTGCGTATAGCAAGGGCGATGCTGCTGCCTGCGGTGAGCGTGATTGCTCTTCTGCGCATGCATTCCTCAACGTTCAGTCTGCTGAAAAGCGTGGTCTTGCCGTTTCTGTCGGCTGGCAGTTTGATATCCATGGGTGTTGTCGGGAGGTGCTCAGATCATTTTCTCGACCAGGTGAAAAAAAAGGTCTGATATATAGACGATACCGATAACCTGGCCACCGTCCACGACCGGTAGCCTGCGGATGTGCTGACGATTCATTATTTCAAGGATGGCAAAGACATGCGTATCCGAGTCGACGGTGGTAACCTCGGTGGTCATGATATCGCCGACGAGGATCGATTTGCTCGTGCTGCATATGTTCTCGGTGAGCCCGCTGATGTCGATATCCTTCATCTCGCTCCAGAGTTGTACGTGTTTGGGTTGAAAAAACAGCAGAATGTCGTACATGGAAAGAATGCCGGCGAGATTGCCCTCGTCGTCGATCACCATCATCCCGAAAACCCGGCGCCCCTGTTCGGCGGAGACTTCCTTGAATTTCCTGGCTGCATCGGAAATGGAGGTGGATGGCGACAAGGAATAAAAATCGCTACTCATTATATGACGGGCGGTAAGCATCGACTTGGCTGCCTCCGAAGTTGGTTGAGAGATAGGAGAGTCCTCTTCTTTTCGATAACAGAAAATATGCACAACATCAAACAGTTTATGATCTCGGGCATCGTTCATGGATTACATTCAAACCAGGAGATGCGACTCTTTTCCTGCGATGTTTTCACTGGATAGCTCCATTACAAATGAATCCGGGAGTGTTTTGGGTATATAAACTTTTTCTGGAGTAGAGCGATTTTTGAATATCACACCAGCCAAATATTTCATCTTGAGAGCGTGGATTTTGTGGAAACACCGACAAGTTGAAGAG
>CAKZOA010000451.1 GCA_937132035.1 uncultured Desulfobulbaceae bacterium | reverse complement strand
CCAGGCCTTGGAGAACGCCCTCGATGAGAAAAGGAGTGCGAATGTAGTTATTGGTGGCGCCGACCAGCTTCAAGAGCTCGAGTTCGGCCTGCCGGCCGAATATCGTCAGCCTGATGGTATAGGACACCATCAAACTCGTCGTGAGGATGAGCAAGGAGCCGCTGAGAAAGACGACGATGGACAGCAGCTTGGTGAAATAGTAGAAGCGCTCGATCCATTCCTGCCCATACTGTACCTTCAGTGTGCCCGGCAGGCTGGAGAGATATTCGGAAAAAAGCTTTATCTGATTGAGGCTGCGTAAATTCTTCAAAGGGATGATTTCGATCGAGGCGGGCAGGAAATCCTTGGGAATGTCGTCCAGGACATCCTTATGGGGACCGAGTTGTTCAGAGAAACGCTCATAGGCTTGCTGGCGGGAGACGAAGATAATATCTTCGACCTCATCGAAGTTGGTTATCTTGCGCCGCAGCTGTTCTCGCATTTCCGGGCCGGGGTCTTCCTCAAGGTAGATAATGAGCCGCAGATCATCGCCAAGTTTTTGGCTGGAACTGATCATATTGGTGTAGACAAGATAGAAAAAGGCGAAGATCAAAACGGAGAGACTGACCGTCAGCAAAGTCATAAGCTGTGAAGGCCAGGTCTGTCTGAGGTTTCTCCCTGCCTGCCGAAATACTGCCAACCAGAATCTCATATCGGCGTCACCTCCTGCATTGAGAGGATTCGCCCGCGCTTGAGTTCCATGATGCGGCGATTGGAATGACGGAAAATGGATTCGTCGTGGGTGGCGATGACAACGGTGGCCCCTGATTTGTTCGCCATGTTGAGAAGTTTCATGACCCGGGTTGTCGTCTCCGCATCAAGGTTGCCCGTCGGTCCGTCCACCAGCAGCAGCGCCGGAGAGTTAGCGACTGCCCGGGCCAGGGTTATCCTCTGCTGTTCACCGCGGGAGAGTTCGCCGGTGATGGTGTCGTGTTTATCGGAGAGCTGCAGTTGTTCGAGCAGAGAGCGTACCCGCTTCTGTATCTGCGAAGGCTGCTTGTAGGACACTTCCATGGAGATGGAGATGTTTTCGGAGACCGTTCTGTCGAGAAGCAGTTTGAAATCCTGGTAGGCAACACCGATTCTCTGGCGCAGTTTGGCAAGCCTGGCACCGCGAAGCCGCCTGAAATCATGACCTGCCACTTCGATGAGGCCGCTGTTGGGCGGCTCCATGTTGCTGATAAGCTTCAACAGTGTGGTTTTTCCGGCGCCGCTCTTGCCAATGACAAAGAACATTTCCCCGACATCGATCGATAGCGAGATATTCGAGAGAGCGATAATATCGGGCGGATATGTTTTGCTGACCTTGATCAGCTCGACCATGGTACCGTTGGAAATTGTTGCGGTGTCCTTCATGGTAATGAATGTCCCTCGGTAAAATGCATCAAAAAGGCTGAATGCAGTGTTGTACACTACCGCTGGTAGCAGGCAGGTACGAGCGTACAACAAAATGGGATTTTTTTTATTGTCTGGAAATCGTATAAGGTATATTAATAAAATCAAGATTTTGTGTCAATTCAATTGCGGCATGGCAATGTATTGACATGCGCCCGCCCGTGTTTTTGGCAGGCATCCTGGCGCCTGCTTCGTCGGTCGGGCTGCACTTTAAGCTTGAAATGTACCTTGCAATTGGTATTGTTTAGGGTTATTTGAACAGATTTTCAGATCATACACAACCGAAGACTCATCGTCGGACTGCGATCTGAAACAGACGACACAATACCCCCGCCACAGGGGATAAGAACTCCGGCAATGTCAGTTTCACCCCTCGGAAGAGGACAGCGCCGCGGTATGAAAAGGAGAAGGATATGGACTACAGGGCAACACTGAATCTGCCCCAAACCGGCTTCAAGATGAAGGCCAACCTTGCCCAGAAAGAACCGATGTATCTTAAGCGCTGGGAAAAGGAGAATCTCTACGGACAGCTGCAGGAACATGCCAAAGACAAGCCGCTGTTTATCTTGCACGACGGTCCACCATACGCCAATGGCAATATTCATCTCGGTACCGCTTTTAATAAAATACTTAAGGATATTATCCTCAAGTCGCGACGAATGGCCGGTTTCAACGCCCCTTACATCCCCGGGTGGGACTGTCACGGCCTGCCCATAGAGCACAACGTCGACAAGGAGCTGGGGGAGAAGAAAAACACTATTCCCTTGCTCTCCAAGCGGATTGCCTGCCGCAAATATGCCGAGAAATGGATTAAAATCCAGAAAGACCAGTTCAAGCGTCTTGGCGTGCTGGGGGACTGGGATAATCCCTATCTCACCATGAACCATGCCTATGAAGCGGCAATCGCGCGCGAGTTCAACTCGTTTCTTCTCTCGGGTTCGGTCATACGCAACAAAAAGCCGGTTTACTGGTGCTCTACCTGTACAACGGCGCTGGCCGAGGCCGAGGTCGAATACCACGATCACAGCTCGCCCTCGATCTACGTAAAATTTCCGGTTCTGGACGATCTCTCCGATATCGATCCGGCTCTGGCAACAGAAAAGCTTTTCGTCATTATCTGGACCACCACTCCCTGGACACTGCCTGCCAATCTGGCCATAGCCTTCCATCCCGATTTTACCTATGAAGCTGTGAGGGTGGGTGACGAAACCTGGATTCTGGCCAAGGATCTGGTCGAGGCGGTGATGGAGGAAGCGGGTATAGACAACTATGAAAGAATTGCCGCTTTTGCTGCCTCCCCTCTTGAAAAGCGCAATTGCCGCCATCCCTTCATGGACAGGGTTTCGCTCATGGTTTTGGCCGATTATGTCACCACCGAGGCCGGAACCGGTTGTGTGCATACGGCGCCAGGCCACGGTGCCGATGACCATCTTACCGGGCTGCGTTACGGGCTTGACATACTCTCGCCCGTTGACAGTCACGGGGTCTTTACCCAGGAGGCCGGTCCCTATGCCGGCATGAAAATTCCCGGTGTCAACGACAGAATCTGTGAGGATCTGGCCGGCATGGGGGCATTGGTGAACAGGGGGCAGATACACCACAGCTATCCTCACTGCTGGCGCTGCAAGCAGCCGGTGATGTACAGGGCTACTCCGCAGTGGTTCATCTCCATGAAAAATAACGACCTGCGCAAAAAGGCCATGGAGAACATCGAAAAAGTCACCTGGACGCCTTCCTGGGGACAGCAGCGCATCTACTCCATGGTTGAGGGACGCCCGGACTGGTGCCTGTCGCGGCAGCGTGCCTGGGGGGTGCCCATCACCGTTATCAGCTGTAAACAATGCGGGGAGATTATCAAGGACAGAAAACTCGTCGATACAATCGATCAGCTCTTTCGCAAGGAAGGGGCTGATGCCTGGTTCAGGCACGAAATAGCAGAGTTTTTGGAGACAGGAACCATCTGTGGTGCCTGCGGCGGCGCTGATTTTGTCAAAGAAGACGATATCCTTGATGTCTGGTTCGATTCGGGAACGAGTCATGCCGCTGTCATCGAGGAGCGCGATGAACTGCGCTGGCCGGCGGATCTCTACCTCGAAGGCAGCGATCAGCATCGTGGCTGGTTTCAGAGTTCGCTCCTGACTGCGGTGGGGACCAGGGGGCGTGCTCCCTTTGACGGAGTGCTCACCCATGGCTACGTGGTCGATGGCCAGGGCAAGAAGATGTCCAAATCCATAGGCAACGTCGTCGCTCCCCAGGAAGTCATTGACAAATACGGTGCCGAGATCCTGAGACTGTGGGTTGCCAGCGAGGATTACCGTGACGACGTCAAGGTCTCGGAGGAAATTCTCAAGCAGGTATCGGACGCCTACCGGAAGATACGCAATACCATACGCTATATTCTTGGCAATATCAGCGATTTCGACCCTTCTCTCCACAGGGTGGAGGTTGCTGATCTTCAGGAGTTGGACCGCTGGGCCCTCAAACGTTTTCAGGGAGTCAACGACAAGGTCAAAAGCGCCTATGATAAGTATGAATTCCATTCAATTTATCATGCCATCAATTATTTCTGCGGCACAACGCTGAGCAGTTTTTATCTCGATATTATCAAGGACCGACTCTACACTTCAGGCGAGAACTCTCCGCTACGGCGGTCGGCTCAAACTGTTCTGCACGATATTCTCGATGGTCTTCTGCGCCTTATGGCGCCGATACTCAGCTTCACCGCCGCCGAAACCTGGGAGCATTTCAAAAAACTCAATGACAAGGCGCCACTGCAGGAATCGATATTTTTCAAAGAATTTGTTTCCTCCGACCAGGAGGTCATGGACGATGCCACCGACCGCAAATGGACCAGGCTTTTAAACATCCGCTCCGAGATAACCAGGGCTCTGGAAATCGCCAGGAGGGAAAAGGTTATCGGCCATCCTCTCGAGGCTGAAGTCGTGATCACGGCAGAGGACGATGTCGGCCGGTTTCTCGAGAAGGAATGGCAGACCATCAAGGAGATCTCCATCGTCTCGGCTCTTTCCCGCAGCGAAGAATCAGCGGCCAAAGAAGCAGTCCGGTCCCTGCCTCCTTATGTCAGTGACGAGGTGCCGGGGCTGACGGTTGTGGTGCGTCCGGCCCCGGGAGAGAAATGCGAACGGTGCTGGACCCGTTCGACAAGCGTCGGCAGCTTTAAAGATCATCCCCAGGTATGTGACCGCTGCATGAAGGTTTTAGACACCATGCCCGCTGCGAGCGAATAAGCTCCAGGTGGTCTACTGGGGTATTGTCATAGCGGTGCTGCTGGCCGACCAGTTGAGCAAACTCGCGGTTATGGGATCACTGTCGCTTTTTGAAACGATACCTGTTATTCCGGGGTTTTTCAATCTGACCTTCGTGGTCAATCGCGGAGCCGCTTTCAGCCTTCTGGCTCAGGCGGATGCGAGTTGGCGCCACCCTTTTTTCCTGACAGTGGGGGTGGTTGCCGTAACGGCGTTGACGATTTATTACTTCCGCACCTGCAAGGATGAACCGCGCCAGGCCCTGGGACTGCCGCTGATCGCCGGCGGAGCTCTGGGGAACCTCATCGATCGTCTGCGCATGGGCGGCGTAGTCGATTTTCTCGATTTCCATTATGCGGGCTATCACTGGCCGGCCTTCAATATTGCCGACTCGGCAATCTGCATAGGCGTTGGCGTCTATCTGCTATTCAGTTTCAGTGACAGCGGCAGAAAATCAAAATATCAGAGGTGAGAAGATGAACATCGCTATTCTCTTCCCCGGACAGGGGTCGCAATATCTTGGCATGGGCAGTGAGTTTATGACTTCTTCGCTGGAATGCCGGCGGATTATGGACATCACCGAGGAGGTGTGTGGGGCGCCGATTACCACGCTCTGCGCGGACGGTCCCATGGAGGAGTTGACCAGGGCGCGCAACCTGCAGCCGGCTATCACCGCCGTCAACCTCATGTGCTGGACGATGCTGAAGAAGGCAATAGAGGGCCGCAGGCAAGTAAGGTGTCTTGCCGGTCACAGTCTCGGGGAATATTCGGCGCTCCATGCCGCAGGAGTTGTTTCGGTAGAGAATACGATACGTCTTGTTGCCGAACGCGGAGCCCTGATGGACCGGGAGGGGCAGAAGAATCCAGGCGGCATGCGCGCCGTTCTCGGTCTTACCGTGGAGGAGGTTGAAGAAATCATAGCCTCCTGCAGTGATGCCGGCAGAGTTACCGCGGCGAACCATAACACCGAACAGCAGATCGTCATCTCCGGAGATGTCAAGGGACTCGATCAGGTAGGCGTGGTCGCCGAGGAGCGGGGAGCAAAGGTAATCGCCCTCAATGTGAGTGTTGCCAACCACAGCCCGCTGGTGGCCGATGCCGTTCCTCTTTTTGCCGACTTCATGAAAAATATTGAGTTCAACCAGCCGCAGACACCGGTCTATTTTAATGTCAGTGCCGATACCGAAGATGATGTGGTGAAAATCAAGGAGATGATGG
Organism: uncultured Desulfobulbaceae bacterium; assembly: GCA_937132035.1. GTDB lineage: Bacteria > Desulfobacterota > Desulfobulbia > Desulfobulbales > Desulfocapsaceae > Desulfopila_A. The sequence continues at coordinate 348 of CAKZOA010000451.1, read as the reverse complement.
CCCACCAGATTGCCAGTCGCGTACGCTGGTTCGAGATCATACAGGGCATGCTTGCTGAGGGCGTCGATACCTTTATCGAAGTCGGTCCCAAAACCGTCCTCAAAGGCATGATGCGCAAGATTGTGCCTAAAGGGATCAGGGTAACCACGCTGCAGTTTGACACTCCTGAAGGACTGGATACGTGCCTCTCCAGCCTCGAAGATTGAGCTGTGCGCTTTCCCTGCCCGTACTTCTCCTGAGGAGATGGTCCTGGAACTTTGCGGTGAGCTGCGGTAGACTGTAGCGGCGCTTTCCTGCCGGGAAACTTAGAACCCCACCAGAGTACCAGAGCGTATGAGCCGTTACCGG
>CAKZOA010000450.1 GCA_937132035.1 uncultured Desulfobulbaceae bacterium | reverse complement strand
GCCCGGCATCGAGCCGATATAGGTCCGCCGGTGACCGCGGATTTCCGCCTCATCGCGGACACCACCCAGGGAGAGCCGGACGAATTTGCGGTTCATGGCCCTGGCGATAGATTTACTGATTGAGGTTTTGCCGACGCCGGGAGGGCCCACCAGACAGAGTATCGGGCCTTTGATCTTTTTTACCTGCGTTTGTACGGCCAGATACTCGAGAATTCTTTCCTTGGGCTTGGAAAGACCGTAATGATCTTCGTCAAGAATCTTCTCGGCATCGTTAATGTCGAGCGTGGCCTTTTTCTTTTTCTTCCAGGGCAGGCTGATGATGCAATCGATGTAGTTTCGCACCACCGTGGTTTCCGCTGACATGGGAGGCATGGCCTTGAGTTTTTTCAACTCCTTCAGGGCCTTCTCCTTAGCGACCGCCGGCATTTTTATCTTTTCTATGGTCTCCTCGAGCTCGGCGATATCACTGCCATCATCACCGTGGCCCATCTCTGACTGCATCTCCCGTACTTTTTCGCCGAGATAATAATTGCGCTGGGTCTTGCCCATACGGGTCTTGACCTTGGCATCGATGGTTTTCTCGAGTTCGGCCAGCTCAATCTCGCGCTGGATAATATCGAGAATTTTTTCGATTCTCTCTATCAGCGTCCAGCATTCGAGTATCTCCTGCTTTTCCTCTGTCTTTATTGGCAAATGGGCACAAATGACATCAACGAGCTTGGAGGTCTGGTCGACGGATTCCAGAGATTTAATCACTTCCTTGGCGATTTTTTTATTGATAGTGGCGAATTCACCAAATTTCTTGCGCAGCTCACGTTCATAGGCCAGAACCTCGGGCGTTGGTTCGCTCTCTTCTTCAAGGTGCTGGACTTCGACCTGGAAAAAATTGTCGTTGGGAACGAAAGAGACTATCTCTCCACGCGACTTGCCCTCGACCAACGCCTTGATGGTACCGTCGGGCAAACGCAAAAGCTGCATGACCACGGCCAGGGTGCCGGTGACGAATACGCCGTCCTCGTCCGGTTCGTCGACGGTGGAATCCTTCTGGGTGACCAGGAAAATCTCCGTTCGCTTCTCCATTGCATCCTCAAGCGCCTGAATCGACTTTCTCCTTCCGACCACGAGAGGCGCCACCATATGAGGAAAAACAACGATATCCCTGAGCGGCATCAATGGATAAAGTTTGGTTTTCTCTTCGCTATTGGACATATAAATCTCCGTATAAATGGACCCGGACGGTATCAAGCAGTCTCCGCTTCGTCTTCTTCGTTGCGATTCTGATAGAGAATGACCGGATAATCGCCGTTGTTTATCACCTGTTCGCTGATGACGCACTCCTGTACGTTTTCTTTCGAGGGCAGATCATACATGACATCGAGCATGGCTCCCTCCATTACGGATCGGAGACCACGTGCTCCGGATTTCCGGGCCAGCGCTTTCTTGGCAATGGCAGTCAGAGCACCTTCGGTGAACCTGAGCTTGATGCCTTCAAATTCAAAAAGTTTGGTGTACTGTTTGGTAAGGGCGTTTTTGGGCTCCTTGAGTATCCGCACCAGATCGTCCTCGTGCAATTCCTCCATGGTCGCTATCACCGGCAACCTGCCCACCAGTTCGGGTATGAGACCGAACTTCAACAAGTCCTCCGGTTGAACCGAGGCCAGCAGTTCCCCAAGTTTTTTCCTGGAAGTTCCGGTAACATTGCTTTCAAAACCAATGGATTTTTTGCCCTTGCGCCGGCGCACGACATTGTCGAGGCCGACAAAGGCTCCACCGCAGATAAAAAGAATGTTGGTGGTGTCAATTTTGACCAGTTCCTGCTGCGGATGCTTTCTGCCGCCCTTGGGGGGTATGGAGGCGACCGTTCCCTCGATAATCTTCAGCAGAGCCTGCTGCACGCCCTCGCCGCTGACATCCCTGGTCAGTGACGGGCTGTCGGATTTTCTCGCGATCTTATCGATTTCATCGATGTAGATGATGCCTCTTTCCGCCCGTTCAATGTCATAATCGGCGGCCTGGAGCAGGTTGACGAGTATGTTTTCGACATCGTCACCGACATAGCCGGCCTCGGTCAGAGTGGTGGCATCGGCCATGGAGAAAGGAACGTTGAGTATCCTCGCCAGCGTCTGCGCCACCAGTGTCTTACCGGATCCGGTGGGCCCGATGAGGATGATGTTCGACTTCTGCAGTTCGACATCGTCGTCGGTTTTCGGGGCGTCTATGCGTTTGTAATGGTTGTGTACTGCCACGGAGAGAACCTTCTTGGCATACTCCTGGCCAATGACATAGGAGTCGAGGTGCTCGTTTAACTCTCGTGGTTTAAGCGATAGCCTGGCACTGTCATCTCCGCTATCGCCGCCCTCATCCTGGACGATCTCATTGCAGAGATCGATGCATTCATCGCAGATGAAGACATCGGGGCCGGCGATCAGTTTGTTAACTTCATCCTGGCCCTTACCGCAAAAGGAGCAGTTGCATTCTGGACCGCTGGTTTCCATCTCACTCATTTTCTTCCTCTGCTATTTCTTCGCGCTTAACAAGTTCCTTGTCTATTATACCATACTTCTTCGCTTCGGCGGCGCTCATAAAAAAATCTCTTTCCGTGTCTCGAGCTATATCTTCAAGAGGCTTTTGGGTGTGCTTGGAGAGTATTTCATTAAGCTTTTCACGCATGCGCAGGATTTCCCGGGCATGGATATCGATATCCGAGGCCTGTCCCTGAAATCCGCCCATGGGCTGATGAATCATAATTCTCGAATGCGGCAGTGAATATCTCTTGCCGTCGGTGCCCGCTGCCAGCAGCAGCGCCCCCATGGAGGCCGCCTGGCCCATGCAGAGCGTGGCTATATCACATTTGACATACTGCATGGTATCGTAGATCGCCAGTCCTGCGGTAACCGAGCCGCCGGGTGAGTTGATGTAAAAGGTTATATCCTTTTCGGGGTCGTCGGCCTCAAGAAAGAGAAGCTGGGCGATGATGACGTTGGAGACGGAATCGTCAACCACGGAGCCGAGAAAAATTATCCGCTCTTTCAGCAGGCGCGAGTAAATATCAAAAGCACGTTCTCCGCGAGGAGTCTGCTCCACTACCATGGGTACCAGGTTCATGTCCTAATCTCCTTAAAACAACACGACTGCAGCGGTATTCGAACCTGCTGCAGTCGCTATTTAATGTCAAGTCCGGCCTATACCATAAGGATTACACGGTCGGAGGCAATTATTTCCGGTGCGAAAATACCTCAACTCTCTTCATCGGTAGTTTTTTCTTCAACAGGCTCAGCTTGAGGTTCGACGTATTTTACACTGCTGCGAAGAAACTCAATTACTTTTTCGTTGAGCAGTTCGTTCATCAGGGGAAGCAGGTCATCGCGACTGCTGAAGAATTCCTTCACCTGGGCAACGGACATGTTGTACTGATCGCCTATGCGCTTGAAACCGCGCTCCATGTCCTCGTCCTTGATCTTGATTTCCTCGGTCTCGGCAATCTTCTTGAGGATAAAGTCACCGCGAACACGCTGCGTGGCGACGGGCTCGTTGTTCTGCACCAGCATCTCCCTGCTGAGACCGGCAGCCTCGAGATTCATACCGCTTTTTTCAAGCTGCTCCTCGGTCTGCTTGATCATCTGTTCGACCTCGAATTCGACAAGGCGTTGCGGCACCTCAAATTCATTTTCCTTTAAGATGGCCTGCATTATCGTGTCGGTCAGCTCACCTTCAGCGCTTTCTTCCTTCTCCCGGCTGAGTTTTTCGCGAATTGAATCCTTGAGTTCGTCGAGGGTGCTGAACTCTTTGCCGACATCCTTGGCGAACTCATCATCGAGCTCAGGAAGAATTTTTTCCTTTATATCCTTGAGAGTAACTTTAAATTCAATGTTCTTTCCTGCAAGGATGGGATTGGGATGCTTTTCGGGAAACTCGACCTCATGGCTGGCCTCCTCGTCTTTTTTCATGCCAACCAGTTTCGCCTCAAAATCTTTGCCCATCTGTCCGGAGCCGACCTCGACCGTGGAGTTCTCACTTTTGACCTGCTTCATGACATTACCCTTGTGGTAGCCCTGGTAGTCAACGATGACAATGTCACCCTCCTCCACCGGCCGGTCTTCCACTGACTTCAAGGGTGCCATCTGTCGCTGCATCGTGGCGATTTCTTTGTCGACATCTTCGGCAGTAACGTCTGTTTGAGGCTTCTCAATCTCAAGGTCTTTATAGCCTGTGACCTCAAACTGCGGTCGCACGTCAACCTGGGCTTCGTAGGTGAAGGAACCGTCGTCTTCATAGTTGTGATTGAGTATCTGCGGATGGACAACGGCATCGATGTTCTCCTGCTCGATCACCTCGAAATAGGTCTCCTGCACAAGTTTCTCGCCGACCTCTGCTTCCACCTGCGGCTTATAGGATTTTTCAATGATGGTACGCGGGACTTTTCCCCTCCTGAAACCCTTCATTTTCGATTCTTTCTGCAGCTTCTTAAACTCTTTTTCAAGTCTTTTCTGAACATCTTTCGCCGGCAGAGTGACCGTAACCTTTCTCGTGAGAGTTCCCACCTCTTCGACCTTTACTTCCATCTGTTACCATCCTTTTGATTGACTGTGTTCGGTATAACTGCACTTCCGCAGGCGTACACGTATCACCTTCGCGCCTGCCGCTCAAGACAGCCATACATATGTATGAATAGAAAAATCCTTATATTCCAGCGTGGTGCGAGAGGGGGGAGTCGAACCCCCACACCGTAAGGCGCCAGATCCTAAGTCTGGTGCGTCTACCAGTTCCGCCACCCTCGCAACCTGCTGATTTTGCTATTATTACCTGATGCAACAGGTCAGCATAACATCTTTTGCCGATATTTGCGAAAATAAAATATCTCAACCTGCAAAAAGTGTGGCATCACGGGTGTCTCACTTGTAATTCACATCCATTTGTCAGTCAAGGCATTGCCGTCTGACCGTTCCACTATTTCCCGTTTTGTGGATGAAGATTCATTTTTGGACCTCGCCCTGGCTCGGCTGCTCGCAAGCGCTGGTGATACGATGACTTCTACAGTCATCTCATTGATTTTATCAGTGACATCGATATCCGATTCAAACGTTGCAAATGCTATGATCTTGCCAATTGTTTACAGAATGGCTATTATCTGAACCTTATCGGATGATCAGTAATTTACAAACTCATCACACACTCAGAGGATATTATGCTCTTCAAGCGACTTGTTTATCTTTTTTCAACGCTACTCTTTGTCACCAGCACCGTCAATACTGGCAGCGCCAGCAGCGGAGATGTTTCTTCCTCCAACCTCGAATGGAAAACTTTACAGCAGTGGAAGCTTCCGCAAAGCCCGGTGGATATAGCCCATTCTCTCGACGGAAAGTACGTGTTCGTCCTGACCCAGGAGAACAAGGTACTTATTTACACAGCTCAGGGTAATCTCGAAGGCACCGTTCCGGTGGATAAGGGCGTCACCGCCATTGATATCGCACCGCGTGCGGAAATGCTCTATTTGATCAACGGCGATACACAAACCTTTACGGCGCTGTCCATCGATTTCATACGGCAAATTCCCGTCAATGGTTCTCCAACCCTGGGTCCCGAAGATGCTCCGGTTAACATCACCGTGTTCACCGATTTCGAGTGCCCCTACTGCAAGAAAATAGAGCCACTCATCGCAGAGGTCCAGAAAAAGAATAGTGATGCCGCCAAGATCGTCTTCAAGAATATGCCGCTAAGTTTTCATCAGTTCGCCGACCCGGCCCATCGCGCAGCCATTGCCGCAGGCATGCAGGATAAATTCTGGGAATTCCATGACGCGCTGTTCGCCGCCGAGAAGCTCAGCAATCAGGTTATCGAAAATATCGCCAAAGGCTTGGATCTCAATATGGACAAATGGAAAAAGGATATGCAGTCCCAGCAGGTCCGCCAGAGAATATCCGCCGACATCCAACAGGCCAAGGAGGCAGGTGTCACTGGCACGCCGACCATTTTTATCAACGGCAGGCTCTTGAAAAACAGAAGCATGCAGGGTTTTCAGGATATGATAAACGAGGAGCTGAAGAAGAATTAGGTATGACTCAGGAGCATAGCTGCAACCTTCATTTCGAGGACAACGATTATGCATCACGACTTTTCGGCGACCTGAACAGGAACCTGCAGACCGTTGAAAAAGCGGCCGGGGTAAAAATCAACGTTCGTGGAAATGATGTCAATATCGTCGGAGACGAGCATGAGGTCAAGCTGGCCAGCGATCTGCTGAAGCAGCTCTACAGTCTTATCGGCAAAGGCTATCCCCTCTACTCTTCTGATTTTGCCTTCGGTTTGCGTATTCTCGAATCGACACCTTCCGCCAGCCTGGATAAAATTTTTCTCGACAAGGTCTATGTAACCACCCAGCACCGGGTCATATCTCCCAAGACCAAGAATCAGAAAACCTATATAGATGCCATTCGTCAGCATGACATCGTTTTCGGCATCGGACCGGCCGGCACCGGTAAAACCTACCTGGCAGTGGCCATGGCCGTATCGGCCCTGGTCAACAACCAGGTACGCTCGATTATCCTGACCCGGCCGGCGGTGGAGGCAGGAGAGAAGCTTGGTTTTCTTCCCGGCGACCTGGCCCAGAAGGTCAACCCCTATCTGCGCCCGTTGCATGACGCCCTCAACGATATGCTGGGACCTGAAAAAAGCAGCGATCTCATCGAGCGTGGCGTCATTGAAATAGCTCCGCTGGCCTTCATGCGCGGCAGAACCCTTTCCAATGCCTTCGTTATTCTCGATGAGGCCCAGAACACCACCAAGGAACAGATGAAAATGTTCCTGACGAGAATCGGCTTTGACTCACTGGCCGTCGTTACCGGCGACTCAACCCAGGTCGATCTGCCCATCCCCAAACACTCCGGCCTGCTCGAAGCAAAAAGGATCCTTCAAAATATCGATGGCATACGTTTTTGTAGCTTCAGCAAAGAGGATGTGGTCAGGCACCCGCTGGTACAAAAAATCATCGAGGCCTATGAGAAGCGGAAATAAGGGGTATCTCTATGTGCACCCTGCTCCTCTGCCGGCCGGCATCATCTTGAAAGGTCAGCGCTGCAGGCCATAGTCGCTAAAAAGAACGAGAGCCTATACCTTCAACGTCAATTATGCCAGTTGCCATTGCCAACCATTACACCGACCGCTCTGCCGAAGACCGATGCAAGCTGTCAATCAGGTCAGTACGGATCATTGCCGAAAAGGTCCAGCGGCATCTTGGTGTTTCCGATTATAATGTTAATATCGTCCTCACCGATGACGATGAAATCCGGCAGCTCAACGCCACTTACCGTCACCGCGACAGTCCCACCAATGTACTCTCCTTTCCCTTCGCCGAAGGCGCCGAGCAAAATCTCCAGGCTTTGCCGGTTCGCGAGCTCGGGGATATAATCATATCCGTCGATACAGCTGAAAAAGAGTCCAACATGTATAATCAGCAGCTGATGTATCGCCTCGGCTGGCTGATCATCCATGGCTTTCTGCATCTCCTCGGTCACGACCACGAACGCTCATCCGAGGCGGCCAGGGAGATGGAGATATTCGAACAACACTTACTCACCCAGGTTTTTTCCAAGAGGAGCAGACAAATGATACAGCTTGCCATCAATGTCGACCATGTGGCCACCATCCGCCAGGCCAGAGGAGGCAGTGAGCCTGACCCGGTGTTCGCGGCGTCGCTTTGTGAACAGGCCGGTGCCAGCGGCATCGTCGTCCATCTGCGGGAAGACAGGCGACATATTCAGGATCGCGATGTCTACCTGCTCAGGAAGACTATAAAGACCAGGCTCAATCTGGAAATGGCGGCCAACAAGGAGATCGTCGACATCGCCCTCGACGTCGGGCCGGACATGATAACGCTGGTGCCGGAAAAGCGCCAGGAACTGACCACCGAAGGAGGGTTGGATGTCATCTCCCAAAAAAAGAAGCTGGCCAAGACCGTCAAAAAATTCGACAAGGCTGGCATTCCAGTCTCTATTTTTGTCGATCCCGATGCGGACCAGATCCAGGCGTCACATGATATCGGCGCCCGCTTTGTTGAAATCCATACCGGCCGCTACTGCGACGCCACAAGCGAGGATCAGCGCGATGCCGAATTCGACCTGGTCGCCGCTGCCGCCGAAGAGGCCAGCCAGCGCGGCCTCATGGTCAACGGTGGTCATGGCCTGAACTATTACAATACCGGAAGAATAGCCAGCCTTGAAACGCTCGAGGAACTGTCCATCGGCCACGCCATTATCTCACGGGCGGTCTTCACCGGTATCGAACAGGCCGTAAAAGACATGCTGCAGATTATTCATACCTCTCGCCAGCATCTTTTTTAGGATGGTTCAGACTCGACCGTTGCTTGCCATCAGGGGATGCACTTGAGAATGGATCCGCGCTGGAGCGATGCTTCATCAGCCGGATGTGAATGGGGCCCGTAAAGTCTTTTCCGGCTACAGCAGACTTTGCCAATTGACAAATTTGACATCGATGTGGTAAAAAATCCGCACTTCGCCTGGGTGGTGGAATTGGTAGACACCCGGGACTTAAAATCCCGTGGGCTTCGGCCCGTACGAGTTCGACTCTCGTCCTAGGCACCAACTCTTCCCCAAGCTGACTCAGGCCTGCTTGGGGATTGGTGGTTTTTGAGACTTATTCCCTATTCCCCTCTCCTCCTCTCTCAAAGTACGTTTTTGGGTCTTTTCCTCTGCTGGGATACCAGAGGAAAACGTGCCACTAGCTCACCTGTCAAACAG
>CAKZOA010000449.1 GCA_937132035.1 uncultured Desulfobulbaceae bacterium | reverse complement strand
ATCAGAAGCTCCGGTATGATGTCGAAGGCGCCGCCGGTGTGACCGCCCAGCCCCTTGCGGCCCGCCAGGGCGGTAAAATAGACGATGGCATCGCGCACCAGTGATATGTTGTCCAGGAGCTGTCGTCGAGCGGTTTCAGACAGCACCTCATCTTTCAGATCAAAGGACAGTGCACGGTAGCCGCCCAGATCGATCGCAAAACTCATACCTTCTCCTTTTTCGCCTCTTCAAGGCATCCGGCGGCGAAGGCCACGGCCTTCTCCGTCGCCGCCGCGAACTGCTCTGCGGTTTTTACCAGTGCAGGATGGCTGTCGAACTCCAAGGGGTCGTAGCCGTATTCATCGTAGGCCTTGGCGAAATAGGGTACCTTCATCAATTTTTCCAGGACCTCGTCAGGGATGGGCCGATCAATGGTGTTGGGCTCAAAATCAATGGCTTCCTGGTTCTCGAAGTTGATAATATCGGCGATGAAACCCGGTGGGCAGGTCATGACGATTTCCGCCCCGACCTTCTCCTCCAGATGCCAGATCCTTTTCCGGCCCTCGATTTCCGGTCCCAGTCGCAGCGAGCAGGAAAGCATCTTACTGTGGTAGCGGTTTTTTCTGAGGTAGTGGCAGGCCTTTTTGAAGATGGCAAGCTCTGCCCACCGCACCTCCGCCTCGCTCAGTTCAATGCCCTGCTCCCGGGCATGATCGCGCAAACCGCCGAGATCTCCGAACCGCGATTCCATGGCGGTAATAACCGAACGCCAGCGACTGAGGTCAATACCGTCTCGTCGCGCCCGTACCAGTCCTTTCTCTACGCGCTCGGCGCAGTGCGCAAACTGCGGCATATGAAAGGACAATGTGTTGTTGGTGGGAATGCCCAAAGCGGTCAACTCCTCGATGACGTCATACCCTTCCCTGGTTCCCGGTATCTTGACCATCACATTGTCGTTGACTGCGGCGATCTCCCTGGCCTGCTTCAGCATGGCCTCACCGTTGAAGGCATCGCGCGGGTCGGTCTGGCCGGAGAGGTACCCCTCACGGTAGCCCGAGGCCTCGAACAGCGGCAGATACATCTCCGAGCCCAGTCGTACTATCTCCAGGTAATTTTTCCAGAACAGCTCCTCGATCGTGATATCGGGCGACTCCTCTATAAAGGATCGGGCGATTGATTTCCAGCGGTCAACGTCATCTTCTATGGCCTGCAGCGACAGCGGCGGGTTGGTCGTCACTCCGCGAAAGAGCTGGTTGGTTACATTATCAGGGGCATACATCCTGGCAAATTGCGCCTCCAGCAGCGGACGGTCCGTCTCAGCCGCCTTTTCCAGAAACGTGGTGCACCAGTTGTCGAAGATGATAGGCGAAGAATCCCACCAGATTTCCATGCCCGGACTCAAGGCCACAAGTTTTTCCAATAGATTGTGTTTCTGCATGACTTCCTCCTGTCGCTATGGTTCCTCTTGACCGGCACACACCGATATGCTAACACAACGCATTAACGCATTATTGCACTATTTGATAAGCTACCAATTCCACAATGTTTTTCTCCAGAAGGCCTTTTTGCAAGTGGGCCTGGCTAGTTCCTTTGCAGCCTCTTCAGACCATTAATCGCCTGCAAATACATGTCCCGGGCCCGGTAGGAACTCCTGACAAAAGACCCTGCGACCACGGCGGCAAAACCTTTTTCCCTGGCCGATTTCGCAAATGCCGCATACTCCTCGGGCGCGACATAGCGTTTTACAGGATAATGAGCAGCAGAGGGCGCCAGATACTGGCCGATGGTGAGAATATCGCAGCCGGCCTCAAGCAGATCTGAAAGGGTGGCGTCAATTTCCGCGGAGGATTCACCGAGCCCCACCATCAGCCCCGATTTTACGAAAATGGCGGGGTTGCGCCGTTTAACAGTACGGAGCAGTTCCAGACTCCGTACATAGTCTGCCTCGGGCCGTACACGTTTATAGAGGCGGGGGACCGTCTCGATATTGTGGTTGAACACCTCCGGAGCTGCATCGGCCACTCTGTGAATGGCGGCCTCACTGCCTTGAAAGTCCGGCACCAGCACCTCCACGACCGTCTCTTTGCACAGCTCTCTAATTGACTCTATGGACGCGGCAAAATACGAAGATCCGCCGTCGGCGAGATCGTCCCGGGTCACCGAGGTGAGCACCGCATATCTGAGCTGCATCGAAGCAATGGCCTCGGCCACCGCCCTCGCCTCCTGTGCATCGACAGGACTCGGCGCCCCATTGACTACGGCGCAGAACCTGCAGTTTCTGGTACAGCGATCACCTAGAATCATGAAGGTGGCGGTACCACTGCTGTAGCATTCTCCCTGATTGGGGCAGCAGGCTTCCCGGCACACCGTGTGCAGTCCCCGCGAGCGTATCATGGTGTGCATCCGGTGATAAGCGCTACCGGAGACGATCCTCTTCTTCAGCCAGCCAGGAGGAGAGCTCACCGTCTCATTCATGCCCGCTGCATATGCCATGCATCCTCCATTTCAAGAAGGCCCAGGAAGTCTGTAATGCTCATCTCCACCTTACAGGCGGTCAAACTGCGGGCCAAAATCCCGCCCATGCCCTGAGCCACCTCTGTTAAGGATGGAGGCTCGGCCAGGATTTCGGCCATGCTGGTGATGGCAACATTTTTGAGGCCACAGGGATTGATCATGCGGAAGAAGTCGAGGGCGGGGGCAACGTTGAGTGCCAGGCCATGCATGCTCACCCCTCGTCGCACGGAAATGCCGACGAATCCGATCTTTCGTCCATTGACCCAGACCCCGCGATTACGCCCATCGGTGTGGCCGGTGACTCCAAAGGATGCCAACAGCGCGATCATCGCCTCCTCCAGCAGCCCGATAAAATCAGCCACCCCCCAGCCTTTGGCGGGTATTTTGACAATGGGATAGATAACCAGCTGGCCCGGACCGTGATAGGTAATGTCGCCGCCTCGCTCGACATCGATGCAGGCGACCCCGCGGCTGGCGAGTTCAGCAGCGTCGGCATGCAGATTAGCCCTGCTGCCGCTTCTGCCGATGGTGAAGACATGGTCATGCTCCACGACCAGTACACAGTCGCCGATGCGGTCCTGCTGCCTGAGCGCCGCTGCCGCCTGCTGCAACTGCAGGCAGCGTCCATACTCCATTTTGCCGCAGTGGATATGGAAGCAGAGAGTGGCGGGCATTTCTTTCAACGGCGACTCCTTGAAGAGTACGGCGCTTCTTCCGCGGCGTCTGCGCCGTCGAAAAGAGCACGATATGTTTTTGACTATTTCTTGGGCAGATACAGCGCCCATTTCTCGGCATCGCGGGCGGCATCGACCACCGCTTCAGAGAAGCTCGGATGGACCCGGATACCGCGGGCCAGCTCTTCGGTGGTGTACTCGAGCTGCATGGCCAGCGATGCCTCGCCGATTAACTCCGTAGCATGGGGACCAACGATATGCACCCCGTAGATGATGCGGAATTCCTCGTCGGCCACGATCTTGACCGCCCCGAAGGTTTCGCCCCTGGCGATGGAGTAGCCATTGATGGAGTAGGGAAAGTAGCCGACATCCACATCGATGTCCCGCTCCTCGGCCTGCTCCTCTGTCAGCCCAACCGAAGCCACCTGCGGCGTGGTCCAGGTTCCGCGCGGCACCAGATTGGGATCATAGCTGCTTTCTTGTCCCATGCAATTCTCTGCGGCCACCACGGCCATCGCCGAGGCGGCATGGCTTTGCATGGTGCCGCCGGTGACGTCGCCGATGGCGTAGATGCCGGGCGTACTTGTCTGCATCCGCTCGCTTACCTTTATGCTGCCATCCTCGTTGAGACGGATGGCGGCGTTGGCCAGATCGAGATCCTGAGAGTTTGGCACCCGCGGCGAACAGATCACCCTGGCCACCACCACCTCTTTTTCTTGACGACCGCTGAGCGTACAGGCGAATTTCTTGCGCGAGGCAGTGACTGCGCTCAACTCGACCCTGGTGTGGACCTCAATGCCCT
>CAKZOA010000448.1 GCA_937132035.1 uncultured Desulfobulbaceae bacterium | reverse complement strand
CAGCGTCTGCAAAGAGAGCAGACGGGTAAAGAGTCAAATGAATTCCGGATCGGTCATGCGGACCATGGCGAAGCCACCCTGTATATTGAGGGTGTTGGTTATTCCCTTCGTTGTCAGCACCACCTGGGCCTCGTAGGAGCGAGGTCCCGTATCGCACATCAAATACAATTCCTCGTCGCGTGGGATCTCTTCAATCCTGCGGCGAAGCTCATTCTGGGGAATGTTGAGCCAGCGATCACCATATTTGTCAATGAATGGTGCAGCTTCTTTTTCTCCTCTGGTATCAAGTACCTTTGAGGTTCCAAGACGGAAGCGGTTGAGAAAGTCATGGGCATCGATGGGCACGTTGAGACCGGCGAGAATATTGTCGAGGGCGTTGCCGGCGTTATTGACGGCATCCATGGCCGACGCAAAGGGTGGGGCGTAGCCGGCTTCCATTTCGCAAATCTCGTCGACGGTGACGCCGTGCCGTAAAAGAACGGCGACGGTGTCGACGCGGGCCTTGACCGCCTCGCCATGTTTGCCGGCGGCTTCGATGCCGAGGATTTTACGGCTGCGGCGATCGGCGATCAGTGAGATATAGAGGAGCTCGGACTGCGGGTAGAAGTGGGCGTGATCAGCCTGGGAAATGACGGCATAGACCGGATCGAACCCGGTTTCCTTGGCCTGCCGATAGGTGAGGCCGGCCTTGCCGAGACCGAGATCGAAGACCTTCATGCAGAAGGTGCCGACGGTGCCGTCGAAATGACTGTTGCCGCCATGAATATTGGTGGCGATGATCCGGCCCTGGCGGTTGGCCAGGGAGCCCAGAGCCATGAGCATGTTCTCACCGCTGACGAGATTGCGCAGTTCGACGCAATCGCCTCCGGCATAGATATTCTTGTCACTGGTTCGCAGCCGTCTGTCCACCAGGATGCCTCCCGTACTCCCCAGTGCCAGTCCTGCTTCTGCGGCAAGGCCGGTACTGGGCCTCACGCCGGTGGCGAGAATGACGATGTCCGCCTCGATGATGTTATTGGATGTTTCCACGCGACAGCCGCGTGTGCCGGTTTCGGTAATCTCTTTGACCTTTTCATCGATTAACACCCTGACGCCCTTTTCCTCGAGGTGGGATTTGACGATCCGGGCGATACATTTTCCCAGCAGCGTCGGGAGAATCTGATCCTCCATTTCGATAAGAGATGTCTCGATACCCCAGAGATCGGTCATCGCCTCGCTGATTTCAACACCGATGGCGCCACCGCCGATGACGGCGGCTCTGCCGATCTTACCGCTGGTCATCAGCGATTTGATTTTCTCGGCCTCGTGCAGATTGGCCAGGGTGAAAACCTGAGGCAGGTCGCAGCCGGGAACTGGCGGCCGAATTGGTGTGGCTCCGGTGGCAAGAACAAGCTTGTCATAGGGTAGTACTTCCTCGCTGCCGCAGGTGAGATCACGAATGGTAACCGTTTGGGCAGTCCGGTCAATGGCTATGGCCTCAACTTGAGTCCTGACGGTGATCCCCTTGCAGTGGGTGAAAAAGTCAGTATCTCGCAGAACATGGGCACTGGTGGAATAGAGATCCTCAAGGTCGTTTATGTCGCCGCCTACATAGTAGGGAATGCCGCAGCCGCCATAGGATATGATATTGTCTTTGTCCAGCAGGGTGATTTCTGCATTGGGGTCGAGCCTTCTCAGGCGGCAGGCCACCTTCGGCCCGAGAGCCACCGCACCGATGATAAGTATTTTTTTAGCCATAATCCGTCTTCCATGTAGTCGTCAACTGGATACGCGCCCTTCCTGCGAGCCGCAAATACCACAAAGTGGTGTGCATTTGCACGATACAATGCATACTATACACAGAACGAACCGATTATGAAAGGGGTTTATTGGCAAGAAGGGGTGCCGGCTCAAGCAGCAGCGGCCGAGCGGCCGGCCAGCCAGCCGGTGGAAAACGCCGCCTGAAGATTATATCCTCCGGTGTCGCCGTCGATGTCGAGGAGCTCGCCGCAGAGATACAGCCCCTTGACGCGGGTGGATTCCATGGTGCGGGGGTTGATTTCCGCCGGAGGAATTCCCCCGGCGGTAACAATGGCTTCTGCCAGCGGTCTGTGACCAGTAATATCGATGCGAAAGTCCTTGAGCAGGCGCCGAAGCCGCATCCTTTCCCGTCCATTTATAAGGCGTGCGCTTTTTCTCGCATCAACAGCGCAGTAGTTCAGGCAGGTGGCCACCATTTCCCTGGGCAGCAGGCCCCTGAGGACTGATTCGATACTCTCGTCGCGCCTGGCGTGTAAATCCCGCTGCAGTCTGTTGTCCAGTTTGGTCTCATCCAGTGCAGGCTTGAGGTCGAGGGATACCGTCACTTCTTTTGTGGTTCGTAGGGCATCGACTATCATCCGGCTGTGAGTGAGGATAATCGGGCCGCCTATACCAAAACGGGTGAAGCCGACTTCGCCGAAGTCGGATGCTCTGCGTTTGCCGTCGATATAAATTCTCAGACCGACATTTTTGAGATCCAGGCCTGCCATAGCCCGTACGGTGGGGTCATCGACCACCAGCGGCACCAGTGCCGGCCGCAGAGCGGCAACTGTGTGACCGACCGATGCTGCCAGTCGGAAGCCGTCTCCTGAGGATCCGGTGACAGGGTAGGAGGCGCCGCCGGCGGCCAGGATAATACGGGTGCAGGGTAGTGTTTCGCCGTTGCAGCGGACCCCGGTGACATTGCCTTGGCCGGTGCGAATTTGCTCAACTATGGCCTGGTGCCGAAGTTCGACTCCGACGGAGTCAAGCCATTGTTGCAGTGTCTCGACAACATCTCCGGCCCGGCCGCTGGCTGGAAAGATCCGGTCTCCCCGTTCGCGCACCAGAGGCAGGCCAAGCTCGGTGAAAAACTTCATAAGCTCATCGACGAAGAAATACGAAAAAGGCTGGTGAAGAAAACGCCCCTCTCTATTGAAGTGGCTGATAAAATCGTGAAGCGGACTGGCGTTGGTGAGGTTGCAGCGGCCTTTACCGCTAATACGGATCTTGTTGCCGGGGCGCGACATTTTTTCAAGCAGCAGAACATCCAAGCCGGCGGATGCCGCCTGTCCGGCGGCCATCATACCGGCCGCCCCGGCGCCAATGACGATGAGTTTAGCCAATGCATCCCCTTTCCGCCTGCGCTTCCACGATCCACAGAAAAACACAGAGGTAGCTGAAAAGGATGTGTTGCATCATAAATAAGCCTTGAAAGTCGCGCGGCACAAGTAAAAAGAAAGAATCCTCCCAGAAGGGAGAGTGAATGACAGATGATTCTTATTAAAATTAGAGCCTTATCCTGCCATTATAGCATAACTTTGGTAAATGAAAAGCACTGGTGGTACAAAAATGACAATTTTGCTTCTGAACCACCTATAGTGGCTTTTTAACTGTTTGTCATCAAATGAAATACAAAGAGGAGGGGAGCGAGTTGCTGGTATTATGCCACTCTTTCGACAGTTTATTCTGGTTGAAGGTAAGTCGTGCTAGATTGCTGAATTGTTGTCATTTTATTGACTTTGTGTCGGGTGTAAGCGTATACTTTCAGGAAAGGCATGGATGGTTCTGCAGGGGATCAGTGCATGTGCCTGGGGGGGATGGTATCGGACCTGCTGCGTGTTTGAAAGAATGCTCCAAGGAGTTCCCATGTCTATAATGAAAAAGATTCTGCTGGCCACCCTCCCATTATTCCTTCTCTTTGGCCTCGTTTCCATGGGGCTGTCTCTGATGGCCCTCGATAAACAGGGAGACTCCAGCCTGGAGACCATAAAAGCGGTGATGAGCGAGGGCAAAAAAGAAAAACTCGAGGATCTCGTCCGTAATACTTTTGAGATACTGGCGAGTGAGCACGGGGCCGCCAATGATCCCGGACTCGTGGCCAGGGAATATGAGCAGCAGCTCGAGTCCGTGGTCAATCTCGCCTATGCCGCCATGGAAGGCGTATACGCCCGAATGGATCTGAGCGAGCCGGAAAAGCAGAGGCGGGCTCTGCAGGTGGTCGAAGATATGCGCTATCAGGACGGCAACTACCTCTGGATCAACACCCTGGAGCCTGTCATGGTCATGCATCCACTCAAGCCTTCGCTCAATGGCCAGAATCTCAGCAATTTTAAAGATCCCAATGGCAAGAGGCTGTTTGTCGAGATGGCGGAGGTCTGCGCCGCCAAGGGTGAAGGGTTTGTCGACTATTACTGGCCGAAGCCGGGAGAAGAGAAACCGGTGGCCAAACTCTCTTTTGTCAAGCTGTTCAAACCATGGAACTGGGTTGTCGGCACGGGAGTCTACCTGGAAACCGCCGAAGCGCAGTTCAAGCAGAATGCCAGACGGCAGATAGGAAATCTACGTTTCGGTCCGCAGGGAGATGATTATTTTTTCATCCTTGATACCGACGGCGTCATCGTCATGCATCCGATCAAGCCGGAACTCGACGGCAAGGATTTAAGTGATTTCAAGGACCCTAAAGGCAACAGACTGTTCAACGACATGGTCAAGGTCGCCACCAGCAAAGGGGAGGGCTTCGTTGAATACTACTGGCCGAAGCCCGGCGAGGAGCAGCCTGTGCAGAAACTGTCCTTCGTCAAGCTCTTCAAGCCCTGGGGGTGGATTGTCGGCACCGGCATTTATGTCGATGATATCGAAAAAGCCATGGCCGCCCAACAGCGAACCTTTGCCGAAACCATCTCCAGTCAGCGGCTGTGGATCATCGCTGTCAGCATAGGCATGATTCTGCTGGCCGGCCTCGTCCTCGCATTTATCTCCAGAAAACTGTCCTCTCCCATTGTCGCTGCCGCCAGGATGCTGCAGGATATCGCCGAGGGCGAAGGCGATCTGACAAAAAGGCTGGAGGTGCAGACCAATGACGAACTCGCCGAATTGGCGCGATGGTTCAACGTCTTTATTGAAAAGCTGCAGGGGATTATCCAGAAGATGGCAGTGGATTCCGAGGAGATCCAGCGTTCGGCCAGGGTTTTGAACGAGATATCCTCCGGGATGACCAGAGGGGCAGGGCAGACCTCAGAGAGGGCCAATAGTGTCGCTGCCGCCATGGAGGAGATGTCCACGAACATGTTCAATGTCGCCAATTCCATGGGGGAAAACGCCACGGGAGTCGATACTGTTGCGGCCGCCGTCGAGGAGATGACCTCAACCATCAACGAAATTGCCGAAACATCGGAGAAGGCGAGACTGGTTACCGACAAGGCCGTCGAGCAGGCGGTGCAGTCCTCGCAGCGAGTAGATGAACTCGGCAGTTCGGCTCACGAAATCAGCAAGGTGCTTGAAACCATAGCCGACATTTCCGATCAGGTCGATCTGCTGGCACTCAATGCAACGATTGAGGCGGCCAGGGCCGGAGATGCCGGTAAGGGTTTTGCCGTGGTCGCCAGCGAGATCAAGGAACTGGCAAAACAGACGGCCGAGGCCACGGACCAGATCAAGGCCAAAATAGAGGGCATCCAGAGAAGTACCGAGGCCGCTGTCCTCCAGATTCGCTCCATAAGCGAGGTAGTTGGTGAAAACAGTGAAATAGTCAATACCATCGCCACGGCGGTTGAAGAGCAGTCGACCACCGCCAATGAGATATCCCAGAGCGTTGCTACCATATCCCAGGGTATGCAGGAGGTGAACACCAACGTCGCAGAAAGTTCCGAGGTCTCAAAAGATGTGGCTCGTGAGATAGCCGGAGTCAACCAGGCTGCTTCTGAAATACGCGAAAATTCATCTGAAATCGACAGCAATGCCTCACGGCTGAGCCAACTTGCCGATGGTTTTGCCAGGCTGGTCGGCACTTTCAAGGTGTAGCAGTTGCTGCAAAGAAGAGGCTTTGCCCTTGATGCCTCGGCAAGGAATCTTATAATGATAGAAGTCAATGTAAATGTGATGCTTTGCAGGGACCGCAGGCAGGCTTTGGTTTCCGCAAAGATACTTTACATGTCTTTGAAAAAGGAAAAGTGTCGCAGCTGTTGAGAGGCGCTGGCATATTCATCATATGAATTGGCTGGCATCTATGCTACCCTGCCGGGCAGTTCTGTCCAGCAATGGCACAGGTGCCGCTCCCGGCCTTGCAGTTCTTAGCTCTTTGTGCCAGTCCGCAGCGGGTTTGCGCGAGAGGCGATTCGATCTGCAGTTGATGTGTCCTTGCCTGACAGATGCCTAATGAAGAGACCGATTGGTCTACGAATCTGTAAAGAGTATCGCCACGAGGCGAAAGGAGTCTTTGATGAGTGTTGCAAAGGAAGGAAATACGGTAAAAATCCATTACAAGGGAACCCTGGAAAACGGTTCCGTTTTTGATACATCCGAGGGTCGGGAGCCTCTCGAGTTCACCCTTGGCAGCGGCCAGGTGATAGCAGGCTTTGATGAGGCAGTGTCGGGAATGAGTGTTGGAGAAAAGAAGAGTGTCACGATACCGGTTGATAAAGCCTATGGTCCACGCAATGAGGAACTGGTTATTGACGCTCCCAAGGAGCATGTTCCAGAAGACATCAATCCGGAAGTCGGTCAGAAACTGCAGATGGGAGGACCAAATGGCGAGATAGTGCTTGTCACCGTCGTCGACATTACCGATTCCCATATAAAACTCGACGCCAACCCACCGCTTGCCGGCGAGGATTTGAGTTTCGACATCGAACTGGTGGAAGTAGCCTGATCCAGTTCCTCGAAGGGCGCATGGGCGGTGCAGGCATGCTGACCATGCGTCGCACCGGTAATTTCTGGTCTAGGCCATCTGTATGAAGGGGCAGCTCCGCCCTGTCTTTCTTCCCCAGGACGTTCAGGGCTCTTGCACAACCACTTGTTCAGCCCGCCCTTGCACCTCTCTGCTGAGTTTATAATCGAGGCATCATGGGCGTAGCGGAGTTCCTCTGCCGCACCCTCGTGATGACCAATGATCTGGCCGGTGCAGGCGCCGCCTTTTTCCCTTTACTAAAAAAGGCGGCTTCCCGTAAGATACGGCAATTGATATACATAATTTTTTTGGATTAGCCCTTATTCTCAGCAACTCGGTTTGAGACAGGGAAACTCTTTTCCCGGTACGCCATGAACCCTTCCTTGGGGGCCGACTGCAGCCGTCCAGGCTGCAGACGTCCGTGAAAGGAGCATCCCTGTCTTTTCAAAATTGGCTAGGCTGAGTTTCAGGGGTAATCAGGCAATCTTTTTTGGGCCAATGTGGCCACAGGCAAAAAAAATGAGAGCCACAAGATCCTGGAAGGAAGCACTTTTTAGCCACCTCCGTGGTGTTTCCAGAAAAATTGCAGTTCTCCGACACACCCCTGGTGGCAGGCATCGGCTGCTGCCCTAAAGAACCAAGAGGCATCTCCTTCGCTAAAGACGCAGCGGGCGGGTGCCGTGAAGTCATAATCTGAGCTGTGAGGAACATCGTATGAGCGAAGCGGTGGCGGAGTATATTTCTGCTAACATCAAAAGGCATATCGACGAGCTTGTCAGCTGGCTCAAAATCCCCAGTATCAGCACTTTGCCGCAACATGCCGGCGATGTGCGCGAGGCGGCGCTGTGGGCGCGGAGCAAGCTTGAGGATATCGGTTTCGATGAGGTCAGGCTGATTGAGGGCCAAGGACACCCCCTGGTGTATGCATCCTGGCAGGGACAGGAAGATCAGCCGACCCTGCTTATTTACGGCCATTACGACGTCCAACCCGTCGATCCCCTTGATGAATGGCGGAGTTCACCTTTTGAGCCCAGGCTGGAAAATGAGTATATTTATGCCCGCGGCGCAACCGACGATAAGGGCCAGGTTATGATCGTCCTGGCGGCGCTGGAGGCCTGGATGAAAGCAGTCGGTACTCTGCCGATAAACATCAAGGTGCTGCTTGAGGGTGAGGAGGAGGCCGGCGGCGCCTCTGTGGAAGAATATGTGCGAGGCCACGGCGGCGACCTCGAGGCCGATGCCGCCCTCATCTGCGATACCCATATGAATTCCATAACCCAGCCTTCGATCATTACCGGTCTCAGGGGCATCCTCTATACCGAAATTGTCGTTCGCGGCGCAAAAAACGATCTTCATTCAGGAAGTTAC
>CAKZOA010000447.1 GCA_937132035.1 uncultured Desulfobulbaceae bacterium | reverse complement strand
CATTTTCCTGATTACCCCTGAAACTCAGCCTAGCCGATTATGTGGAGACAGGGGAAAAGGGCTTAGTCCGATAAGCCCCTAAGCGGCGGCGATTACCTCTATCTCCACATCGAGACCGTCATCGAGATCGCGAACGCCGACACAGTTCCTGGCCGGACGATTATCCTGAAAATACTCGAGATAGGCACTGTTCATCTCGTTTTTGTGCCCCATGGTGCTGAGATAGATATCCACCCGCAGCACCTTCTCCAGACTGGAACCGGCCGCTGTGAGAATGGTTTGTATATTCTCGAGAATTCGCCTGGTCTGTGCTGCCACGGAATCATGTATGGGTGTATTGGTCAGCGGATCTTCTGAAGTCTGGCCGGAAACGAATATCAGATCGCCAAATTTTACCGCCTGTGAATATGGACCCGGCTCCGGTGCCTGGTCGGTGTAGATAATCTCTTTTTTCATCATGTCTCCATTGTAAATATATTGGACGATTGCCGTTGAGTTCCTCTATTCCCTGAGCCGGCCTTACTCTTTAACGAACAGCTTGCGCTCAAACGAAACGAAGGGTTCGCAACCCGATTCTGTTATTAGCACCGGCTCGCTGCACTCGAATCCATAGGTATCGAGCCATATCCCTGGCATAAAATGCAGCGTCATCCCCGGCTGGAGAATGGTTTTGTCTCCCGGGCGCAAACTTATGGTATGCTCTCCCCAGTCCGGTACATAGTTGAGACCGAAGGAGTAGCCCACCCTTGAAGGCTTAACCACGCCGGTGTGTTCGATGGCCCGCCGCCAGCACTCCTCTACTGCTTCGGCGGAAATACCCGGCCGGATGAATTCCAGGGTTCTCTGTACGCCTTCGACCACAGCCTCCGCGGTTTTCTGCAGATCTTCCGGCGGCTCCCCCAGGTACAGCGTGCGTGACAGCGGCATATTGTATCTATGCCGGGCACCGGCCAGTTCCAGCATGACCACATCGCCCTTTTCATATTGTCTGTCTGGCTCGTAGGTAAGGTGTGCCGCAGCTGTTCGTTGAGCCGAGGGCATGATTGGAAAAATGGCTGGAGAAGAGCCGCCGAAGCTGGCGGTACCCTCTATCTGCTCGCCGCAAACCCTGGCGGCCGCATGCTTTTCCCAGACCCCCGGCTCTATGACCTTGATTGCGGCGTGCATCACCTTCTCGCAAATTTCCGCGGCCTGATGCATATACTCGATCTCCCTGGGCGACTTGATCGTCTTCACCCAGTTGACCAGACCGGTCGCATCGACAAAGGTGGTCTGCGGCATCTCCTCCTGCAGTGTCAGGTACATCCTTGCTGAAAACCAGTAGCCGTCCATCTCCAGCCCCAGATTCCTGCCCGCCATCCCTCTTTCTCTCAAGAGCCCGGCCACATAGCTCATGGTGTGCGTATAGCGCGACTGTACATAGTGATCGGCGTAGCCGAAGATGCAGTCATCAGGCAGCCAGCATGTCTGCCGGGCACCGTTGCTGTCCTGCTGCCTCCCGAACCAGAGTGGAACTTCCTCCTCCAGACTGACGATTACCCCCTGATGCACATAGAAAGACCAGCCGTCATAGCCGGTCAGGTAATTCATGTTGGCCGGATCGACAACCAGCAAAACCTCAATGCCGGCATGATCCATTCTCTCTTGTACCTTCGTCAGTCTGCGACGATACTCCTGAAGAGAAAACAGCGGGTTTTCCTGCATCTCTACCTTCCTTCGAAAAATGTTACGTCGTCTGTTTATAAAATGTACGGGTCAGTGTACATCTGGAGCCGCTCTTGTATTGTCTGGATATACGACTCCGAGTTCACCGTGCTTCCAGACATCAGGGCAACCACCTTTTTGCCGGCGACATCGTTCAGGCCGTGCAACAATGCTCCGGCACCCACCGCAGCTGCCCCTTCGGCGATCATTCTGTGATGATTGAAGATATGAAACATGCCATCCTTGATGTGTTCCTCGTTAACGACGATATGTTCATCGACATATCTGTCCACCAGTCTCAGGGTATAGCGGTTATTCCGGCCAATGCCGCCAAGCAGCGAATCAGCCAGGGTGTTTTTCTCCTCGACCGACACCGGCCTGCCCGCCTTGAGGCTCTCCAGCATTGCCGGCGAGCGTTCAAGTGAAATACCGACTACGTGAATATCGGGGTTGACGGACTTGGCCGCCATGGCAATCCCGGCGAGCAGTCCTCCACCGGAAAGCTGCACCATCAGCACATCGGCATCCGGCAAATCCTCAAGTATCTCCAAAGCGATGGTACCCTGTCCTGCAACTATCAGCGGATCATCAAAGGGCTCAATCATGGTGAGACGCTGCTCTTGAGCCAGGGCGTAATAATGCTCTTCCGCCTCATCCTGGGAGGCTCCGCGAACCTGCAGTTCGGCGCCCATGGCACGGATCATTTCGACACGGTAAGAGGGAACATGTTCGGAGAGACAGACCACGGCACGAATATTAAGACCGGTACAGACATGGGCCACAGCCTTGCCGTGATTGCCGGTGGAAAAAGTTATAACTCCACGTTTTTTCTGTTCGTCGCTGAGGCTTAATATCTTATTGGTTGCGCCTCGCACCTTAAACGAACCGGTATGCTGCTGACATTCTAGCTTGAAATGCACGCTCCGGGCACCGGTTTTTCCAGCCAGAAGACAATCCTCAACCAGGGGAGTTCGCCGCACACTATTGCCGAGACGCCGCCTGGCAGCGTAGACGTCTCGCAGTCCGGGTAAGTTTTCACGCATTGTTTATCTCCTGACAAACAGCTGACAGCGACAGTACTGAGGAATATGTGCTGACATGTATTCTTCTTCAATCCTCGGATCAGGACCCGCCCATTGCCATGTTCGGCAGCCACAATGCTATC
Organism: uncultured Desulfobulbaceae bacterium; assembly: GCA_937132035.1. Classification (GTDB taxonomy): domain Bacteria; phylum Desulfobacterota; class Desulfobulbia; order Desulfobulbales; family Desulfocapsaceae; genus Desulfopila_A. The sequence continues at coordinate 7,467 of CAKZOA010000447.1, read as the reverse complement.
TGCGGAAAGGCTATCAGAATTACCGTGGCCAGCATCAGCATGAGCAGAAAAGGCAGGGCATGGCCAATAACTTCGAGATAGGGCCGGCGGAAAATCAGCTGGGCGGTGAAAATATCGCAGCCAAAGGGCGGTGTCGCCGATCCTATTGCTGCCTGCAGGACGACCAGAGTGCCAAGCAGGATCGGATCGACGCCGGCGCTGACCACATATGGTTGGAATATTGGGCTGAGGATAAAAATGGCGACGATGGGATCAACGAACATACAGGCGACGAAATAGACCACGACGATGATGGTCATGACCCAGAGCACCGACGGATCGGTACCAAACAGCGGCGGCAGCAGCTGGGCCGGTAGCTGCAGAAAACCGATGAGAAAGGAAAAGGCCTGGCCGGCCCCGACCAGAATGAAGACGACACCGGTGATGACCCCTGTCTGCAGAAAGGCGTCAACAATCCTATCGAAGGTCAGGCTCTTGTAAATTACTGTTTCCAGAAAAAGAGCATACAGCACTGAGGCGGCGGCGGCCTCGGTCGGGCTGAGGATACCCATATAAATACCGCCGACGATTATCACCGGAAAGCCCATGACCGGCATGCCGCGTCTGAGAGCTCTCACCCTCTCCGACCAGTCGGCCCTTGGTAAAGTGGGTATCTTCTTGATTTTGGAGTAGGCATAGCAGTAGATCGAGAACATGACAAGGATCATCAAGCCCGGCAATATACCGGCGAGGAAGAGCATGCCGATGGAGGTGCTGGTGGCGACACCGTAGACGATAAAGCCGATGGAAGGTGGAATGAGAAAGGCGATATCGCTGGAGTTGATGATGAGTCCGAGAGTAAAGGAGCTTTTGTACCCCGCCTCCAGCAGCATGGGCCGCATGGTACCGCCGATGGCGGCCACCGTCGCTTGTGTCGATCCCGACACCGCCCCGAAAAGGGTGCAGCTGGCGTTGGTGGTAATCGGCAGACCGCCGGGCAGGTGACCGACGAATACCTTGAGCATGTGGATCAGTCGTTTGGCCGATTCACCAGAGGTGATGATGCTGGCCGACAGGATAAACATCGGAACGCATACCAGAGCAGGCGGCGTCACCCCGGCGATAACCTGCTGGACCATGGTGACGATCATTCTCGGGGCAAAGTCGGGCATGTAGACGAAGAGATAAAGGATCAGCGAGCCCAACAGCGTTACCATAAAAGGAAAACCGAAGAGCAGCATGGTGGCCAGGGATATTCCGAAAAGTATCATATCTGCATTCCTCCGATGTCCTCATCTTCATATTCGCTCTGCTGATCAGGAGACTGCCATGGATCGTCTTCTGTTATATTCTTGATAATCGTGCGGATATACTGAATACAGGCAAGTCCGAAACCGATAGGAATGATGACGTAAAATGTCCATTTGGGTATGCGCAGGGCAGGTGTCATATGACTCTTGTCCATGGCGTTGAACAAATACTCCCATGATGCCCAGGCCATAATGGCCATAACCAGGGCGCTGATCACCGAAATGATGATAATGAATATTTTTTCCATCAACGGCGGCATGGCATCGAGAAAGGCCCCCATACGTATATGCCGGGCCTTGCGGACGCCGTAGCTGACACCGGTGAAGGTTATCAGCATGACCAGAAATTTTGATATTTCTTCGGCAAAGTAAATGCTTTGAAAAAATGTCCTGGCTAAAACATTGGTTATCAGCAAAACGGCCAGGGCGGCAACGCAGGTTACCAGGATTGACACTTCCACAGCATTGACGACCTTGCCGATCGTATTGTTGACACGGCGGAGACGGCCGATTTTCACAGGAGAGTCAGAGTCGGTCTTCATAATATTGCCTTCGGCTGCGGGAACGGACATGTCCCGCCGGGGAATGGTCCCCGGCAGGACGACGCTCCGTTATTCTTGAATATTGAGCGCTTTTTTGGCTTCGGCAATGTCGCTCAGCAGCGCATCGAGAACCTTGTCGGCTCCCTCGCCACCGATTTCCGGATAGAGTGAGTAGACGGTCTCGGCTTTGGCCTTGAACTCGTCGATGGCTTTGTCTTCAAGCACATGGAAGGTCAGCGAAGGCTTAGCCTTCTTCATCTTTTCCATGTCTGACTGGTTGCGTTCGGTGATCCACTCACCGGCAGGAATGATGGCGTTTGTCCAGAAATTACGCATTTCGTCCTGAACCTCTTTAGGCAGGCCGTCGTAAAATTTCTGATTTACCGTGGGAATACCTATGAATGGTTCACTCTTGAGCTGAGTGACATAATCCTGCACTTCATAGAATTTCATAGAGTAGATGGCAAAAAGCGGATTAACCTGGGCATCGATAAGACCCATCTGCAGACCGCTGTAGACTTCGCCGTAGCTCATAGGCGTCGGGCTGGCGCCGTAGGCTTTGTAATCTTCCACCAGCAGTTTCGAGGACATCAGCCGCAGTTTGACTCCTTCGAGGTCAGAAAGCGATTTAATGGGCTTCTTGGAGGTAACCCACTGCCAGCCTTCGAACATGATGGAAAGCGGTACCAGATCATTATCGCGGAAGGCCTTTTCCAGAAGCGGCAGGAAATCGCCGTTTTTGGCCATCCAGTCGAGGACCTGCGGCACTTTTTCCGTAGGGAAAATATAATTCAGTGCCAGTGCCTGGGCCTGGGGAACAAATGAGGAGATCCAGGCATGATCGGAAAAAACGAACTCGACGACCCCCATCTGGGCCAATTCGTTGATATCGCCGGTGGTGCCGAGTGTGCCGTAGGGATAGACCTCGATTGTTATCTTTCCATCCGACCACTCTTTCATATGATCGGCAAACTTATTCGCCCATACGGTCATAAAGTCCCCATCGATTTCCTCCGAAGCGAGTTTGGCGGTAATCGGCGGACCCGTATAGTTTGCGGCAATCGCTGTTCCAAATAGAAAAATAGCCCAAAGTGTAACTGAAGCCATCATAAACTTTTTCATGGTGTTACTCCTTTCCTTTGACCCGTGTTGAAATTGAGTCGTAGATGTTAGGGGTTATAAATATGTCTGCTCTGTTTTTTCTGCCGGTCACCTCCTTTATATTTTTTCAAATCGTCTTAAATAATTAAGCGCTCCATTGACATGCAAAGCAACGCCATCCACAAGAACATCCTCATCGATGTTGAATCGTGGATTATGATGGGGAAAATCCGTTTCCTTCTCTGGATTGCCTGTGCCGAGGAAAATGAACACCCCGGGAACCCGTTCACTGAATTCGGAAAAATCCTCACTGGCCATGGAAATGTTGTCCACCAGGGTCTCGACGCTGCCAAAAAGGCGGTCGACGGTTTCGCGAACTACTTCTACCATATAGGGATCGTTTACCAGCGGCACGTTTTCATGCTCAATGTCAATATCACAGCTACACCTGTGGGTATGGCAGACGTCCTGAACGATGCGCTGGAATCGTTCTGTCGGACATTCCAGGCTCTCCGGACCGCCCCGGTACAAAAATCTGATGGAGCCCTCGAGGTAGACCCTGTCCGGTATGATATTGCTCTTGGTGCCGCCTTCAATTCTACCAAACATGATGGTGGTGGATTTAAGATTGCTGATCTCCCGGGTCTGGATCATCTGTACGTTCTGGATGACACTCGCCGCTGCCAGGACGGGGTCGATAGCCTCGTGAGGCTGGCCCGTATGGCCGCCTCTACCGTTTAAGACCAGTTTAAATACATCCAAGCCCCCCATGACGGCGCCGACATTAACACCGATTTTTCCGGACGGCACCGGCGTCCAGATATGAATGCCCATTGCCGCATCGACCTTGGGGTTTTCCAGTACCCCCTCCCTGACCATCTGCAGTGCCCCGGCTACCTCCTCGTTGGGCTGGAAAACGAATTTGATCGCTCCCGCTATAAGCGAACGGTTGTTGACCAGTATCTTGGCCGCCACCAACAGCATGGCCATGTGGGCGTCGTGACCGCAGGCATGCATGACGCCCGGTGATTTGGAAGCATAGTCGAACAGATTTTCTTCCTGCACAGGCAACGCATCCATATCGGCACGCAGCATGAGCGTGGCGCCCGCCCGTTCTCCTTCGAGAACGGCGACGACACCGGTACCGGCTACGCGTGTGGTCTCAAGGCCCAGGGACTGGAGGTAGGCCTCGACAACCATTGCCGTGCGAAACTCGGCAAAGCCAAGTTCGGGATGCTGGTGAAAGTCTCTGCGCAGGGCGATAACCTCATCCCGATATCCTTCAATTTCATCGCGTATAAACATCGCCTGTCACCAAAACAAAACATTTCTTAAAGAAAACCGCTGTACCTCTTTTTAACAACCGCTGAGAAAACGTGATTGATCATGGTGATATAATCGAACACCGGCAACCCTACTGCATCCTGAAGGGCCTTGCTATAAGGGGGCAGCAGGCTGCACTCCAGCAGAAAGGCACCGACATCTCCATGCTCGCCCATGATCTTCCTGCCGGCCTCGACCACTTCGTTCTCCACCGCACTACTATCGAGCATGCCGTTTTCCTTGAGACCAAAACTGTAAAAGCTCGGCCGGGTCTCCATACCCTCGATGATCAACCGATCGGTTGCATCTATGCCGGAGGTAGCGAGCAGATCATCGCCAAGACTCCGGCCATCGGCGGTAAGTATTGCCACCTTGCGTCGACCGCCGATCATCGACAGAATAAACGGGATCTGCAGCAGACTGGTAAGAAACACCGGCACCTCAAGTTCATCGGCCAAGCGCCGCTGGTGCAGGGCCATAAATCCGCAGTCGCCGGTTATGGCCCGTACCCCCTGGCCGACAAGTTCCACCGCCGCCCGGCGCAGGGCTGGATAGACGGTGGAATCAAGGCCGACGGCCCGGGCAACGGTAAACCCCTCGACTTTTTGAAAACGAACGGGGAAATCATAGCTGGTGGCATTGGCAACATCGCCCGGTATGAAGGGAACCGAGGTATCCAGCAAGAGAATGCCAATGGCTTCGCCGCTGCTGAGGCGCCCCTGACTGGTTCGATAGATCACGCTTCCCCCATTGGGCCATTCCCCCTCACCCCGGGATCGTGGCTGTTTTACACCACATCAGTTCTTGAACATGGCGTGAAACTGATGTGAGGCAGACGAACTGTAAAAGATCCGTCGCCTACTTCTTGACGAAAAGTTTCCTCTCCACGTCGGCGAAGGTTTCACAGCCCCCCTCATCAACCCGGAAAGACTCGCTGCACTCAAACCCGTAGTCATCCATCCACATACCGAGAATCATATGAAATGTCATATTTTTTTCAAGGACTGTCCGGTCCCCGGGTCGCAGACTTGCCGTATGCTCGCCCCAGTCTGGTGGATAGTTGAGCCCCATGGCATACCCTATGCGCGATTCTTTTTCCAGCCCAGCCTTGGCGATATGCCGGCGCCAGATAAGCTCCACCTCCTCTGCCCGCATGCCGGGACGAATGGCATCCAGGGTCAGGTTCAGTCCTTCCACCGTGTGCTCGGCCAGGGCCACCAGTTTTTCAGGCGGCCTGCTGCCAAGATATGCCGTCCTGGCAATCGGACAGTGATAGCGGTGCCTGCAGGCCGCCAGTTCGAGATTGACCATCTGCTCATCCTCATACGGAGCATCCGTCCAGGTGAGGTGCGGCGCCGAGGTTTTTTCTCCGGTGGGCATCATCGGCACGATGGAAGGATAATCGCCCCCGAATTCCTCGGTACCCGCCATCTGGGCATAGTAGACGGCGGCAACCGCATCGCACTCGCGCACCCCGGGGGCGAGTTTTGCTATGGCCGTTCGCATGACCCTGCCGGCAATGACCCCGGCCTGGCGCATCAGGGTTATTTCGGCATCGGACTTCACCAGCCGAAGCCAGTTGACCAGCAGATCAGCGTTGACAAATTTGGCATCACCAAGAGTTCTGCTGAGTTCGGCATAGGCTCTGGCGGTGAAGTAGTAGGCATCCATCTCCAGCCCAATGGTCCTCTTCCCCCAGCCCCGCTCCCGGATGACATCGCCGACAAAATTCATCGGATGGCGTTCCACTGACTGTACATACCGATCAGGATAGCCTATTATGCTGTTGTTATCCAGAAAAGTCGTATGTCTGGCACCGGCGGCATCCATGCCGCGACCGATCCACAGCGGCATATCCTCGTCAACGGCAACGACGACACACTGCGGTACATAGAACGACCAGCCGTCATAACCGGTGAGATAGTTCATATTGGCCGGATCGGCCAGCACCAGCACTTCCATACCGGCCTTGACCATACTTTGCCTGGCCCTGTCTATTCTTTCCCGATATTCGGCTTCTGCAAAAAGTGTCACGCCTGTATCTCCCGATATATCATGCTTTTCCAGCCTGTGCCCCTTTACCTGTTCTTTTTCTCTCTAAAGACAGACAAGGGGTAAGCGAGTCGTTACCGCCTCTGATGGCACAGGCTGTGTTCAACGCTGCCTCTCAAACCCAGCCCCGCAGCTCCATGGCCTTTTCCAGCATTTTCAGGGCATGTATCCAGGCCCCGACCCGCAGCGGTACACCACCAACCTCTTCGGCCCGCCTGGCGGAGCTCCTGTAAGCCTCCAGGATTCTGCTCTCAAGCTGGCTGTTCACCGTCTGCAGGTCCCAGTACTGGTCAGACAGGCCCTGGGTCCGCTCGAAGTGACAGACGGTGGCACCGCCGCTGTTGGCGACAACATCGGGAACGATGGTAACGCCTTTTTCATGGAGAATTCTGTCGGCTTCGGTGGTCACCGGACCGTTGGCACCCTCGACGATCAAACTGGCCTTGATGGCGGCGGCATTTCCCTCGTGAATGACATTATGCACTGCCGCCGGTACCAGAATATCACACTCCAGGGTAAAAATCTCCTCGTTGCTGACCGGTTTGCTGCCGGTGAAATCGACCACACTGCCGGTATGCCCTACATGCGCCTTCAACTTTTCTAAATCAAGACCATCTGCATTATAGACGCCGCCGTGGACGTCGCTGACGGCGACGATGCGGCAGCCGGTTTCAACGAGCAGCTCGGCCAGCGCCGAGCCAACCTGGCCGAAGCCCTGGACCACTGCCTTCGAAGCGCCAACCTTCATTTTCAAATCATCGGCCGCAGCCATGAGCGTGATAAAGACACCACGCCCGGTAGCCTCTTCGCCGCCCTGCGATCCACCCAGAATCGCCGGCTTGTCATTGATGGCCGATGGACAATGCTGGCCGGTTATCTGCTCATATTCATCGAGCATCCAGGCCATGGCCTGCTCACCTGTACCGATGTCGGCACCCGGTACATCTGCCCATGGCCCTTTTGGCTGCAGATTTCTGATGAACGCCCTCACCAGCTGCTCCATATCCCGCGGGGAAAGTTTTGCCGGATCTGCCTTGATACCGCCCTTGGCACCCCCGGCCGGGATGGCCGCAGCGCAGTGCTTGACGGTCATGAACAGACCGAGCGCTTTCACCTCTTCCAGCGTGAGATCCGGCCGGATGCGGGTTCCGTTGCGAAAA
>CAKZOA010000446.1 GCA_937132035.1 uncultured Desulfobulbaceae bacterium | reverse complement strand
CGTTGTAAATGCATTCAGCCGGACAGGAGGCGATGGCCTCATCGACACAATCCTCTTCGCCGCTGGCATCTTCCTTGACATAAGCTTTTTCGGCGTCGTCGTCGAAATAAAAAGCGTCAGGGCAGATTTCTACACAGCTTTCACAGCCGATGCATTCATCGTCGTCAATTCGTAAATTAGCCATAGTAAACCTCCAATGTTGTAATTCGGGGATTTCCCCTGTTATCATGACGATAAAGTCAAGGTTAACCATTGCCCGAGAAATGACAAATGGTCAAATCACGATAACTCCACCCGCAGGGCAAGGCAAGTACAGATTAAGGAGATCATACCTTTTTTCTGGTGTTGTGTTGTGTTATATCCTACAGCTCCTGGTTTTTTGAAATACCAATGGTTTGTGCCGGCCGAAAACATATCTGCAGACACTCACGCATGATCAGGTGCGAAGACGGAAATTGAATGGACGAAGATTCCCTGTCTGAGGGTATATATTGGCTTTGATGCCTCAGTAAGGTACATCTGGGGGAGATTGTTAACAAGTTGAGATGTTACAGTATTAAGCAAGAAAAATTCTGACTGTCCATGAAGATCAGCCTATCCAACTTTGGAGAGCCAGGGGGCTCATTTCACGAATTTGGTAGTGAGAAGAAAAAAAACTCATCGCCGGGGGAAATGCGGGGACAGACAGGGTCCTCAGTGTCAGGGGAAATGCCACTGGCTTTATGGCAAATCATTTGTATTATGTACGAATACATCCAGTTGAGGCCTTTCTCTTCAACCATTATCACAATTATGAGCAGATTAACCTCGTGTTATGAACAAAAAACAAAGGGCTGAGCGCGGAAGAAAAAGCAATCAGGCGGTGCATGTTGGTCTGGCGGTCAACGCCTTGCTGGCGCTGGTAAAGACCTGTGTCGGTATTCTTGGTAATAGTGCTGCTCTTCTTGCCGACGGTATTAACTCGACATCCGACGTTGCCTACGGCGTCGTCATGAGTATCTGCATGCGAATCTCGAGCAAGCCGGCAGATCATGAGCATCCCTATGGGCACGACCAGATGGAATCGATAGCGGCGGTGGTGGTGGGCGCCTTTGTCATATCGACGGCCATTGCCATCTTCTGGAACAGCATCCACTCCGTGTATGAACTCGTCACCGGTCAGGGTGAATTCCGGGGGGCGGCCATCGCGGCCCTCTGGGTTGCGGTACTGACCATCGCGGTGAAGCTGTTGATGACCCTGTGGACTGCTGATATCGGCAGAACGACGCAAAACAGCGCCGTAATAGCACTGGCCCAGGACCACAGAAACGATATTTTCGCTTCTGTGGCGGCGGCCCTTGGTATTTTTTTCGGCAGAATGGGCTATTTCTGGGTTGATCCCTTTGCCGGTGCCGTCGTCGCTGTAATCATACTTCTTACAGGTATCGAAATCCTTCGTTCCGCCACCGCCGATCTTATGGATACCGTACCGGGAAAGACCCTGGCGAAGAAGGTGGAAGCGATACTGGAACGGCTGGGCGGCGTCATGGAGGTGGAGGAGGTGCATGCTCATCGTTTCGGCCCCTATCTGGTGATGAATATCACCATCGGCGTCGATGGAGACATCACGGTTAGTGAGGGCGACGATATCGCCACGGAAGTGGAGGAGTCTCTTCTCGAAGAGATTGAATTTCTGCGAAGAGTACACGTCCATTATCATCCTGTGCAGGCGCAAAATGACAGCGTCACCTCCACTATTGCCGTTTGAGGTCTCGAAAAAGATGGCTGTCATACCGTTGTCAACGCCGGCAATATGTTGACATTGTCTTGATTTTGTGAGTAAATTTTATACCAATTGATGCTTTGCCGCTTTTGCGTGCGAACAGCGGGCCGGATACGGGGGAGGGATCCCGTCGGCACAGTATATACAGCTCACCCCCTACAAGGAGCATGGACATGAAAAAACTTCTAATCTGGATACTGGCTGGGCTGGGCGGGCTTATCGCTTTGGTCATTGCCGCCGTCCTGGTAATTCCGATGTTTGTCGACGTCGAATCCTATCTTCCGCAAATTGAGCAGAAGGTAAGCGAGGCGACGGGAAGACCTGTCTCCTTCGGTCGGGATGTGGATGTTTCGGTATTCCCCTGGGCCGGGGTCAGTTTCGACACGATGCGGATCGGCAATTCGCAAGAATTCGGTGAGGGGGAATTTGTCAAGGTAGAATCCTTTGAGGTCAGGATGAAGCTCCTGCCTTTATTGTCGAAAAATGTAGAAATTGAGAAATTTGTCCTCAACGGGCCGGAGGTTCATCTGGTGAAGCTGGCTGACGGCAGCAGCAACTGGCAATTCGGCTCACAAGAGGCGAAATCACCGCAACCGAGTGCCGAAAAGGGATCACAGAGCCAAGAGCAAAAAACCGCCAGGAACTTTCAGCTTGCCTCATTGGAAGTGGGAGAATTTGCCGTCAACGGCGGCCGGATACTCTATGAGGACAGGGAGGCAGGCCTCAGCAAGAAGATTGAAAACATAACCTTCCATCTCAAAAACGTCTCCCTGGACAGGCCCATTGATCTTTTTTTCAGCGCCGACATAGACGGCACACCGTTAACGGTGGAAGGCTCCGTCGGGCCCGTGGGCCAGAAGCCCGGTGAGGGGACAGTTACGACTGATCTTGCCGTCAATCTTGCCGATGAACTGAAAATATCCCTTGAAGGCACCTTCATTAATCCGTCGGGGGAGCAGAAGTTCAATGTCCATCTCAGCACCGAACCGTTTTCTCCGCGCAGTCTGCTGCAGACTCTGGAAATGCCCTTTCCGGTGGAAACAACCGACCCAGAGGCCCTGAGCAGTGTAGCCGCCGATCTCCAAATTGAGGGTGATCCATCGGCTGTGATGCTTAGGGACAGCAGACTTACCATCGACGATTCCACCTTGAAAATCGCTGCCGAACTCACGGATATGGCTAAACCCGATGTCAGCTTCAAACTGACCCTCGACACCATCGATGTCGACAGGTACCTGCCAGCGCCGCAGGACAAAAAGGCAGCCGGCGGCATCGCCGCCGATCCTGCTCCAGCCGCTACGCCTGAACAGCAACAGGCGGCCGGGCAAGAGCCAGCCGGAGCAGAGCCCGCGGCCATTGATTACCGACCCCTCCGGCGCCTGGTCGTCGACGGTGAAATGAGCATCGGCGAACTAACGGTCCATGGGGCGGCATTGCGCAATGTCGAGCTGAAAATTGCCGGCAGCGACGGGGTCTTCACCCTCGATCCTTTCCGGCTCGATCTCTATGAAGGGGGCGTTGATGTCACCGGCAAATTCGATGTTCGGCAGGACAGCCCGGAAACAGCTGTCAGTCTCGAAGCCGACGGCATCAAGGTCGGACCTCTGCTCCGGGACAGCCTGGAAAAGGAAATTCTCGAGGGGACCATGGGAGCCGCCGCCGACATCAGTTTCCGCGGTGATACGGCTCCCTCCGTCAAAAAAAGTCTCAACGGCTCGGGTACCCTCACCTTTGTCGACGGCGCCATTGTCGGCATAGATATCGCCGCGACGGCCCGCAGCCTGGCGGCCGGCCTTGGCTCTAAAGTACCGGAGAAAAAGCCTCGTACCGATTTTGCCGAACTGCAGGTTCCCTTCGTTTTCGAAAACGGCGTTTTCAACACGGAGAACACCACCCTGCGTTCACCACTGCTGCGGGTGAAGACCATGGGCAGCGCGGATATGGTCAGCGAACGCCTCGACATGCGCGTAAGAACGAAAATTGTCGGGACTCTGAAGGGTCAGGGCGACACGCAGGACCGCACCGGATTGACGGTACCTCTCCTCGTGGAGGGAACCTTCGCCGATCCCAAATACAGTGCCGATCTCAGCGGTCTGGTCAGTAAGGAGACGTTGCAGGAGGCCGTGAAAAACCCGGAAGCGGCCAAAGAAAAAATCAAATCTTTGGAGGATACGGGTAAACAGCTGCTCAAAGGCTTTGGAATTGGCGACTAGGTGACTGTCAAAAGCGATGTGAAAAAAAAGATTCAGACTTTGAGGATACCGTCGCGCAGGGTATGAATGGAGTCCATCTTGGCGGCAAGCTCCATATTGTGGGTGACCATGATCACCGCCAGGGAGCGTTTGCGGCACATGGACTGTAAAAGATTGAAGACGATTTCGCCCGAGCGGCTGTCGAGATTACCGGTGGGTTCATCGGCGAGAAGAAGCTTTGGCTGCATGACAAGCGCCCTGGCCAGGGCCGTGCGCTGCTGCTCTCCGCCGGAGAGATTGCCTACCTTGTGGTCAAGGCGATGATCGAGTTCCACCTGTTCGAGAAGCTTCTCGCTTTTACTGCGAATTTCCGATTTTTTGACACCGGCGATAAGACCGGGCATCATCACGTTTTCCACAGCTGTGAATTCCGGCAGCAGGTGATGAAATTGAAATATGAAGCCGAGCATGCGGTTACGAAAGACCGCCAGCCGCCGGCTGTTTTTTTCCAGGAGATTTTCTCCTTCGAAGAGCAGTTCTCCGGAGCTGGGGGTGGCGAGTGTGCCGCATACCTGCAGCAAGGTCGTCTTACCAGAGCCCGAGGCACCGATGATCGCTGACATTTCGCCGACGGAAACCTGAAGATCGATGCCCTTGAGCACGGTAATCTCTTTATGGCCGTCGTTGTAGGTTTTGGTTACCCGACGTGCCGTCAGAAGTGTCATCAGGAAAGCACCTCCGCCGGCTGCACCTGAGAGGCTTTCCACGAGGGATAGAGGGTGGCGAGCAGGGTGATTACCACCGCGCTTACGGCAATGATGACTACATCTCCGGGCAGAACCTTGATGGGCAGGGTGGTCATCGGGTAGACGTTTGAGGGGAGCTCAATGAATTTATAACGCGACAGCAGCTCGCAAAGGCCCAGCCCTCCGGCAACACCGAGGGCAGTGCCGGTGAAGGCGATGATGACGCCCTGCAGAAAGAAAATGCGCATGATCGATGACGACGTCGCTCCCATGGATTTGAGTATGGCAATATCCTTGCCCTTCTCCATCACCACCATAACCAGGGCGCTGATGATATTGAGGGCGGCGACAAGAATAATGAGGGTCATACAGATGAACATGCCTATTTTCTCAAGCTTGAAGGCGGCGAAAAGGTTCTGGTTCATGGCCATCCAGTCCTTGGCGATATATCCGCTACCGAGTGTGGCGGTGATGGCGTCCGCTATGCGGTTGGCTTTGTTGAGTTTACGCTTGTCTACCACCACTTCGATACCGTGGGCGATATCACCACTTTCCAGAAACTGCTGCACTGCGCCAAGCGACATATAGGCAAGGGATGAATCATACTCGTACATGCCCGACTCGAAGATACCCGAGACCCGACATGTTTTTATCTTGGGGATGATGCCCATGGGCGTCAGCGGTCCCGACGGGGAAATGAGGCGTACCTTGCTGCCGAGGCGTACTCGCAGTTCCTGTGCCAGGTTTTTACCGAGAATGATATTGGGGATGGCGTCGCTGGTGTTCTGTTCCAGGTCGTATACGGAACCTTCGATCATCTGTTGCGGCAGACTTATGACATTTTCAGCCGTTTGCGGATCAATGCCCCTGAGGACAACGCCCGTTCCCCCCGAGGAGCTGCTGAGGAGTGTCTGGCTGTAGAGATAGGGGGTCGCCCCTTGGACATCATCCACTGTCAGTACCCGGTCCCGTACCAGCTGGTAATTCCTTATGGAGCCGCTGACCTGCTGGACGACCACATGCGAATTGATGCCCAGTATCTGGTCGCGAAGGCCGTCGGTAAAGCCCGAATAGACAGCCAGGACGACGATGAGAGCGACGACGCCGACGGTGATGCCGGCCACGGAGATGAAAGAAATAAGCGAGATGAACCCGTGTCTATGCTTGGCTCGCAGATATCTGAGACCGATGAACCACTCGTACATGTCAGCTGCTCGTCGAAGGCTTTTTTATGTCTTTGTTGCCGGAGGCGCCTTCCGGTTTAAGGTGGGGGAAAAAAATAACGTCCCTGATGGATGGCGAGTCGGTGAGCAGCATGACCAGGCGGTCTATGCCTATGCCTTCGCCGGCGGCCGATGGCATGCCATATTCAAGGGCGCGTATGTAATCTTCGTCAAGAACGGGGTGGATCTCATCGTCATCGCCGCGCTCGTTTATCTGTTTTTCAAAGCGCAGACGCTGGTCCGTCGGGTCGTTGAGTTCGCTGAAGGCATTGGCAAGCTCCCTGCCGGTAATGAACAGTTCGAATCTGTCGGTGACTTCCGGATTCTTTTCATTTTTCCGGGCGAGGGGAGAGACCTCCGTGGGATAGGAGGTGATGAATGTGGGATCGATCAGTTTGTGTTCGACCAGCAGTTCGAAGAGTTCGGTTTTGGCTTTGCCGGCACCGGCGGTTTTTTCAAGCGTGATCCCTTTTTCATGGACCAGGGAGAAGAGGGCGCCTTCGTCTGCCAGGGTCTCAGCCGGAATTTTGCCGATGTCGATGAGTGCTTCGTGCCTTGTCAATCTGTTCCAGGGGGGGGCCAGATTTACCTGAGCGCCCTGGTATTCGATTTCCATAGTGCCGTTCACCTCCTGACAGAGCCAGCTTATCAACTCTTCGGTCAGGTCCATGAGGTCGGTGTAGGTGGCATAGGCCTGGTAGAATTCGAGCATGGTGAATTCTGGGTTATGGCGGGTGGACAGTCCTTCGTTGCGGAAATTCCTGTTGATTTCAAAAACCTTGTCGAACCCGCCGACCAGCAGTCTTTTCAGGTAGAGCTCCGGGGCGATGCGGAGATAGAGATCCATGTCCAGGGCATTGTGGTGGGTCTTGAAGGGTTTGGCTGTGGCTCCTCCGGGCACAGGCTGCATCATCGGTGTTTCAACTTCGAGAAAACCACGGGCGTTGAGGAAATCGCGAGTGAGGCGAATTATCTCTACCCGCTTGCGGAATCTCGCCCTGGCTTCGGGAGAGACGATGAGGTCGACGTAGCGTTGTCTGTAACGCGTCTCCACATCGGTGAGCCCGTGCCATTTCTCGGGCAGCGGTCGCAGGGATTTGGAGATCATCACCAGCTTTTCGGCGGCGATGGAAAGTTCGCCGGTCTTGGTCTTGAAAAGTTTTCCCTCTATGCCGACAATGTCACCGATGTCCCATTTCTTGAAGGTCGTGAAAATTTCTTCGCCAACGGTTTCCTTTTTAACATAGACCTGTATCTGGCCGGAACTGTCGGCGAGATGGCAGAAGGCCGCCTTGCCGAACTTACGCATGGAGAGAATGCGGCCGGCTATAGAATAGGTGAATCTGGTATCATCCTCGGCCTCGAGGGACAGCTTTTCGTCCTTGGACAGAATATCCTTGACGAGATTTTTGGGGTTGAAGGAATTGCTGTAGAGCTTGACGCCCAAGTCGGCCAGCGCTTCGGCCTTTTCTCTTCGTTGTTTCAAAAACTGCGTATCTTTGCTCATACTGTATCAGAAAGTTTTGCTATAAATGATAGGGGTGGAGCGACCCGGCCTGAAAAGCCCCTGCCGGACATCTGGTGCTGAGGACGCAGGCAATGCCGGCGTCTGCCGCATAAACATGTGACAATAATAGGGTGTGCCGTCCAATTTGCAAGCACTGATTTCAACGGCGGCCCCGTCTTGGTGGGTAAAAAAACCACAACCGCAGGCTACTATGCGCCGCGGCATGGCCCGTTTACTGGAAATTAGACTCTCTGTCAATTCTTTTCCAGGACCGCCACAGTTTCTATATGGTGCGTCTGTGGGAACATATCGAAGGGCTGCAGTGAAACGGCGCGCAGGCCATTTTTTTGCAGCATGGAAATATCCCGTGCCAGCGTTGCCGGATCACAGGATATATAGATTATCCTTTGGCGGGCCAATCCGGCGACGACGGCAGCCAGGCCTGGTATTCCCTGGCGAGGCGGGTCGAGAACGACAGTATCGAACCGCGTATTCTCCCGGTGTAGCCGTTGGCAGACCGCCTCGCCCGTGCCTTTGATGAAGGTGGTGTTGTCAAGCTCAGCGGCCACGCTGTTGCGTTGGGCGCAGCGAATAGCCGCGTTCTGGGCCTCGACGCCGACGACGGAGCCAAACCGGCCTGCCAGCGGAATTGAAAAATTGCCCATGCCGCAGTAAACATCGAGAAGAGAGTGGCTTCGGCAGTCGGTACACAGGCCGAGGACATAGTTGACGATATTGCGGTTTTGGCCGACATTGACTTGAGAGAAACCGCTGATTTCCCAGCAAAGAGTGTATATACTCTCATGCAGCATGTCGTCGAGGCGCAGGAAGAATAGATTGCCTGCACCAGGATCATAGCCGTCGGCGGTGAAGGGCCCCATAAGTGAAAAGGTGTCTCCTTTGAAAAACACCCGCTCAAGCCCCGGCGTAGCGGCGGCAAGTTCGCAGCCGTTTTTTTTGTCCGTAGGCCGCAGAGGCCGGAGGGAGTGCAGCATCAAGGTGACGCTTCCACTGGGTGGGTCGAGATGCAGTTCGGCTGCCGCGCTCTGCCGGCAGAGCTGGAGAAAACAATCGCTTTGCAGGAGGCTTTGGAGTACGGCGTTTATTGCCGGATGAGCGATCAGGCAGGTTGTTATGCCGATAACTTCGGTCGATCGGCTCCGGTAGAATCCGATGGTGGACCCCTGGATCTGGAGCCGTATCCGCTGGCGGTAGCCGAAACTGTCGGGAGAGGCCAGAGGGGCTGAGGGGTGGAGCTGCTGATCCAGGAATAGATCGTCGAGTATCTCTTTTTTCACCTGCAGCTGCTGCTCATAGCCGCAGTGCTGCAGGCTGCAGCCGCCGCATTTTCCGTAATAGGGACAGGGAGGCACTATACGTCCCGGATGCGGGCTAAGGGCGGCGGTAACTGTACCGAACAGCGTCTTTCTCCTTTCTTCCTCGAGCGAGTAGGCAACGGTCTCCCCGGGAAGGCTGTTGCGCAGAAGAACGACACGGCCGTCTTCACGGCGTGCCAGGCCGTAACCGCCGTTTATAATTTTTTCTACCGTTACGCTCTTGTTATTCATGGTATAATGTTCAAGTTACAAAAGTACATAAGGCAAATACAACGATTTTGACGGTTGAACTGGTGGCGAGATCGACGAAAAATTTCCCGATCCCTCAGTATCTTAGACCGTTGTTCATATACCGAGGACTGTGTGAGAATCAATAGAGAGTCTACGCGTGGAAACATGCCTCATGACGATGCCGCAAGGTCGACCGTTTCTCTGCCCGTTGCCGCACTGTGTCTGTTCCTCGTCGTGATTGGGCTGTTTGCCCCAGCGGCTCTGCGGGCAGATGAGATCGCCTCCGTAACTATACAGGGTATTGAAGGCAAACTCTATGACAATGTTGCGCTTTTTCTCTCCATCAGGGAGTATGTAGATAAAGAAAACCTCAGCAGCCGGCGAATCGAGGAACTGCATGAAGAAGCGCCAGCTCAAATCCGAAAAGCCCTGGAACCCTTTGGCTACTATAGCGTCGAAATTGCCGCGGATCTTAGACGGGACGAACGGGGCTGGCACGTCCTGTATGAGATAACGCCGGGACCACCGGTGCGGATAAGCGGAGTCACCATAGATTTAAGCGCCGAGGACTTGCCCGCTTTCCAGGGAGATGTGCTGCAACAGTCGTTTCCTTTGAAAAAAGGCGATGTCCTCGAGCACTCGCTCTACCGGAGTGGCAAGAAAAAAATATTGCGGCAGCTGTTCGATCGGGGGTATATACGGTCGAAATATGGCAAAAGCGCAATACGGGTCAATGTCGACAGGAATGAGGCAGACATATTTCTGCAGATTGATTTGGGGCAGAGGTTCTATTTCGGCAGAACGATCTTTGATCAGGATCTTCTCGATCCTGAGTTATTAACAGGCTTTATAAATTTTGAACAGGGCGAACCCTATTCTTCAAAGAAACTCACTGAGCTGCAGCAGATCCTCTACAGGACAAACTACTTCGGCCAAGTGGTTGTCAAGGCACGGACCGACGCGCTTGAAGGCAATCAGGTACCGGTGGTCGTCAGACTTTCAGACCCGGATTTTTTCAACCGTTATACCTTCGGCATTGGGTATGCCACCGATGTGGGCATACGCGGCAGAGCCGGTTGGGACAACCGACTGATCAATCGCTACGGCCACAGTATTACCAGTGAACTCAGGCTTGCCCAGCGAGAGAGCATTCTCAATTTCATCTATGCCGTTCCCGTCAACGATCCCCGTTACAACAAGATGCTGTTGGGCAGCGCCTATACTGAAGAAAGCTGGGAAGACACCGATTCCAAGCTCTTCAAGGGCGGAATTAGTTACGACCATGCGGGCGGACGCTATAAATACGGTTTCGGCCTCGAGTTGCGGGATGAGGATTACGAGGTCGGCGCCACTGCCGGGCAGAGTTTTCTGGCCGTCCCCACATTCCGCTGGTCTGCCATTGTGGGGGATCAAATAATCTATGCCCAGAACGGCATGTTTTTTTCCATCAACCTTAAAGGGGCTTCGGAAGCGCTGCTTGGCGACGCCACCTTTGTTCAGGGACTGGTCTTGGGAAAACTCATTACTTCACCCATCGAGGGGATACGTCTGATTGGCCGGTTTTCTCTGGGAGCGACGGCAGTGGACTCGGTAAGGGACCTGCCGCCCTCGTTGCGGTTTTATGCCGGCGGCGATCAGAGCGTCAGGGGATATGATTACAAGGAACTGGGAGCCACTGATGCCTCTGGCACCACGGTGGGAGGTAAATATCTGATGGTGGGGTCGCTGGAAGTCGAGAAAAGGGTTTTTGACAACTGGGCTGTGGCCGCTTTTTTCGATGCCGGCAAAGGCATAAACTCGTTCAGTGAAGACCTCAGTGAAGGGGTGGGCCTCGGGGTGAGGTACACATTGCCTTTCGGTCAGGTCAAAGTTGACGTCGCTTCGGCCATATCCAAAGAAGATAATCCGTTGCGCCTGCATGTAACGCTGGGGGCGGATTTCTGATGAAGAAGGGAACGTTGGCGGTCTCTGCGGCATTTCTGGTCTGCATTCTGCTCGGGTATCTGCTGCTTTTTACGACCGGTGGTTTCGCCGTTCTGGTTGCCGCCTCCCAGAAACTCAGCGGCGGCTCTCTCAAGGTAGGGTCGGCCACGGGCATACTGGCACAGTCCTTTTCACTGGAAAAGCTTCGCTATAGCTCAAAAGGAACAACGGTCGAACTGGAGTCGATGACCCTGGCCTGGCAACCCGGAAAGCTCTTTCGAAAAGTTGTGTATTGCCGGGAGCTAACCGTCGATGGTCTTTATGTGCGGCATGAGCCTGCGGCTGAGCGCCGCTCCACTTCCGAGGGGGGATTGTCGCTTGCCGAGTTCGATCTGCCTGTCAGTATCGATATTGAACGTGCAGAGGTTACCAATAGTGTTTTCGAATCCGGGGATTCCGGGCGCCTGGAAATAGACTCGATCGTCATAGCCGTGCTGGCAGGCAGAAAGACCCTGGAGCTGGATACCCTGACAGTGACAAACCGGCAGGTCGATCTCGATGTCAGCGGCACCATCGGCCTTGGTGGCGAATGGCCCGTCGAGATCGATGGGCAGTGGCGCTATGCAGGCCTTGGCCTGCCGTCTCTGAGCGGTTCCTACTCTATCAGCGAGTCGCTAGCCGACGGTCTTCTCAGGGTTGATGTCGCCGATCCTGTGGTGGCCGGTCTCGAAAGTGGTTTCAGTATCAGTAACGGACTCACCTTCGAGGCCCGTCTCCTTGCGGAGGACTTCGATCCTTCAGCCCTCATTGACACTGTCCGCGGGAGTGTCGACATCAATATCCATGCCAGCGGGCGGATGCAGGAAGAGGTGGTCGAAGTAGATTTTACCGTGGAGGAGTTTCGCGGCGATGTGCAGTCCCAGCCACTGGAAGTGAGCGGAGAAGGCCGGTGCAGTACAGACGGCTGTCGCCTGGAGAACTGGAGGGTCGTCAGCCGTAACTCTGAGCTGCGCTTGTCCGGAGAAGTAGGGAGTATGCTCGAAGTGAGCTATGAGCTCGATGTCGGTTCGCTCGGCGATTTTCTCGAAGGCGCAAGGGGAACTGGCAGGGCGGAGGGCAGTGTCGAAGGAAAGATTTCCTCTCCCCGGATCTTGGCGGATCTAGGGATGCGTTCCCTGGGATTTGAAGGCTATAGTGCAGCCGCCATCGACGGTGATATTGAAGTCGATCTGCAGAACGGGCAGCACATCGAGGCGGATCTCGTCCTCAAGGATCTCGAGGCTATGGACCGGCAGCTGGATGCTGTAGAGTTCCATATTGCCGGCAGTCCCGACCGACACCGGCTGAAGGCTGAACTCAAAGATGATGAACTCTCTTCTGCGATGACTGCCACCGGGGGCTTTGGCCAGGCCGATTGGCAGGGCAAAGTGGAGAGCTTCACTCTTTCAGCTCCGCATTACAGTGAGCTGACGCTGGCCTCTGGTGCCCAACTGCAGGTGAATAGCAAAGGCTTCTCTCTCCAGCACTCCTGTCTTGAAAGCGGCGATGCTGGCCTGTGTCTTGAGGCGGAGATGCAGGAGGGCCGCTGGCAGGCCGCGGTGGAGATGGCGCGTTTCGATCCGGCACTTTTTTGGGAAGAGTGGAGCGGCAGTGTCAACGCCGAGCTAGAGGGGTATGGTACAGTTGCACCTGGTGCGCCGACGGCGACCCTGACCCTTTCACGCCTGGACGGCAGCCTTCGGGGCAGGGAAGTAGACGGGGGGGGGAAGGTCGTCTTCGATGGCCGGTCATGGCGCATGGACCGGCTCGAGCTCTACTACGGAGGAGGTATGCTCAGTGCCGACGGCACAATCGACCAACAGGGATATGCCGTCGATTTTCGCTCGGAGCTGCCGGATATTTCGCTTTTGCGAAACGACCTGCAGGGTATGCTGAAGATTGAGGGAATGCTTGCCGGGCCGCGACAGAAGCTGCGGCTCGACGCCTCTGTCGAGGGCGGCTCTCTTGCCGTGGCAGCTATTGAGGCCGAGGAGTTTGAAGGCACCATCGGCGCCGACTTTCAGCCGCTGGGCAGCATCGATATTGCACTTGCAGCCCGCAACATCATGGTCTCGAATTATGGCATTGACGAAGTCGGAGCGGAGGTGAGCGGCACCATGGCCGAGCACACGTTTTCGCTCAACCTCACACGGCCGGAGCAGAAACTCAAACTTGCCGGTGACGGCAGCTATGACGGATCCTGGCGCGGTCACCTGCAGGATCTGTCGGTGACGGCAGCCCAGTGGGCAGACTTCACGCTCAGAGGCAGGCCGAGCTTCCGGGTGGATGACCAGGGCGGGGCCTGGGAGGATTTCTGTCTTACTTCTCCGCGGGCCGATTTCTGTGCCTCCGGCCGGGCAGACAGCAACGGCCGCTGGCAGGCGCAGACCAGCGTGAATTCTTTTGATCTCACCCTGCTCGGCGATGCTGGTCTGGTGAAGCTGCCGGTGGCAGGAGATATGTCGGCAGAGTTGTCGGTACAGGGCCTGTCGCAGCGGCTGGAAAACATCGAAGGCTGGATCGAAGCGCCACGAGTTGTTTTACAAGGCGATACCGATTACACGTTTTTGCAGAGCAGGCTTGACGTCTTTCTGGAAGAAGAGACGCTGGTAGGCAGACTGCGCTCGAATATAGAACAAAAAGGCGATGTAGAGGGACAAATCCGTCTAAAAGGATTTGCCGGTAGTTTTGGTGGCAACACCCCTGTCCCACTTTCGGGTAGGATTGATGCCGATATCTACGACCTTGGCTTCATCACCAATCTCACAGATTCCCTCCTGCAGCCAAGCGGACACCTGCGGGCCAGTATCGATATTGGCGGCAGTCTTGAAGCCCCCATCATCGGCGGAGCCGCCGAAATTGAAGAGGGCGAGGTCTATCTGGCGGATCAAGGCATTACTCTGGAAAATGTCTCAGTCACTGCGACCTACCAGGGTGGCGAACTCCCCTATGAAATAACCGCCACCTCCGGGCCGGGCCGGGCCAGGGGAGAGGGAACGCTGAGCTTTGGCCCCGATGGCGGCTGGAAACTTCGAAGCCACCTCACCGGCAGTAATTTCGAGGTGATGGCCACGGAGGAGTATGTCATTCGGACCTCGCCGGATGTGCGGCTGGGATTTGGAGAAGGTGAGCAGTTTATCGAGGGCCGACTCGACATCCCCTATGCCAGGGTTGTACTCGAGCGGCAAGAGAGCAGGATTTCTCCTTCGAGCGACGTTGTTATCGTTGATGAAAAAGGGGAGCAACAAAAGCGCAAAAGCGATCTGGTGATCGATATCGATGTTGATCTGGGTGAGGATGTCAAAATCGATGCTTATGGTCTCGAAAGCTCCCTGCGTGGTGATATAGAACTAAAAGATTCTCCCGGCAGTTTGTTGTCGGCCACTGGAGAGCTGCAGGTCGAGGATGCGGAATTTTCTTTTTACAGCGTCGAACTTAAGGTAACCAGGGGCAGGCTGCTCTTTTCGGGAGGCCCCATAGATAATCCGGGCGTCGATTTTCGTGCCGTCCGCAAGGTGGAAAACAGGATGGTAGGTGTTGAGGTCAATGGTACGGCCCAGGATCTGCAGTTTCAACTTTTTTCCGATCCGGCGATGTCTGACAGTGATATACTAGCCTATATGCTGGTCGGCCGTTCCATGTACGCCTCCAGTGGTGGCGACCAGAGCCTCATCGATGCTGCGGCTTCTTCCCTGGGCATTCGAGGGGTCAACAGGATTACCAGCGGACTGCAGAAATATGTTCCCATCGATGAAATCTATCTCGATGGCAGTACCGGCACGGAAGATATTTCTCTGGTCTTGGGCAAATATATAACCGAGAATCTTTTTCTGGGGTATGACCACAATTTTTTCGACCGGACAGGGGAGCTCAAGGCCAGGTATGACCTCGGTAACAATTTTTCAGTGGAGACAAGGAGTTCCACCAGTTCAACAAGTGGTGACATTCTGTATTCGATCGAGAAATGACACACAAGCGTTTTTGCATTACAAAGGAGAAGACTATGACGACGAAAAAAGTGCCAAGTAAACATTATAACGAACTCAAGAAAAGTTATCCGGGCCTCTTCGATGCCCATGAGCAGCTGGGGAGCCAGTTACGCCAGTCGGGCCCGCTGGACGAGAAGACGCTGCAGTTGATCCAGCTGGCAGCCGCCGGAGCCACAGGAGCAGAAGGCGCGGTTCATTCCCATACGCGAAGAGCACTGACCGCAGGAGCCAGCGCCGAGGAAATATATCACGCCCTCATCATACTTATGTCGACAATCGGTTTTCCCAAAGTCATGGCGGCACTGTCCTGGTGCCGCGACATCATTGAGGAGTAGCGGCGGCAAAGGTACAGTCCAGCCCACGCCGGGGCTGGCAATGGTCACAAGAAAGGAGGGTTCCGGCCAGAGAATTATCTTGTTTTCTTAAAAAAATCAAGGTGAAAGGGGCTGTCTGCAGTCCGTTTCTCTTGTTATGCATCCCGTGATCTGATATTATGTGTGCGAGGCAGGTGGCAACGGCGAGCAGGAGGCGAAAGGTGTTTTTCGCACGACGTATCCGCTGCGACGGCTGCCGATAGCCTAAAATTATACTGGTGATGTTTGCCAAATATTTCAATGGAGGAGGTAAAAAAGCAATGGATCCTTCCCCGCCTCGGTCACCCGATAGAGATAATAGCGAAGAGCGCATTAAAAAGGTCTTTGAGGAAATACAAGATGCGGCTTACAAAAAGGATTTTCAGCGAGCAGAGGCGTTGCGCGAGCGGCTCATGGAGCAATCTCCTTCGGCACTGACGGAGATTATCAAGTCAGCCGAAATAATTGAGGAGGAGAAAGCCGCCGGTATCGATTCCGATCATCTTGCCATCTGGGACGAGCTCTACTCGGTACTGACCCAGGAAGAGAAAAACGGTCTATTCTACGCCCTGAAAAGGGTGGTGGTTCCACCGAAGAAAATCATCCTCACCCACGGAGCCTATAATACCAGACTATTTTTCATCGATTCGGGCAAAGTGACCATAATCTTTCCGCGCAAAGGGAAAAACACGGTCCTTGCCCAGCTGGGTAAGGGAAGTCTTCTTGGTGAATACAGTTTTACCTCCATATCACTGTGTTCGGCCACAGCCGTCAGTCACACGGAAGTGGTTCTCTACTATCTGGAAAATTCGGCAACCGATGACTGGCCGGAGAAACTGCCCGGCCTCTACGACAAAATTATCGACTACTGCCTCAAGCACGGCAGTCTTGAGGAAATCTCCCGCTGGAAGTCACTGGAAAAGCGAAATAAACCTCGTTATACCGTTTCCGGACCCCTCAAAGGCAGACTGTTGAACAGGGAAGGCAGAAAAACGGAAACCTCGTTGCGCGGAGAGCTCAGTGACATTTCACTGGAAGGCTGTGCCTTCGAGATCAAGCTCTCCAAAAAGGAAATTGCCAGGGCGCTGCTTGGCAGGCATCTTTTACTGAACTTCTCCTTCGAGATCGACGGTGAGTGCTTTGCTTTCGAGCGAATCGGCAAGGTTGTCAAGGTAAGCTTTTATATGCACAATGATTATTGCATGCATGTACAGTTTAGCAAGGCCATCAAGAAAGCGACTCTGGAGAGGATAGTGAATATTAATGAGTGACTCGGTCTCCGTTCTCCGGGAGTGGTTTTTTCCGGACTTTGCGACGTAGTCGAGAGACTGAAGCATACCTGGAGCTCTGATCCGATGATGCCCTGCCCTGCCGATATACTCACTACGTGCTCGATTCGACTTCCATGAAAAATCTCATGGGGCTTCTCCTCGCCTTCATCGTCATATGGGGCGGTCTGAGCGCCGGTATGAGCCGTCTGCCGGTCCCGGCATCGGTCGGTGAACCGCAACACCGGCTACTGCTTTTTCTCTGCCTCGGCTGTTATATTTTTCTTGCCTCTTCGCTCAGCCGTCTGCTCATCTCTGAAGTTGTAAAGAGCGGCTCGAGACAGCTTGCGGGGTCCCTGTTGATGACCTTTCTGCTTTTCGTACCGACGGCCGTGCTTTCCCGGGGAATGGCCTTGCCGCCGCCAATAGTGGCAGGCGTGCAGACCGCCCTGTTGCTTTTCGGTGCCACAGTCTTTGGCGCGGCGCTGTCGACGGCCGTCAAACGGGTTGGGGAGCTGGTGCCGCTTTGCTGTACCGCGGCCATAGCCGATCTCACCAGTGTCGCCTTTGGTCCCACCAGTATCATGGCCGCCGATATTTCCAGCTACTATACCGGCGGTATGGTGGGGCCGCCGCCTCTGGTCGACAGCATTATCCTCAAAGCGGGCATGCCCGGGTATACTGTGCCGGTACCGCTGTTCGGCGTTACCGACTGGTTGCTGGTATCGCTGCTGTCGGCCTCTCTTCTGCGTCTGCAGAAAAGTGACAATCTGCTGCCGCAAAAATCCACGGCCTGGGTGCCGGCGTTTTTCTCGGCATCAGCCATGGGGCTGTATGCCGGTCTGGTCATTGCCTGGACCGCCAATGTCTTCGTACCGGCCATGGTGGCCATAGTCCTGGCGTTTCTGGCGCTGCTGGTATGGCGATATGACGTTTTCAGAAAACTGGAAAAAAGCGATATAGCCTACTGTTTCATACTGCCGGTTTGTGTGGCTGTTGCCATGCTGTTGTTTTCGCACTATAAAATGTCCATATAGAAGGATGCAGCAGACGGGGACAGTGCATACGAGAGGGACACCTTGACCGCCCAAAAAAAACACATGAGCATACTTGTCGTCGACGACGAACAGGTGCATCGGTATATGCTCTGCACCATGTTCAGGGAATGGGGCTGGAGGTGCGTCGAGGCCGATGACGGCACCACGGCGGTCGCCGCGGTCGCGGAGCACAGCTACGATGCCGTACTTATGGACGTACGCATGGCGAAGATGGACGGCATGGAGGCATTCCGCCGCATTCATGCCATGCGCCCGGAACTGCCGGTCATCATCATGACCGCCTATTCTTCGGTGGATGACGCCGTTGAGGCCATTCGGCATGGCGCTCATGATTATCTCACCAAGCCTCTTGATTTCGATAGGCTGCGGTTGGCTCTGGAAAGGGGTCTGGATCATAAGAGAGTGGCCCACAGCAAGCAGAAAAGAGGTGGAAGTGAAGGAGCCCTAGAGACCAATATCGTCTCCTGCTCACGGCCAATGACCGAGCTTTTGGAGATGATAGGCTATGTCGCCCCCACCGAAGCGACTGTTTTGATCACCGGAGAGTCTGGCACCGGTAAGGAGCTGGTAGCCGAGACCCTCCACGCCAACAGCCTGCGCAGCCGGGCGCCGCTCGTCAAGGTGAATTGTGCTGCTCTTGCTGAGTCGCTTCTGGAGTCGGAGCTTTTTGGACATGAAAAAGGCTCATTCACCGGTGCAGACAGACGCCGGGAGGGCAGATTCGTGCAGGCCGATGGCGGCACCCTCTTTCTCGACGAGATAGGCGAGACCAGCCAGGCCATGCAGGTGAAGTTGCTCCGGGTGCTGCAGGAGCAGGAGCTGCAGCGGGTTGGCGGTGAGGCGACCCTGCAGGTAGATGTTCGAGTCATTGCCGCCACCAACCAGGATCTGGGGAAGGAGGTGGCCGCGGGCGCTTTCCGCGAAGACCTCTACTACCGGCTGAACGTGGTGACGCTTTTTGTGCCTCCCCTGCGCCAGAGAAGCGATGATGTACCGATATTGGTTGATTTCTTTGTAAAAAAGTTTGCCGCCAAAAACAGAAGAACGGTCGAATACGTCACTCCCGAATGTCTCAGCTATCTGCAGAACTATTCCTGGCCAGGTAATGTCAGAGAACTGGAAAACGCCATAGAGCGTGGCATAATTCTCATGCGGGGGGATCAGCTTACCGAGAAGAGTCTGCCGCTTTCCATCCAGAAGCAAAAAGAAAAAGACACTACGTCCTCGTTTATGGCCAATTCGCCGGCAACGCTCTATGAAACTGAGAAAATGATGATACTGCAGACGCTGGAGCAGACTCGTGGCAATAAGAGCGAGGCGGCCAGGCGTCTGGGAATTACCCGCAAGACTCTGCAGAACAAATTACAGAAATATGATCAATAATGACGATGCTATGATAGTGTTCCGGCCCGCATTGACGTGGTGGGCGAACTGGTGTAATTCAGTGGCTTTTGTAATGTAAAAGTCCTGGGTGGTCCGCAGTGCTGCCGGTCCGTTCGTATGAAGAATGGGGTGGCAATTGAGAACCAATATCGTACACATCGGTGCTGACGAACTCAGCTATGAGATACGCAATATAGTCTCCATAGGCGAAAAGCTGGAAAAACTTGGCCTGAAGACAAACTGGGAAAATATAGGCGATCCCGTGGCCAAAGGAGAGCGACTTCCCAC
>CAKZOA010000445.1 GCA_937132035.1 uncultured Desulfobulbaceae bacterium | reverse complement strand
CACTGTTCTGCAGCCTTGCGGTTCTGCGGCACCTGGTATTGCAGATTTTGCAGCTTGGCGGCCGTAAACAGCTCATCGTAGTAGAGGCTCTTGGCGTAATAGCAGACCGTGCCTCCGCCGGCGGTTTCCTGCCGCAGGCGGGTGCGCAGCTGATTTTCCTCTTCCATGACGGTGAGGACCTCGTCAAGGAGCATGCCGAGCTTGAAGTCGAGCAGGTTTTCCACTTCGGTCTCGATCTGCTCCCGGGTGAGGTAGCAATGCCCCTGCTCCCTGCTTGCGGCCAATACATGGCGGATCCCCGCTGCAATCCGCTGCCGGCTTTCTCGGGGGAGACCGATGCTCAAGGCCACCCGGTCTGCCGAAAAAAAGCCGATGCCGTAAAAATCCCGAGCAAGGCGGTAGGGGTCTTCGCTCACCCTGTCAATGGCGCTGTCACCGTATTTTTGATAGATGCGTACGGCAAAAAGAGTGGAAATCCCATGACCCTGGAGAAAAATCATCACCTCGCGGATCATCCTGTGCTCGTACCAGGCCTCCCTGATCATCTGCAGCTTTTTCGAGGCAATACCCGGCACCTCGGCCAGCCGTTCAATATTTTCCTCAAACACCGTCAGGGTCTCGCCGCCGAAGTGGCGAACGATACGTCTGGCGGTTTTCGGCCCCACCCCCTTGATCAGACCGGAGCCCAGATACTTCTCCAGGGCGCCTGCCGAGGCGGGCTTATGCTCCAGGGCACGGCTGGCCCTGAACTGTCTGCCAAACTGAGGATGCATGGTCCAGGAACCCTCGAATTCCATGGTGGCACCGGCAAATACCTGGGTCTGATGCACGGTGACGGTGACCAGTTCGCCCGGATTTTCATAGGACTGGACCTTGAGTACCGACCAGCCGTTTTCCGGGTTGTGGTAGGTGACCCGCTGAACGATTCCCTTGATTTTCTCTGCCAGGAAAGCCATCACTGCAATACCTCTACCGGCGGCGCACCCGTCACTGCGCTTCCTTCACCGAGAGATAGGCCTCCTCCACCACCTCCTTGCCATAGATTTTTTCCAGACGCAGGACTATGAAATGGCCACGAGCCATGTTCTGGAAATGATCGATGAACAGGGTATTGATTGCCGCTCCGCCGGCGGCACCGAGAAAAGGCAGAGACTGCGCCGCCACCTTCTCGGTTACCTGCAGGCCGAAGCGGGAGGAAACCTGGGATATCATACGCACCATGGCCGGGGCCGAGGTTTCCGTCAGCCCCCTGGCGGCAATATGATGGACAGCATCGTTGACTGCCTTGGCTAGAGCCGCCCGCACTGCAAAATAGCCGGTTTCAGCGCCGTCGTCGCTGGCCTGGGGACCGCCCAGGGCAAAAACCTCGATGCAGGCAACCTTTATCAGCGGATCGCTCAAGTCATGATTCTCGCTGCGGGCTATATCGGCGATGGAGCGCAGCATCACCGTGGTGGAGGCCGGCAGTTCGACGCTGAGAGCCGGCAACCCCCAGAAGCCGCCGGCGGCTCCCAGACCTGCAGCCATTATCTTATGAAGGCGATTGGCAGACTGGGTTTTTTTATCTTTTTTCAGGGTCAGAAGCGCTGAGTACACAGCGGTCTCCAGGGCCTTTTTCGTGCCCTTGCTGACCGCCTCCGCCCAGCCCTCCGGCAGCAGGTCGAAGGCTTTTTCTATTGGTGTTCCGACAACGTTGGTAATTTTGACTGCCAACCCCGGATTTTCCAGCAGGTCTTTGGCATTTTTCAAATCATCAAGATCGGTTTGTGCTATCTCCATAGATGCTCTCCTTTGTTGGTGCCTGTCGCCTGTTACCGTGTCCTGGTATTTGCTCGCATCAGCCATATCCCAGCGAGTAGGGATCGGGCAGTTTCTTGGTCGGGTCTCGTTCTTCGTTGGCGCTGGTGACCAGCACCGCCGACCTGCCCGGCAGCGGACATTTGTTTTCGCAGATGCCGCAGCCTATGCAGAGTTCGTCAACCACATAGGGCTGTTTGATCGACACCACCACTCCTGCGGCACCTGTTACCTCGACCTCGGCGAAACGGATGGCCTTTTCCGGCGTCGGGCAGTGTTCCTCACAGACCATGCAGGGTACGGCCTTGGCATAGGGCAGACAACGATCTTTATCGAACCAGGCGTTGCCGATGACGGCTCTGTGCTTTTCCTCCAGGCTCAATTGCCTGATCGCCCCAGTGGGACACGCCTGACCGCAGAGGGTACAGTTAAACTCGCAGTAGCCGGTGCGGGCGACAAGCATGGGCGTAAAAACACCATCGAGCCCGCCCTCGAACAGAGCCGGCTGCAGGGCATTGCCGATGCACACCTGCATGCACTCGGCACAGCGGACGCACCTGCCCAGAAATTCCTTCTCCGGCAAAGCACCCGGAGGTCTGATGAGCAGGGGATCATCGCTTTTCGCCAGCACGTCGGCGCCTTTGACTGCCGGCAGGACGATGCCCGCCGCCAGCACTCCCAGAAAATGCCTGCGGGAAAGACCGGCATGAGCCGGCTGGGGGCTGGCGCCGCCAAAGCCGAAGGATATGACCTGACGCGGACATGCCACGGCGCATTCGATACAGAGATTGCAGCGGGCCATATCGACGGCGCGTTCTTCGTCTATGGCGCCCATGCGGCAGAGAGAGGAACAGATGCGGCATTTGCCGCAGATTTCCGACCCTCCCCGGGTTTTCAACAGACCACGCCGACTGACCATGCCGAACATCGCCCCCAGCGGACAGATGTTGCGGCAGAAAAAGCGTTTCTGTACAACCTCCCCCAGCACCACCAGCAGCAGTATGAAAGCCGAGAGATAGACCAGTTCGAAGAATTTTCTCTCGGCAGGCAGCACCTCGCTGCGCAGCCAGCCGTAGACCGGTTCGGTGACGGCATTGACAAAAGCGGGCGCCTGGGTGTAGGTGAAGGTAAAAAAGCTCTCGATTACACCATGCGAAGCCGGGTAAACGCTCTGCGCCAGCCCGCGTACGAGAATGGAAAAAGGATCGAGGTAGCCGGCGATATGAAAACCGAAAAAGGCAAGTAGAAGTGCCGCCAGCAGCAGCACCCGTCCCAGCCGCGGGTACAGGGTTCTGGTGCCGCCTCGGTCGGTGGGCAGAGCATGCCGGCAGCCGTCCAGCAACGTTCCCAGTGGGCAGAACCAGCCGCAGAACGATCTGCCGGCAACCAGGGCCAGCATCAGTACCAGCAGCGCCGGCAGCATCAAAGCGATGACGGTTTTCGCCGCCAGCATGGTAACCGCGGCCAGGAAGGGATCGAGACGGAAAATAATATTGACGATGTACTCAAGCTGGTCGCTGCCGGTATAATCCGTTCTGATGAAAAGAAAAATAAACAGCGCCAGAAATATCAGCTGGGAGATGCGTCGCCCGTGAAAATAGATCCGATATCTGCCGTCTGCGGCAGGGCGCCTGTTCATACCCGTCCTTTTTTGATACGCATGGCATCGACATTCATTTCACCCAGCCCCATGGAAAAGGCGGCGACGGTTGAGCCGATATCCTCGGGCCGAAGGCCGAAGAGTGTGGTTGCCAGTGCGTCGGCCGCCACCGGGTCACGGGTGGCGATGATGGTGTCGGCAACCTTGACATCGCTCAACCTGCCTCCCTGCGGACCGTTGGCCAGCAACATCCTGGTAGCATCGACCACCGTCAGCGTCGGCTGCAGCACGGTTGCCAGGTCGGCCAGTTTCTGACCGATGTCGAAATGAAGGCTGCCGCGATTGCCGCCAATGACGCCCATGGAGTTTTTCAACCCCAGGGTCAGCCTGCTCAAACCATGATTCTTGGCCACCGGCACGTTAATATAGCAATCGGCATCGAGGGCATCTTTGTATATCTGCCAGCGCTTCAGCGATTTTCCCCTTTTGATGTCCACTTCCACGAATTTCCGGTCGTCGATGTGCTCCAGCCGCACCCGGCCCTCGTCCATTTCCTCCAGGGCGCTCTGGATGCCGCTGTTGACGTAGCAGCGCCGTCGTTCGTTACAGGTTCTGTCAAAGACCTTGACCTCTGCGGCACCAGCCTCCAGGGCCATCTCGGCCAGAGCACGCACCACCAGCGGATGGGTGTTGGCACCAAGTTCCGGAGAACGGTCCCAGCCTATATTGGGCTTTATGACCACCCGGGAACCCTCGCCGACAAAAGCGCCCATGCCGCCCAGCATGGACAGGGCCCTGCGCACCGCCGCTTCATAGGGTACTCCGGTTACCATAGAAACCTCGGGGGCTGGGGCAGCAGCCAGCGCCTTTGTTATATTGACCAAGGGTACCGGCATGCCGGCACCGGCGGTCAAGGCCACTGCCTTTTGCAAAAACCTGCGTCGATCCATAGAACACCTCCATCACACTGTAAAAACAACCTCTGAGAATGACTCCCAGCACCTCATTTCTCATACTTTACAGCAAAACAGCAGAAACACAAAAGGGTCAAAACAGATTCTACGGTGCAGACCCCTTCGGTTCGCCAGGAGAGGATTGGGCGAGAAAAGAGTGGTAGGGCGGGCTATCACCCCGAGCAAATTTCTACAGTGGACACTTTTTTCTTGAATAATCGGCCGTCAAGCGACTAATCTCAGGCCGCCGTCAAACTGTATTTCGTGTCGATTATTCCTCTGGGGAGAGTACCTTGCCAAACCGTGAGGCTAATCAGAATATTTCTTTGAAATCCACAACAGCGAGGCTCCGTCATGAACCTGGATGAGATGCTGGTTATCCTCAAAGACATTTATGAGAACCGCATGCCCTTCAACAGGCTGCTTGACATCCGCATAGAGAGGCTTACAGCCGCCGAGGTTGTGGTTCGTATCGATATGCGCGAGGCTCTGGTCGGCAACTTTATACGCAACATTCTCCATGGCGGCGTCATTTCCGCAGTCCTCGACCTCACCGGAGGCATCATCGCCTCGGTGGAACTGCTCAAACAGCTGGAGGGCAAAGACGAAGAAGAGACGGCCAGGCGCATGGCCCGTATCGGCACCATCGACCTGCGCATCGACTATCTGCGGGCCGGTAAGGGCGAGTATTTTCTCGCCTCGGGTTCCATACTCCGCCAGGGCAACAAAGTGGCCGTTATCCGCACGCAACTGATGAACGAGCGCCAGACACTGATTGCCGCCGGCACAGGCACCTATCTGGTTGGCTGAACGACCGGCGGCAGATGTGTTTTTTTGATTACCCCTTATTTTCAGCAACTCGGTCGGAGACAGGGATACTCTTTTCCCGGTACGCCATGAACCCATCTCTGGGAGCTCGTCTGCAGCCGTCCAGGCTGCAGACGCCCGTGAAAAAAGCACCCCAGTCTCCCCATAATTGGAGAGGCTGAGTTTCCGGGCTTCAGGGCTAATCAGGTTATTTTTTCCTGAACAGGGGGATGGGCGAAGGGC
>CAKZOA010000444.1 GCA_937132035.1 uncultured Desulfobulbaceae bacterium | reverse complement strand
TACCATGATTCTGACAGACATCGAAATGCCTAATATGGACGGTTTTGAACTCACCAAAAAAATAAAGAGTGATCGGCGCTACAGGGATTTTCCGGTCATCGCCCTAACGACCCTGGCTGGTGAAGAAGATGTCGCTCGCGGAAAAGCTGTGGGAGTTGACGAATATCACATAAAACTCGATAAAGAAAAACTCATGGCCTGTGTCCATGATTATATTAAACGCTATCATTGATTACCAGAGGACATTTCACGGGGACGGCGCTTTGCCACATCACGATCAGCGCGACCGGTAGCAATGACATGTACCTACCAGCCCCCCTGCTTTGGAGTATTCGCACAGATGATGCTACAAATAGCTCTCTAACCACAACCGCTCAGAATAGATACTATGAATGACAAGAAAACAGTCGAACTCGCCACTTTTTATATCGGCAACGCCCTTTGCGGCATGGACATCCTCAAGGTTCAGGAAATCAATAAGATCATGCAGATGACGAAGGTTCCCCAGGCCCCTGAATACGTGCTCGGCATTCTCAACCTGCGCGGCCAGATCGTCACCATAATCGATCTCGGCAAAAAGCTTGGTCTTGGAGAGACAGAGATCTCCCACGATACTCGCAATATCATTGTTAATTCCTCCGGCGGCCATGTCGGTCTCCTGGTGCGTAGCATCAGCGACGTCGTCGAGGCCAACCTGGAGCGGCAGGAGAAACCTCCGGCCAATATGGGGGGTATTCAGGGAGAATTCTTCACCGGCGTATTCAAGACAGAAACCGAGCTCATAGGCATCCTCAATGTAGATAAAGTTTTAAGCATAGAGGAATAAATGGTGACAAAAAAATTACGCGTCCTGGTCGTTGACGATACCATCGTATACCGCAAAGCGGTATCGGACATCATGGAAGAACTTCCGGAAGTCGAACTTGTGGGGGTTGCCCATAACGGCAGGATTGCGCTTTCAAAAATTCGAACACTGCAGCCAGACCTGCTCACTCTGGACATAGAAATGCCGGTGATGA
This sequence comes from uncultured Desulfobulbaceae bacterium, assembly GCA_937132035.1. Classification (GTDB taxonomy): domain Bacteria; phylum Desulfobacterota; class Desulfobulbia; order Desulfobulbales; family Desulfocapsaceae; genus Desulfopila_A. The sequence continues at coordinate 4,433 of CAKZOA010000444.1, read as the reverse complement.
ACGGGCTTGAAGTTCTGGCCGAAATCCAGAAAAACTCTCTCAAGGTCGGCGCCATCATGCTCTCTACCCTCACTTCCGAAGGTGGAGACATGACATTGCGTGCCCTGGAGCTGGGGGCTTTCGATTTCATACTCAAACCGCAGAGTACCAGCCTGGCCGAGGGCAAGAAAGAGATCAAGAAACTTATCCATCCCATGATCAAGGCCTATGCCAGGTCACATACCGCCAGTTCCCTGCTTCGTCATTCACAGCCCCGGAGACCGCTTGCTCGAACTGCTGCCCGCCCTTCTGCACACCCCGAGAGGAGTACGGCTGTCAGGCCCACAAAAATACAGTCTTCTCACAAGGGCAGGTCCGAAATTGTCACCATCGGCATATCGACAGGAGGTCCCAACGCGCTGACCCAGGTCCTGCCGAAACTTCCTGGAAGAATAGGCGTACCCATTGTAATCGTCCAGCATATGCCGCCGGTCTTCACCAAATCGCTGGCGGCAAGTCTCGACAAGAAATGTGCACTGACGGTCAAGGAAGCGGTGGACCGGGAACCTCTCCGCAACGATACGGTCTACATCGCTCCAGGCGGCAAACAAATGAAGCTCGTCGCCAGCGCCGACGGGCAAAACCGGCAAATCAAAATCACCGATGATCCTCCGGAAAATTCCTGTAAACCTTCGGTTGATTATCTCTTTCGCTCCATTGCCGATTACTATGTCGGCAGGTCAACCTCGGTTATCATGACCGGCATGGGTTCCGACGGTACGGAAGGTCTGAAAATTCTTAAGAACAAGGGCAGCCTCATAATCGCTCAGAACGAAAAAACCTGTGTCGTCTACGGCATGCCCAAGATTCCCATTGAATCAGGTCTTGCCGATATTGTCTCCCCCCTTGAAAGAATAGCCGATGAAATTTTGAAGAGTCTCAAATAGCTGTTCAACACCGTCTCTTATGAACGTGCGCGAATGATAAAAATCAAACCCAATGAGATTAAGACTGTAGCCCAGTATATATACGATATATCAGGCATATTTCTTGACAGCAACAAGACCTATCTCTTTGAGACGCGACTGAGTTCCGTTGCCGAGGAACTGGGATGCGCCTCATTCTCCGAGCTGCATACCAAAGCCAAATCGGACCGCTCAAAGAATATCGAAAGAAAGATAGTCGATGCGATTTCTACCAATGAAACCCTCTTCTTCCGAGACAAGGGTCCGTTCGAGCTTCTCCAGCATAAACTTCTGCCGGAAATAATCGATGCCAGGTCCAACGCGTCGACCGGCCTGAGGCCCAATATCAAAATTTGGAGCGCGGCCTCATCTACAGGCCAGGAACTCTATTCCATTGCCATAGTCATCAAAGAACTCGTTCCCGACCTCTCCCGATACAGCTTCAAGTTGATGGGCACAGATATCTCAGACAACGCCGTCGCCCAGGCAAGTTATGGCAAGTATAATAAATTTGAGATCGAACGGGGGCTTCCCAAAGCACAGCTGCAAAGGTATTTTACCCCCGCCGGCGAGTTCTGGAAAATCAAGGACGAGATCAGGGCGATGGTCAATTTTCGAAAACTGAACCTGATGTCGCCTTTTGTCGGACTCGGTAAATTCGACATCATCTTCTGTCGCAATGTCGCCATATATTTTACTCTCAATGATAGAAAAAAGCTCTTCAACAAGATAGCTGACAGCCTTGCAGACGACGGTTTCCTGGTTATCGGCTCCACGGAGTCGCTCACCGGGGTCAGTCCACGGTTCGTCCCCAAAAGACATCTGCGCTCCATTTTCTATCAGAAGAAATAAGGAGGCCAATCCATGAATTCACTCACTATCCTCGTCGTTGACGACGACCCGGTCATACGACGTTTGCTTGAGCAGCGGCTGAGAAAGGCTCACTATGGTGTAGAGGTGGCAGAAGATGGCTACCAGGCTGAAAAACTGCTGCAGCAGAAGCGCTTTGACATCGTCCTCACGGACCTGATGATGCCTGGCGGTATCGGTGGCATAGAAGTTCTCGAGATTGCAAAGGAAATAGACCAGAACACCGAAGTTGTCCTGATAACGGCCCATTCCTCGGTGGACAGTGCCGTCGAAGCAATGAAAAAAGGCGCCATTGATTATCTCGAAAAGCCGATTAACTTCGACGAGCTATTTTTGCGTATTGAAAAAATCGTCAACGTCAAATCGTTGCTGCGCAATGCCAGGGATATCCATGAAGCGATGGATGCCACTGAGAATGCCGCTTCAGAGACAATCCAGAACCTGGAGATCATGACGGCAAAGCTCCAGCAGCGCCTCGACATGGTCGAAAATGAACTGCGTGACGATGCTGTGGACGCCGATAACAGAATAAACAGAGCTCTCGACATACTCGCCGGTCTCTGAAAACGTCATCCTCGAACACCGCCGCATTAATTGCTCCTCGTCAATTGACGCTTCGACTCAGCGTCTCTTCATTCTTTTCCATCGCCAGGGAGGGATGGCCTGACGGTTGCCCCAGAGACCGGCTTTTCTTCCTCTTGCCCGCGCCTGCAGCTTTCTCCACTCATCACATATGTCTTTTTTGCAATAGTAGATATGTACCCAGGCATATCCGCGTTCGATGAGAAGCTGATTGATGTTCTGATGCTCCCTATATACCTGAGCAATAACTCTCTTATAATCATCGAGGTAGTATGGTTCGACTACCACCTTCCTGCCAAGAAGCATGCTTTGGAGCAGACGTTTGGCGAGATATGCATGCGGTTGATTCCATTCCGGCGCATCGATTCCCCAGAGACGTATCTGACGATTTATACCGTTGTACCTTACCTCAAGGGAATCGCCATCTATTATGGACACGACAGCAGCACTGTAAGTCGTCCCGATTTCTTCAGCTATCGCCCCGTGATTTCCTAAGAAGAAAAACCATAAAAACAGAAAAGCACAGCAGCTTGTTTGTGATATTGCATTTTCGAAAAATCGGTAGATACAAACAATCATTTCACTCATACTCTTGCTTTTTTTTCGCACTACACTCCAGGGGGCATGCAGTAAAAAAAAGACCTGCATAACACAAGATTTCTTCAGGTTGCCGACAACCGGACCACTTTGTCTCAGGGCTCAGAAAATCACACCGTATACCGCTTGAAAATTGCTGTAAAGATACATTCCTTTTTCCATATTCATATGCTATATTTAAGTCCCAATGACAATTTTATGACACCCATTTTTCCTTAATGACTGAGTTGTGACACCCTCCGCAATGGCAAAACAAACACTCACAGAAACTGAAGAAGATACGCGAAACTTCCTGATCAATTTACCACTCTTCGACTCTTTCAATGTCGAAGAGCTGGATGTACTGGCCAAACATATGAGTTATGTACATCTGAGAAGAGGAGAATATCTGTTTGTCGAGGGCGACCGAGGCACCTTCATGGGCTTTGTTGTTAACGGTGTTCTCGAAGTTTTGAAGAAATCAGAGACTGGCGACAATATAACCATAGCCCGCATTACCCGGGGAAGTTCGATCGGAGAAATGGCCATTATCGACCGTTCGACGAGGTCGGCGACCGTCGTTGCCATACAGCCGTCAACAATGGTCACCCTGACGGACAAGGGCTTTGAGCTACTGGCTGAGAAATCTCCGGTACTGGGGATCAAACTCATTCAAAAAACCGCACGCCTTTTGAGTCTGAACATGCGCAGAACATCCAGCAAACTCGCTGATCTTCTTCAAAACAAATAGTTTGTCCATTCCACTCTCATTTTTGCCGCTGTATTCTTACTATGAACACACATCCCACCGTACTCTTCATCGACGACGACGCCGCGCTCATTGAAGATCTTATTGCCTCCCTGGGTCCTCATTTTGCCAACCCCTTCGTCCATGCAAAAAATCAGCGACAAATCTCTGAAGCACCACACAAACCGGGAGCCGCGGGGGCCGACATTATCTTTCTCGACCTGGGCCTCGATACAGGTGAAGCCGGGTTGCGGCTGTTGGAAAAACTCTGCGAGAAAAGAGCGCATCTAGTCGTAGCCGTGGTCCCTGAAGGAGACAGGTATCTCACTGCCAAGGCCATAGAGTGTAATCCCTTCTTCTATATTACCAAACCATATACCCTTGCAGAAGTTCAGGTCGTTCTCAAAAGGGCCAATGAAAAAATACGACACATACAGACGCAGGACCAGCAGAGAAACCAGGAAGAATTCTGCGGCATCATCGGCAGATCGCCGCAAATGACATCACTTTTCGATCTCATCACCAGAGTTGCCGAGGATGATTTCTCCACCGTGCTTATCCGCGGGGAATCTGGTACCGGCAAGGAGCTCGTCGCTAAGGCAATACATAAAAAGAGCAGGCGCAGATCAAAAAACTTCGTTGCCGTCAACTGTGCCGCCATCCCCGATGAACTCCTGGAAAGTGAACTGTTCGGTCATACCAAGGGAGCCTTC
>CAKZOA010000443.1 GCA_937132035.1 uncultured Desulfobulbaceae bacterium | reverse complement strand
ATGGGAACAAAGAGCCGCCATTTTTTTAAAAGTCGCTGATCTTCTGGCGGGACCTTACCGAGACAAAATCAATGCTGCCACCATGCTTGGCCAATCTAAGAATGCTTTCCAGGCTGAAATAGATGCTGCTTGCGAACTGATAGATTTCCTGCGCTTCAATGTCTATTATGCCCATACGATATATTCGCAGCAACCGAAGTCGTCGCCGGGGATATGGAATTATGTCCAGCACAGGCCGCTTGAGGGGTTCGTCTTTGCCGTAACGCCTTTCAACTTCACGGCCATAGCCGGCAATCTGCCGACCGCACCGGCCATCATGGGCAACACGGTGGTCTGGAAACCGGGCTCATCCTGTGTCTATACGCCCTATCTTATCATGAAAATATTAAAGGAAGCCGGCCTGCCCGATGGCGTCATTAACTTTGTGCCCGGATCCGGCAGCGATGTAGGTGATATCTGCCTCGGCGATGCCAATCTCGCCGGTATTCATTTCACTGGTTCAACCAGGGTTTTCCAGAAGATGTGGAAAACGGTCGGTGAAAATATTGAACGATATAGGTGCTATCCCCGCATTGTCGGTGAAACCGGCGGCAAGGATTTTGTGGTTGTGCACGCCAGCGCCAATGTCAGACAGGTGGCAACCGCTCTTGTCAGAGGCTCCTTTGAGTATCAGGGACAGAAATGCTCTGCGGCCAGCCGGGCCTATATTCCCAGAAGCCTGTGGCCGCAGATACGGGAAACGTTGGAAAGCCAGTGCAGCAGAATCACAATGGGGCCGCCCACCGACCTGGCTAACTACATGGGCGCCGTGATCGACCGCAATGCCTATGCATCGATCAAAGAGTATATAGACTATGCCAGAGAAAACGATGACGCCGAGATTATTATCGGCGGCGGCTGTGATGACAGCGTCGGCTATTACATCGAGCCGACCGTCATTGTCGTTTCTGATCCGCGCTTTAAAACGATGGTAGAAGAAATCTTCGGACCGGTACTGAGCATATATGTCTATGAGGATGAGGAATATGAACAGACCTTGAAGCTCTGTGATGAGTCTTCGCAGTATGCCCTTACCGGCGCAGTTTTCGCCGCAGAGAGGGCGGCGGTCAGTTTGGCCCTTGAGAAGCTTGAGCATGCCGCTGGAAATTTTTATATCAACGATAAACCGACGGGATCCGTCGTCGGTCAACAGCCTTTCGGCGGCGGCAGAGCCTCGGGGACCAACGACAAGGCCGGCTCGCCGACAAACCTCACCCGATGGACTACACAACGGACGGTAAAGGAAACCTTCGTTGCTGCCATAGACTTCCCCTATCCTTTTATGGAAAGTTAACCTGGCCATTCCATAACAATGCTACCTCATCCATTTTTATGGAATCTGAGCCCCCTGAAGTTTGGCAAGAAAGTAAGGGGAAACTGGAGAGGCTGAGATATAAAGGTACTCAGGTTATGAAATATTCATAATCCCATTTACTCAGGGTTGAAATGGGAGAATATCTCACAGGCCAGTTCTTCGCCAATTCCTGGAACCTCCTGAAGCTCCTTCACCGACGCTTCTTTTATTTTCTTGAGACTTCCCATGGATTTGAGAAGCTGTTGTTTGCGTGCGGGGCCGACGCCGTCGATGGAGTCGAGTTGCGAGGCCAGGGTTGATTGGCGACGTTTTTTACGATGAAAGGTGATCCCGAACCGATGCGATTCGTCGCGGATGCGCATCAGATAAAGCAGCACTGGATCATGGGGTGCCAGTACGATAGGATTCTTTCTCCGTGGTTTGTAGAGTTTCTCACCTTCACTTTCTTTTTCCTTGGCAATGCCCAGAAATTCCAGGCGCTCCTCGACCCCGAGTTCCGAGGCTATGCGCAGAGCAATGCCCAGTTGCCCCTTGCCGCCGTCGACCATGAAAAGGTCGGGAAAGGCATCTTCTTCGATCGCCTTGACAAATCGTCTCTCGAGGACTTCGGCCATCATAGCGTAGTCGTCGGGTCCTTCTACAGTTTTTATGGTGTAATGACGATACCTGTCTTTGGCTGGTTCGCCCCGTGTAAAGCAGACCAGTGAGCCGACAGCCTGTTTCCCGCCAAGATTGGAAATATCGAGGCATTCGATGACGACGGGGTCGGCTGAAAGTTTGAGCTTCTGCACCAGCGACCGGCTGAGGCTGGACCAGGACTGATCTTTTTTTTCTTTTTCTTCAAATATCTGGGTGGCGTTGGCATCGGCCATTCGCAGCAGGTGAGATCGGTCGCCTCTCTGGGGGATGAGGATATCGACTTTGGCCTGACGGACCTCGTCGAAACGTTCCCGGAAAAGGTCGATATCGTGCGGGGCGAAGGGCAGTATGATCTCCCTGGGAATATTGTCTCCATGGAAATAAAACTGGTTGAGAACCTGGGAGAGGATGGCCTGGTCATCGCCAAAGGGATCGGCGAGAAAATAGTTGCGGCTGCCGCTGATCAGTCCGCTCCTGATGATGAGAACGGCAATGGCCACCGCCGCATCCTTTCGTATAAAACCGAAAATATCCTGGTCACGGATATGGGAGGATGCTACCACCTGCTTTTCCAGGGTGGTGGTGAGGGCTGCGATCTGGTCGCGCTTTTTTGCTGCCTGTTCAAAATCGAGGCCGGAGGCAAAAGCATCCATCTGGTGTGTCAGCGTGGCTATGAGATCTCTGTTACGGCCTTCGAGAACCATGATGACCCCTGCGACATTATCCATATAGGCCGTATGGTCGGCCAGGCCTGAGCAGGGGGCCAGGCACTGACCCATCTGATAGTTGAGACAGGGGCGTCGGCGTTTCTTAAGCTGTGATCCCTTGCAGCGACGTAGAGGAAAGAGCCGGGATATGAGTCTGAGCGTCGCCCACATGGCCGAGGAAGAGGAGTATGGGCCGAAATAGCGGGCCCCGTCCTTGCTTCTTCTGCGGGCCATCATCACCCGTGGCCATTGCTCCTGAACGGTGACCTTGATAAGCGGATAGTTTTTATCATCCCTGAGGATAATGTTATATTTAGGGTTGTGCTTTTTTATAAGTGAGGCTTCAAGGATCAGAGCCTCCTTCTCGGTTCGGGTAATAATGGTGTCGACCTTGTTGACCTGCTCCAGCATGACAGCTGTCTTGCTGTGGCTGCCGCCGCTGTGGCGGCCATAGGAGGAGAGCCGTTTACACAGATCTTTGGCCTTGCCCACATAGAGCACCGCCGATCTGGCGTCGAGCATCAGGTACACCCCCGGTGCATGGGCCACCGAATCAATAAGGTCACTGGAAAACATTGAATATATTGGGATAAATATCTAGAGTTTTGATGATTTCTGTCATACTGTAGTCATTGGTGGCAGTGATGACAACATCGTCGGTCGCCGGCCCAGTCACGGGTGAAGAAAATGATACGGGCAGCCTCCGCCGGCATTTTCTTTTACATATTGATTCTCTTCTGCATTCAGGGCATGATGGAGAATCGGCAGGCCGGTACCGAGACGATGTGTTCTACCAACCAGGAGATACGCCATGTCCGCATTCCAGTTGAGCCAGGTTTTCATAGATGATCTCTGGCAGAAGATTGTCGGCTATAAAGAGTCTCCTGATGAGGCGACGCCCTTTCATGACATTTTTCGCAGCGGCAATATACCGAGCCGGCCGCAGATGTCCCTGATTGTCGACGTTGCCTACTGGACGAGTTTTGCCACTGAGGAGGGTAAACCGGTGACCGCGTCGCTCCTCTTCAGGGAGGTAGAACATTCCACGGACAGTTTTCCTTTTGACGCCCCGCTTCATTTTTCTGCGGCAACCCTGGTCAAACTCGGACCAGCTTTGGAAAACCCCAAAAGTGATATAGGTATCTGGTCCGATGATGCCGGCCACCTGCGGATATGGGGTTTTACTTCGCCGCCGCCGGAGCTGATCAGGCCCGAAGGCTCGATCGATCAGCCGAACGGCGTCATCGGCCTCAGCGGTGCGATCCTGTGCGTAGCCGATGCCGAGGAAGCGACCGCCC
>CAKZOA010000442.1 GCA_937132035.1 uncultured Desulfobulbaceae bacterium | reverse complement strand
CTCCATGGCCGATTTGAGCGTGGCCTGGCTCTCGCGCAGATCCAGTTCCGCCTTTTTCCGCTTGCTTATATCATGGCAGACCAGGCCGAGGACGTTGTGCTCGACGGCGTAGGCGGAAAGCCGCAGGTGTCTGCCCAGCGAGTCGATATAGAGCTCGAACTGCTGCGGCCGGCCGCTGTCGGCGATGGCCGCCAGTTTCCCGAGTGTTTCCTCTTCCACCATCTCCAGAAGCCTGGCGGCGCCGGCGCGCACGGGCAGCATCTTCTCGTCGAGCTTAAACAATGTTTCAGCCGACCGGTTGATCTGTTGTATCACCAGGTCGCAGGGCTGCCTCTCCGGATCATAGTCGATGGTGCAGAGCATCAGGCCCTCGCTCATATTTTCAATCAGCTTCCGGTAGCGCCCTTCGCTTTCGCTGATCTCTTCCACCAGTCTTTCCGCCTCTTCGGACTTGGCGCGCAGCTCCTCGTTGACGGTATTGAGCTCCTCATTGGAGGCCTGCAGCTCCTCGTTGCTGGTCTCCAGCTCCTCGTTGGTCGCCTGCAGCTCCTCGTTGGAGGATTGCAACTCCTCGTTGAGCGCCTGCAACTCCTCGGTGGAGGTTTCCAGCTCCTCGATGGTGTCCTGCAGATGTTCCTGGGTAAAGGCCAGCTCCTGTTCCAGCTTACGGATGTGCCCCCGTTCCTCTTCGTCTTCGACCTCCTCCGCCCGAGAGGAAACCGTGCCGCGGTCTATCTCCTCCGGCATGCAGACCACCAGCAGGGTGTTGGTCCGGTCGTCGCCGTCGATGGGCGAAATCCTCAGCCTCACCCCCCGGCCCTCGTCCATGACGATAAGGCTGCTGGTGCAGGCGGCCGCTTGTTTGACGACCTTGCGCATCAGGGGCTGGAGCACGTAGCGTACCTCTTTGCGGGCGAGATCGAGGAGGTTGAGGTTGCCGCGGACCGTCCCTTCCGGCAGGGAGAAATAGGGGGATATGTCGCCCCTGATATAGAGGACGTTGAAATTGTTGTCGACGAGCAGGGCGCAGCAGTCAAGCGCCTGCATGAGGGAGTCGAAAAAACGGCCCTCCCTGTAATCCGTCTGCTCCCTCTTCCTGAACCCTCTGTGCTGGGGCAGTGACTCCGCGGCCGTACTGCGGTGCTGCTGCAGCATATCGGGGAGTCGCTTGACCGGCGCCTGGCGCTGGCGGTAGATCTTCCAGCGGTTGTCAAGGGCGGTGAACAGGTCGCTGCGCTGGCCGATGGACTCCGATTTGCCGAGAAAGAGCAGCCCGTTTTCCCTGAGGCTGAAATGAAACAGGGTCAAAAGCCTGTCCTGTAGAGTGGACTCGAGGTAGATAAGGAGGTTGCGGCAGCTTATGAGATCGAGGTTCAGGAAGCTGGTGTCCTTGAGCAGATCCTGCTTGGCCAGTACCACCATGTTGCGGATGGATTTGTTGACGGTGACGGTTTCTTTGTCGCGGGTGAAGTAGGTGTCGAAACGCTCCTTGTCGGTTTCCATCACCGAAACCGCCGGATAGGCGCTGCGGCGGGCCTGCTGGATGGCATCGTCGTCGATGTCGGTGGCGAAAATCTGGAAATGGTATTTGTCGAGATCATCGCCTAGTATTTCGGCGATGATGATGGCGATCGAATAGGCTTCTTCGCCGGTGGCGCAGCCGGGAACCCAGGCGCGAAAGGTGTCTCCCGGATTTTTGGCGGCAAGCAGCTTGGTAAGATGCGTTTTGAGCGACACGAAGGCATCGCCGTCGCGAAAAAACCCGGTCACCGAAATCAGCATATCCCTGGCCAGGGCCCTGGCCTCCTCGGGCGTCGCCTGCAAATAGGAAAGATAGTCCTCCGGCTCGGCGATTCTGGCGATGGCCATGCGCCGGTTGATGCGCCGGTGGATAGTGCTCCTTTTGTATTCACCAAAGTTGATTGCCGATTCCTGGTGCACTTTTTTGAGAATGGCGTCGACGGTATTAAGGCTCTGCTTGGCCGGATTCTTTTTGAGAAAACGGGGGTACTGCAAAATCGCCTGGAGGGCCTCGCCTATTTCCTCGGGGTCGACCGTCATGTCGACCAGGCCGGTTTCCACGGCGGAACGCGGCATCGAATCGAAACCGGCGCTCTCCACCGTCTGGGCTATGGTGATGCCCTCCTCGGACTTGATCGCCCGGACTCCCTGGGTTCCATCGCTGCCGGTGCCGGAAAGCACGATGCCCACCGCCCGGACCTTCTTCTCCTCGGCCAGCGAGAGGAAAAAGGAGTCGATGGAGGGCTTGGGCCCGAGGCCTGCGGGCGGTTTCAGCTCGAGCCTGCCGCCCGCCAGGCGGACATCGTAATTGGGCGGCGAAATATAAAGGGTGTCGGCCAGAACCGCCTCATTGTCCTCGATGCTCTTGACCTTCATGTCGGTGTCGCCTGCCAGCAACTGCGGTAGTGAAGAGTGGTGCTTGGGCGCCAGATGCTGGACGACCACATAGGCCATGCCGACACCCATGGGCAGGGTCGGCAGCATCTTTTTCAAGGCGTCGAGCCCGCCCGCCGAGGAGCCGATGCCGACGATGATGAGGCTATCGCTGCTGGATTCTGTATTCTGCCGCGGCTTCGAAACCCGGGGCGCACCGGAGGTCTGCGCCGTCTCCCTCTTTTTATCGTGCATGTGTTTGTCGTCAGTCATGGAAAATGAAACCGAAAGTATGTGCTCCGCGCAAATGCGTGGTCCACAGTGCACCAACTCTCGGGCTCCACCCGCGCAGGCGCTGAAAGCAGTGGTGCAGCAGTGGTGCAGCAGTGCCTCCACGTTGCCGATGTCACTGCAGGTAGTAGCCCGTAGCGGCTTGTTTTCGTGCAGTCAGTCTTGAGATACGTAACCATTGATCGCGATTAGGCTGTTTCAAGGAGATTATACCGAGCCTATGGAGACCGTCAGGTTACACCAACGATGAGTTTACCTTTTTTTGCGGGAAGAATCCACACTTCGGGGTAGTTTTTTTTCCAGTGCCTTTGTCGAGGGTACGCACGGATCCTGCACTTGCAAAAAATACCAGTATACTTACCATGGAGAGGTGACCGTTGCAGGACGGGTCAAAAAAGATGAACTCGAAAAAGCCTTCGAAGCTGCAGGGGCAATAGGATAATTCAGCACCTTATAAAGTTGAACCGTCGGCTTTCACGGCGTTTTGCGAAACCGACAAAAAAACTTGCCGGGAGAAAAAGAAGAAAATATGATTGAAAACATGAACTCACAGGCAAGGGGGGGGACACCTCCTAAAACCATGGCACCGGCTGTTGCAGTTTCTCTGGCCTGCAACCTGAGGCGGAGAATGTGATGAATGACACGAAAACACCCTCCCCCTTCCGCGTTCTCCTGGTGGAGGATAATCTCGACGACGCTGACCTCACCCGCGAGGCCTTGAGGACCGTCGATGTGCCGCTCACATGTCATGTGGTCGGCGATGGTCTCCAGGCCCTTGCCTTTTTGCGACGCCAGGATGAATTTGCCGCCGTGGAGCGGCCGGATCTGATCCTGCTCGATCTGAACCTGCCGCGCCTGGGGGGCTTCGAGGTGCTGCGGGAAATACGCAAGGATCCCGAACTCACCTGGTTGCCCGTCATTATCCTGTCTACCTCGGAGGCCGACGAGGATATAAGAGAAGCCTACGCGCTGCATGCCAACTGCTACATCCCCAAGAAACTCGACTTCCACGACTTCGTGGAGGCGATCGGCCGGATATGCGATTTCTGGCTCAAGCTTGCCGTGCTGCCGAAAGAGAGAAGAGGCTCCCTGCCTGGCAGCGCCGGGAAATAGCGTCCAATCTCTCTTTTTTTCCTTCCGCCTGCTTCTGTGCTATACTGAGGCGGTATAGAGTATACACCGGCAAGGGGAGGCAAAGACCTTTGTCCCGCGCCGGCCGTCCCGCCCTGCTTAGGGGATGAGGAGGTACCGTCCACGCCGCGAAACCGCAAACCGGAAACTGCAGAGGAAGTATTTGCAGCCTACTATTTGAGAAAGGAGTCTTCATGCCTCACCGGGATATGATCGTCATCGGCGCCTCCCAGGGCGGACAGGAACCGCTGCTCGAGTTGGTGCAACAGTTCGAGGCGGATCTCCCCGCCTCTGTTTTTATCGTCCGCCATATTTCCAAGGGCGCGACGAACTTTCTTGTCGACATTCTCGCCCGCGTGTCGCAACTTGAGGTCGTCTCGGCCGAGCACTGTCAGGAAATACGCAAAGGCACCATCTATATAGCCCCTGCGGATTGCCATCTGCTCATCAACAGCACCCATACCTATCTCAGCAGCGGCCCCAGGGAAAATCTCAGCCGACCGGCCATCGACCCGCTGTTTCGATCAGCGGCCGTGGCCTGCGGCGCACGCGTCACCGGGGTGATTCTCTCAGGGGAACTCGACGATGGAACCGCAGGGCTCATCGCCATAAAGAAGTGCGGCGGGCTGGCCATTGTTCAGCACCCGGAAACGGCCGCCTCTTCGTCCATGCCGCAGAGCGCGGCCGACAGCTGCGATATCGACTTCTTTCTCCCCCCCGGGGAAATTGGGCAGATGCTCAACAGCCTGGTGCGGGAGAAGGTGGAAGAGCCTGGGGAAGGCGATGAGCTGTATAAAACGGAGCTTTCCGTACTCACGGGCACCACCGAGGGCATAAAGGAGATGGCCGGGAAGGGCGCTCTGATCCCCGTCGGCTGTCCCTCCTGTGGCGGGCCGCTCTGGCAGGTGGATGATGGAGCGAAGCGTTTCCGCTGCCATACCGGCCACGCGTTCGGGGAGAGGTCCCTGCTCGACGGCCTGGCCCAGAGCGAGGAGCAGGCGCTCTATGCGGCCTTGCGCTCCATGGAAGAGCGCGTGCGGATGCTGGAACACCTCAGCGGCAGCAGAGAAAAAAACCCCTTCGACGACCGCCTGGAAGAGGCGCGAAAACATGCCGCTGATCTTCGGGGGCTGCTGCATAGCCAGGAGAAGGAGCAGTGGAGTTGCTGATGTTTTTTTTCTGCTCACTCGGCCTTTTCGGCAACCGTTTCCCGGGCTTTGTCTTTTTTGGTATCCTCCTCGATGGATGCCAGCGCACCTTCAGGCAATAAGCCTATATTCACCGCGTGTTCGGCGATCTGCACGCTGCTCTGGACCCGGACAAAGGGAACGCCATTTTGCTCGTTGCGGTGGATGATTGCGTCGATTTTAACATCATATTCACTGTTTTCAGCCGGATCGATGTCCCGGATATATATCGCTTTGACCCGATCCGGGTACTTTGCGGCAATGCTTGAGTAGTAAGCGGCATCATGCTGGCCGCTGTCGCCTATCAGCACGACCGGCAGATGCTCATATCGTCTGAACAGGTTCGAGAGGGTTTCCGTTTTATGATTATCCGAATCAGCCTCACGGCCAATGTCCCGCAGTAACAGCGGACCTCGAGGAAGGTCGTTGAGATCGATGAAGTCGCGGAGCAGGTCGTACATATTCCAGGACGAGTTGGAGAGGTAGATAACGGGGTTCACCGCATGACCCTGGTGGCCCCTGGCCAGGCTTTGATACAGACTGCCCGCCCCTGCCAGCGGCTTTCGGGTTTTGGCATTATTGAGGAAGGTCAACTGGGCGGCGACCAGCAGGTTGGTGATGCCGGTGTGAATAATGGTATCATCCACATCACTTATAAGGAGGAATTCCGCCTCTTCGTCAAGGACGGAAATATGGTGGCTGCCGGTGAGGACGCGCTCTTCCAGAGCATGTTTCGCCGTGACAAAGTCACTTTCGGGGTAGCGTTCATGCAGCGCAAACTCGGCGCTATAGTACCCTTCGTCGTCGGTTACCACGTTTTTTGTCTGATCAAGATACTCGAGTCGCATACGGGCATTGGGGATTTCATCGCTCTCCCACCGCTCATAGGTCGCCTTCAGGTTATCCCACCAGTGATCATCATCCTGCGGACCACCGTAGGGCCTGTTCGCCAAAAGCCGACCCTGCACATATACCGCATCGCGGGTTGCATAACCTCGGTAGGCCGCGATATGCCGCGGTGTGTGGAAACCCATCGCATCACTGAACTGCCGCCAGCGCGTTTCGGCGAATCCGGCGACATCATTGAGTGATGAGGCGGCCTTCTCGGCAAATGCTTTCTGCCAGCTCACGCTCTCCTCCTTGCCTTCTTCCGAGGCTCTCGCTATCCCATGCGCGCCTGCCATCACTGTCAGGGTCGCCAGGGCCAGGAGAACGCAGAGTGTATTCATCTTTTCGGTCATGGTGTTCTTGCGCTCCGGTGGTTGTGTTTTTATCTGATGCCTACCCAAAAAAAATACCCAGTTCTCCCTCTTCTTCAGGGACCGGGGTGCTCTTTTGCCGGGTATCTGCAGCCTGGACGGTGCGGGTCGTGTTCCCGGGGAGAGGGTTCTCCTGCCACAAGAAGAGGTGCTGAACCTGAGGGAAAAATAGATTTATCACGCTGCAGCGAGCAGTATGACGGCAAGAAGCCCCCGGCACCAACCCGTTCGAGCATACTGGGGGCTTTTTTTTCGAAAAGATTTTACTCTTCTTCGACCTCGAGGGCGAAGTGTTTACCGTCGCGGTATTCGAAATCAACCTCCACCTCATGGCCGACTTTCATCTCTTCCAGGCTGTCAAAATCATCGAAATCGGTTTCCTCGGTAATGTGGAAGGTAATACCCTCCGCCTTGAAGGTGCGGCTACCTCTATCAATGGCTTCGACCGGCCCTTCTATTTCGTTGGCAAGTACCGGCAGGGCGAAGATAAGGGGCAACAGTGCAGCGAGCGTAATGCGTAGACACATTTTCATATCCGAACTCCTTTTTGTAACAGTATCGTTTGATCCGGTACCGGCATGAGCGGATGCCTGCCGGCAGCGAATCTGCCTGAGAACCATGGTATAGCAGAAAATACTCCCGTCAAGAACCCGCTTCCGGCGATGAATCCGGTTTCCGACTGGGGCAAGAGGAGTACCGCGACCTGAAGAGTGTCCAGGAGCAGCGCCGGAGCGCATTCCGAGGGTGAGGCGGGAAAAGCTTTCAACCGCTGAAGGAAAAGTTCTGATTCAGCGCCATGAATGGACGAAGCCCTTCAGGGGAAAAGAGGTAAAACAGGGGGAATACAAGGCTCAGAGGATGCCGCGCAGGACCGCGTTCAGCGCCTTAAGATCGACGGGCTTGGTCAGATGCTCGCTGTAGTCGCTGCCGGACATGCGACACTGGCCAAGCCGGCACTGATTCTCTTTGTCCTCGGCTACCTTGGCTGCGTTTGCAACGGTGGTCTCACTACGCGGACGCACACGGCTTCGAGACTACCGCGGCCTCTGCCGCAGCCATCCCTGGCATGCGGCAGCGCTTACCGTCAGCCTGCTTTCCCTTACCGGAATTCCTCCGCTTGTGGGGTTCGCCGCCAAACTCGCTCTCTTCGGGGCAGCCATCGACGCCGGATTCAGCTGGCTGGCCCTGCTGGCAGTGGTCAATACCGTTGTCTCCATCTTCTATTACCTGAGAATCGTAGGTGTGATGTATCTGGGCAGCGCCACCGGCAGAGTGGCTCTGCTTGAGGGTTCTTCACGGCTGGTCCTTGGCGTCAGCGCTCTTCTGACGATCCTTCTCGGCCTAGGCGCACAGATGGTTTTCGGCGACGATTTCCTACTGATAACAGCCCTCCGATAACTGGCCGGTCGGATAATTTTTGCTGCTCTGGCAAACGCTGCTGTCACAACCGATAAGATTTTCTCAGTGGTTATACAGGCGCCTGTGAAGCCAAAAACAATAACAGGCATGCTTACTGCATCCACGCGGACAGGTATGACCAAGGATTTCATCACTAAACAACGTCTCACGCCATTTTTTGCCGATGACAACCATGTATCGCCATGAAAACACATTCTCTCTTTTTCCGGATAAATGATATCAGCACGGTCAGCTTCGCGGTCAAGGTAACAGCTGTTTTACTGGTGGCTCTCGCCTTAGTGCTCGTCCACTCAGCGGTGTCAGCCCAGACCTCGCCGTCGTCGGCGGGGTCTGCGGCAATGGAAACGGTCAAAACCATCACCGGCAAGAAAGACGGCGGTTCCGGTAGTGAATCGGGTGCATCAGAGCAAAAAACCGAGCATCCTTACAAAGACCGTCAGACGCCGGATTCGCTCAGTGGGTGGATCGATTATCTCATCTATCTTCCTCTCTATAAAACCGGCGGAGAATGGATCCGACTAAAAGGATTGGTCACGGCACTGATCATTCTTGTTGCCGGCAGCTGGCTCTCGGCTGTAACCGGTCGACTTCTCAAGAGTGCGATGATGCGGTTCAAGTCTCTACCTGAGCATATTGCCATTGCCTTTTCCAAAATCGTAGTCTACTTCCTTGTCTTCTTTGTCATTCTTGCAACTGTGCTCGTCGCCGGCATGCCCTTTTCCATTGTCAGTGTCATGGGAGCGATGATCCTCATCGGTGCTTCACTCGGTGCCAAAAGTACCATCTATGATTATCTCAGCGGTCTGGTTCTGGCCATTGAGCAGCCGATTCGTATCCACGATTGCATCGAGCTGGGAGACCAGGCCGGCTTCGTCGATGAAATTCGTGGTCGTTACACCAGGGTGCGGCGCTTCGACGGCATCGACGTACTTGTCCCCAATTCCAAATTCCTTGAAGAGGAGGTGGTCAACTGGACCTTGAGCGATGCGCGAATCCGTGGTGAGTTCAAAATAGGCGTCCGCTATTCCTCCGATGTTGATGAGACCATGGACATCCTCATCGCCTGCATGGAAGACAATGAAGAAGTCCTCCCCGAACCATCCCCCTCCGTCCTTTTCTGGGAATTCGGAGACAGCAGTCTTATATTCAGAATGTTTTTCTGGATTGAGGCGGAAAATCCGCTCGAGGTCTGGAGCGTTGAGAGTAAACTGCGACGGGAGAGCTTCAACCGGCTCAAGGAAGCCGGAATAGCCGTCGCCTTCCCGCAAAGAGATGTTCACCTTGACTCCAGCGCTCCCGTGAAGGTTGTGATTGACTCTTCGGATGACGGCACCGAAAGGGCTGGCGACGATGGCCAACGGCAAGGCGACGGCGGCCAACAAAGGAGCAGCGGGAAGCGCAAGCAGGGAACCGAAGGCAAACGTGAAGAAAACGAACAGGTTGCCGAACCCGAAAGCAGCAAGAATGAGGGGGACGAGCACGATGAAGACAAAAGTAGCGCATCCTCAGGGAGGGAATAAGATGACAGCGAAGAGACAGAAAGCAAAAACGCTTACCGGCAACGCCATGACGACATCCTGCAGCGGCTCAGACATACACTTAGGCGGTAAAAAGCGGACGGCCGGCCTGTCTTTTCGACATACACCATTATGGAAAACATTGCGGCCCCTGGTGCTTGTCGTGCTGATCATGACGTTTTTTCCCTCGTGCACCACTATCGAGGCCACCGGTGAACGACATCTGAGCTTTATTGGCAGAGACCAGGAAGTAGAAATGGGCAAAAGCTCCAACCGCGATATCGTCGCCACTATGGGACTCTACGACGACGATGAACTCCAGGCCTACGTACAGCGCCTCGGCGCGCAGATTGCTGCCACCACGGAGCGGCCCGAACTGCCCTGGACCTTTCAGGTCATAGACGACGACGCCATCAACGCCTTCGCCGTACCAGGCGGCTATGTCTATCTCACCAGGGGCATTCTCGCCCACTTTGAAAACGAGGCCCAGCTGGCAGGAGTGCTCGGCCATGAAATAGCCCATATAACGGCCAAACATTCCGTCATCCGGATGAGCAAAAGTATGGTCACCCAGCTCGGCTTGGGCATTGCCACCATCGCCGTCCCGGAACTGCGCGAATTCGCCTCTCTGCTCGGCCAGGGCATGCAGCTCCTCTTCCTCAAGTTCAGCAGGGACGACGAAACCGAGTCCGACAGACTTGGCATACGGTATATGGCCAATATCAACAAGGACCCACAGCAACTGCTGGATGTTATGAAAATGCTCGGTCAGGTCTCCGAGGCCAGCGAGGGCGGCAGGCTTCCTCAATGGGCTTCCACCCACCCGCTGCCGGAGAACCGCTTCGACTACATTCGTTCCCGCATTGCCCAGTCGCCGTCCCGAAACTATGCTCCAGTGGAGCGACAGACCTATCTCAGCTTTCTCGACGGTATGGTCTACGGCGATAATCCCCGCAACGGTATTATTCGTCAATCAACTTTTTATCATCCGGACATGGAATTCCAGATGGATTTTGCCGATGGCTGGCAAATCATCAACCAACGTGGCGCCGTTATCGGCCTCAGTCCGCAAAAAGATGCTGTCGTTCAAATGACACTTGCCAAGGGAGAGAATCCGCGCCAGGCGCTGCGCTCTTTTCTCGGACAACGGGGAATAACCGCTCTACGCTCCTCAGGTCATATGCTCAACGGATTTACAGCGGCCAACGGCCAGTTCAGGGCCACTACTCAACAGGGGAAGATACAGGGCCTGGTGATGTTCATCGCCGACGGCGATCGTCTCTATCAACTCGTCGGCTATACCTCCAGGCAAAAATGGGGCGCATATACAGAGGAGATCGACATTCCCTTCCGAAGTTTTGAACGGCTCCAGGAGAGCCGCTATCGCAATGTCGAACCCAGGCATTTGCAGATCGTCGAGCTCAGCTCGGCTGAATCCCTGAGTGACCTCCATGCCAGATATCAGGTAGAGATTCCTCTAGAGGAGCTGGCACGGCTGAATCAGATGGAGAGCAGTGCAGTACTTCCGGAGGGAAGTTTCGCCAAGATAGTCCGGGGCAGTATTCCCTGAGCCGAGACTTTGATAAACCTGAGTATCCCCCGTCATTGACATCGATCCCAGCAGACACACAAAATATTGCCACGAGGAGCGAGAGGAAATGGCTTGAAAAATGCAACATCGCAGAACACAACAGCGGCAGACTCATGCCGAAAGGAGAGCCATCCTTCAAAGAGACAGCGCAGGACTCCCCAAAAACCGGCGGTCATCGCGACTGAGACAATCGTTGAAGCGTTCTTTCCAACAACATTCAAATTCATAAGGTGAAACCATGCCCGAAAAAACCAAGGAAGAGGCCAAGGAAAAGCTGGTGTGGCTTGCACGTGCCGGCTACTGTACCCGAGGAGTCGTCTATATACTGGTTGGGGTGCTCACTGTGCTTGCCGCCTTCGGTGAGGGGGGCAAAACCACCGGCACCAAAGGCGCCTTGCAGACTGTCATATCATCGCCCTTCGGAGATGTGATGATCGCCATCATCGCTGTCGGACTCTTCGGCTATGCCATCTGGCGGCTGGTTCAAGCAATCAAGGATGTCGATAACCACGGCAACGGCGCCAAAGGTCTCGCCATTCGCGGCGGTCTGCTTGTCAGCGCCGTTACCCACACCCTCCTGGGAGTCTATGCCGCCAGCATGCTTTTCGGTTTTGGAACCGGCGGCGGAGGTGGCGACAAATCCGGACTTGCGGCAAAGCTTATGCAGCAGCCCTGGGGCCGCTGGCTTCTCTATCTGGCGGCATTATGCATCTTGGGAGCGGCCATTGCCCATGTTATTAAGGCCTACAAAGAAAAGTATAAAGACTATTTCTCCATGGACTCCCAACTCATGGACAAGGTGGATCCATTGATAAAGTTTGGGCTTGTGGCCCGCGCCGTAGTTTTTACCATTATCTCCTTTTTCTTCGCCTACGCCGCCTGGACCTATGATCCCGACAAAGCGAAGGGCCTTAAAGCCGCTCTCGAGTTCATACAGGGCCAAGCCTACGGGGCCGTACTCCTCGGCCTGGTCGCCTTCGGCCTCTTCGCCTTCGGCGTCTACAGTTTCCTTGAAGGGTTCTACAGAAGAATAAATCCGGAGTAGCCGCTCAGGAATTTTTGTTTATTGCGTTGTCACACACTGCGCGCATTTGGTAGCTCAGCGAGTCCTGTGGTACGGGACAATCGGACATACTCTCCTGCGGCACAGGAAAATCCGCTGAGTATCACCCTCAGCTTCCGACGAGCTGAAAGACGCCCAGATCGAAATCTTTGACGAACAGCGCGTGATCATCGATCACCCGCTGCGCCGAGGACCCGGCAAAGCGAACCATGTCATCAACGAAAACGTCGCAAATGATGGAGCCGAGTATGCTTTCTTCAGCATTCTCGACACTGAGCCCGGCATCTTCATCCGAACGGGCATGCGTCTGAGAAAGTGCTTTCCCGCATATCCGTGCATATTTTTTGAATGTTTTGCCGCTGAGTTCATCCAGGTCGATATCGTCTTTGTAAGGACTGCGCTCCCGGACAAGATACATCTTGCCCTGACGCTGCGCATAGCCGTAAAAGATGTCACCTCCGGCCAGATGAACACGATGGGCCTTGACAATTTGCCGGGCGCTCTTTCGGTTGTTCATATCGTCATAATCGGTCTTCGGCACCAAACCCGATAAAGCCGACGTTCTGGCCTGCTTCATCTCCAGTATCCGACAGTCATCTCCTGTAGCCGACTCGCCTCTGATCAACACCCAGAATCGATCAAGTCCGAGACTGGCGGTACCGCTGCCTTTTTTAACGGCGACATCCTCCACCCGAAAATATTCCTCATCCCCTCTGGGGATGGATATTTCGTTCTCCTCGACATAGGTGTCGACAATTTTCTGGAATTTCTTGATGTGCTGCGTGTAGGGGACAATCTCGTCACTGACCTTGAAACGTCTTTTCTTGAGAGAAATTTTTTCCTTGAGAAACTCAGCGCGGCTCTCCAGAGAATTCTCCAGCAGCTTTTTTATACGTTTTGGGCTGTTGTCGATTCTATATTGAAAGAATTTTTCGCGATCGTCTCTAGAAAATTCCCGCAAACCATTCATATAGCCGGTGACGAAAGCCCGTACAATTTTACGACACTTCTTTTTCGAATGGCCGTTTTCTCTGGCCGAGAGCCAAAAACCCGTGGCTCCCCGGCGGATATCCCAGCTGAAGGGGGCGAAGTAGGCTTCATCGAAATCGTTGACACTGAAAAAGGGAACATTGTCGCTGTTGGGCATAACGCCGAAATTGCCCGGATGGACATCACCTATGGTGAACACTACGGGCAGGTTATGATCGATGCCGGCATAATCACGATAGTAGAGCAGAGCGGTACCGCGGAAGAATTGGAAAAACGATTTTCGTAATTTTTTGAATTTCGCCTCGGTGGCCTCGGGTTTGTTCTGAATTCTTTGGGTGTGATCCTCCTTCAGGGTTGCCCGGATATAGAGCCTGCGTTCCTCCTTGCCCAGGTATAACGGGGGCATGAGAACCTCGTCGGCCGTAACCCGGGAGGTCCACTTTTTGAACTGCTTCGCTCGCCTCTCACCAGTCTGTTGTTGCGTTTTTCGTACCATGTCAGATTCAAAGCTCCCTGTAGCAAGCGGCAAGGCCGGATATCCACCATTGTTCCCCTTCGATTGAACCGCCGCCTTTATTTTCGGTTGTCATATAGTGGCATCGGGGTATTGACGAGAACTTGCAATCGATATTCCACAGCAGACGGGAACTATAGCCCACTCTTTTACCTGTCTGCAGATTTCCGGGCCGATTCACCAAAGGGTGTAGCTGGATAATTTGGCGCAAACCCTTGATAACGTAGTGATGGGACCAGCAGGCACACCCCTGGAGTAAAACACGCGTGAGTGGGCCGCTACCTTTTCGAGAGCCACAGTGTCCCCGGAAAGACTGCAGGCCCCCAAAACACCATTTTGGCCTGAATGAATCATTACATGAGGGACAGTTGTACTTTTCATAATCTATCTACTAAATTCGTGAGGTTTTGTATTTGTCTGCCAGGTAATTGCAACGAGCAGCGGAGCGCTGATTGCCTATGGGTTTCAGCCAATCTCATACTAATGTTGCGGAGCTGTATGAACAGGAAGCTGAGTTTCATAGGTAATCAAACAAAATATTGGGGTTAGAAAGAAGCTGGTGTGATTTATGCAAGATGGTGTGGGGTATGCAGGGCCTGCAAACGATCCGAGTGCACTACAGCATATCATCACACTCCAGCTACTGATGTACAGCTTGATGAATCTGCCCGACTCCGGTCAGCGGGAGCTCTGTAAACCCGGCCTATTAGCCACTCACCGACTACACCAAGGAGGAAAACATGGGGAAAAAAGTTGCTGCCATACTTACCGATCTTTTTGAAGACTCAGAATATACCGAACCGGTACAGGCCTTTGTCGATGACGGCCATACAGTCGTCAACATCGGACTTGAGTCAGGCAAAACGGTGAAGGGCAAAAAGAAAGGGACCGAGGTCGTCATCGACAGAGCCGTCTCGGAGGTCGGTGTGAATGATTTCGACGCTCTGCTCATTCCGGGAGGTTTTTCACCTGACCAGCTGCGGGTCGATGATCAAGCGGTTGACTTCACCGCCGATTTCGTCAAGAGCGGTAAACCGGTTTTTGCCATCTGTCATGCCGGTCAACTGCTTATCACAGCCAAGGTGCTTCAGGGCCGTAAGTTCACAGGTTACACGTCGATAATCCAGGATATCAAAAACGCCGGCGCCGAATTCGTCGACCAAGAGGTGGTGGTCGACGGTAATCTCATCAGCAGCCGTAACCCGGATGACCTTCCGGCCTTTATCCGGGAGTCGTTGGCAAAGCTTGGGTCCTGAATTTTGAGATCGGCTGGGGACAAAGAGATGCTCGTCCCGGCTGGAGAGGGAGCGGATTCTACCATTTTGCAAATTTCCAGGGGCTTCACAGGCACAACCAGGTGTTTCACCCGCATGCATCACCCCTCTCTGCACCTTCTGATAAATTTCCTGACAGCACAGCTTCGGGACTGATATTGGCAGAATAGTTCCAATTTCTTCATACACTGCGCTATTCTTTATATACTGGGAAAACGGCGGCGGAAAAGGATTATGCTTCAAGACAACCATAAAACTCATGGCACCAACTGGCTTTCTTTCTCGGCCACAGTTGCGCTGTGGCGGACTTTTAAAGAAAACTACACCTCACTTGCCTCTGGAGCCCGCAGCCGCTTCTGGCTGCGTCTCGGAGCGGGCTTTCTGCTGGCAATGGCCATCTGCGCGGCCGTAACCCTGGTTGGAAAGTGGCTGGGCCACCACGGTCTGACGGAGTGGGATCAGAGAGTTTTGTCCTGGATCGTCGAAGAAATGCCGCTTTTTACCTTCTATAATGCCACAATCTTCGAATCTTTCGGCAATATGGCCCTGACCATTCCCATTCTCGTGCTGACCTTCACCATTGCCAGCCATCGAGGAGCCCCACTCACGGCCATCGCTATCATTCTGGGCTACATTCTTTTGCGGCCGCTTATCTACTTCGGCTGGTGGATATGGGACCGGGCCCGTCCGGAAATGGTTGCCGAGGGCATCGCCTCTCCCCCTTTCCATTCCTATCCCTCGGGTCATGCCACCATATCCATTTTCATGTATGGTTTTCTGGCCTGGCTCTGGTGGAGGGCGACTCGCTCCCGATCGGAGCGGACCATCATCCTGGCACTGCTGGCGGTGCTGCTCTTTCTGGTAGGATGGGCGCGTCTGCGCCTGGGCACCCACTGGCCCAGCGATATTATCGCCGGCTTCGTTATAGGCGGTAGCTGGGTGGGCAGCGTCATCTGGTCAATCAATGGTTCCGAAACGGACGTTTTAAGACAGAGAAAGTGACAGACATCGCTCTTCTTCCAGTCTGATAGCGTATCAATCCTGCTTGACGGCAGGCCTTGACTACGGTCTTCTCCACCCATCGCCGCCGTACCGGTGGTATTTCTTTGCAACAGTCGCCCCTGTTTCCCAAAATGCCGCAACCTAATGGCCCTGCTGTTCTTCAAAGCCCGTCCTGTCCGGCAGGACAGATTTCACGGCACTGTCCACCTTCCTCGGCCATCTCTGCTGCCAGTCCTTACCCCTCTGCCGGTGCTGCGGCTGACATTCGGCCCTCCTTCAGCATCCCCTGATTTATTGGTCGAGGAACTTCCAGTAATCCCAGACTGCTCAAGAAATAGAAATAATATCTATTACAACGGTACATTAAACATATTTTTCGAGTTTACTGGCCGACGAGAACAGTAATTGCATTAACCCTTTTACCATCCGATGGATGGTGAAACCTTCTATTGCTGCCTGCCTGTTCTCTCTTCTCTCCAGTGAGCAGGCAGGCCGTAGGAAGGCCAGAACTCAACTTACAAAATTTATACAGGAGCAAAACGATGAACAAAGAAATTATCAAGGGCAAATGGAATCAGTTGAAAGGGGAAGCGAAAGTGCAATGGGGCGAGCTCACCGACGACGAGTTAGACCAGATCGATGGCGATTACGACAAGATGGTTGGCAAGCTCCAGGAAAAATATGGTTACGAAAAAGCCGAAGCGGAAAGAGAAGCAGATCTGTTCTTTGAAAAGCACAGTTGATACCATTTTCTATTTCGTAATCTGTAGCAAATGACACCAGAGAAACCGGCGGGGGCTTTTCATTCTCTTACTCCCCGCCGGTTCTTCTTCCGCAATATGAATTTTTTAGAGTTAATAACGGATTATGTTTGAAGAAATGCTGGGCCGCTGGGGCGGGCAACTGGCCATCCTCGGCACGGTGGGTGCCGCAATGGTGCTTGGCGGAATTATTGGACTTGACCGGGAACTGGAAAAAAAACCCGCGGGGCTGCGTACCCACATGTTCGTCGCCGGCACCTCCGCCATGCTCGTTGGCCTCTCCGATGTCCTCCTCGACCGCTTCACCATCCAGGATTACAACGAATTCCTGCGTACGGATCCCATCCGTATCGTCGAAGCGATCATTACCGGTATCAGTTTTCTCGGTGCCGGCACCATCTTCCGCGCCGGCGATGGTGAAGGTATCGAAGGCTTGACCACGGCTGCCTCTATTCTCATATGCTGTGCCATAGGAATTGCAGCAGCCCTGGAGCAGTGGCTTCTGGCAGTGGGCGTCACCATCTTTTCTATTCTCATTCTCCGCGGAGCTGCTTGGCTCGAGTATAAAGTCGCCCATCGCCGATAATCGTTCCTACTCTCCTCCACCCTCTTTCCTTGTCATCTTTCTTTCTGATACACAGAAATTACCGGGCACACATTTTGCTTGCTTCTTCATAAAAGAATCTGATTACCCCTGAAACTCAGCTTAGCCGATTCGAAAGAGGCAGGGGTGCTCTTTTCACGGGTGTTCCGCAGCCTGGACGGCTGCGGTCAAGCCCCCAGGGATGGGTTTATGGCGTCCCGGGAAAAGAGTATCCCTGTCTCCTAATGAGTAGCTGAGCATTAGGGGTAATCAGATAAAAGAATGCAACTGCAGAGCAGTCTGCTTCGTACAGGAAAAAAACTTCATACTACTGAAATAAAGAAAGGAGGCCGCAATGAAAACATCGGATCACAATCACACTAATACGCACGCCACCGCCTCGCCCAAAACCGGAGGCTTTGATGGTATCAGTGACATTGTCAAAATAATTCTGGCAGTCATATTGCCGCCGCTGGGGGTCTTTTTCGAAGTCGGCCTGAGTAAACACTTTTGGATCAACCTCATTCTCACACTGTTCGGCTACATACCGGGCATCATTCATGCCCTCTGGGTAATTCTGACCAAGTAGGCACGCGCAACGAGCCTTACTATGAAAAACACGAATAGAGGACGAAACGCGCTACGCCCCGGCGGCATCACCCTGACGGGCTGGAAGGATATTTTTTTCCGGGTCAAGGACAAGCTCGCCGAAGACAACCTTACCATCGTTGCCGCCGGAGTGGCCTTCTATGCCCTGCTTGCCATCTTTCCGGCTATCGGAGCGCTGGTGGCAACCTATGGTATCGTCTCCGACCCCGGTCAGGTGCAGCAGCAGGTAGCCGCCCTCTCGGGAATTCTGCCGCAGCAGGGCATGGAACTCCTCCAGAATCAGCTCGAACGGTTGAGCGAAGATACCGGGGGCGCCCTCAGCCTCGGCGTTGTAGCGGGCATTCTCTTCAGTTTGGGAAGTTCCACCAAGGGGATGAAGGCCTTTATCACCGGTCTTAATATCGTCTACGGAGAAGACGAGAGCCGCGGCTTCATATCCCTCAATATAACAGCCCTGCTGCTGACCGTCGGAGCCATCATCTTTGTGGTCATCTCTCTGGGATTCATCGTCATATTTCCCGCTGTTCTCAACATCTTCGGACTTTCGAGTGTCGCCGAGAAGCTGACCAGCTTACTACGCTGGCCATTGCTTGGTCTTTTTGTTGTCATGGGCCTGGGTCTGCTCTACCGCTACGCCCCTTACAGAAGCCGGCCGCAATTGAAATGGCTCAGCTGGGGAGCGGTGATGGCCACCGTTCTCTGGATGGTGGTTTCGATACTCTTCTCCCTGTATGTCAGCTACTCGAATACCTACAACGAAACCTACGGATCCATCGGCGCCATAATCATTTTACTCATGTGGTTTTTCATTTCAGCCCTGGCGGTTCTTCTCGGAGCGGAACTGAACGCAGAGATGGAGCACCAGACGAAAAAAGATACCACTACCGGTCCACCGCAGCCCCGTGGGGAACGTGGCGCCCATGTGGCTGATACGGTTGGCAGGGAGCACTCCTCTTCGAGTACGTAACACATAGGGTACAATATGAAATGAATATCCATCGCCTCCACCTTCTGGTGACGGAACGACTCAAAGATTACACTCCATATCAGCCTGAAGGCCAGACACTATGCTGTATTCGAAGTGCAGATACACACGCCGAGAATGCACACTATCGTTGAAATGCACACTATCGTTGAGTTCGGTTCTGCCGTCTACCAGCTACCAGCTATATGAGCGGTCAGGGAAAAACAGAAAAACAGCTCAAAAGCAGAGCTAAGGCATGAGAATATGCAAAAGAATTCACTACGACTGGTCGAGGATTCCTGTTGTTCGCAGTTTGTCCTGGAGAATGAAGCCGTCTTCGAACTCAAAATAGGGAATGCCCAGCATATCGTAATCAGCTGTGAATGATGAGCTTTTCCGTCTGGCCTCACGGATGCACACTGCAGCGATACGATCCGGATAGCGATTGGCTATTTCATGATAAATCTGCCGGTCGGCCTGGCCATTGTCGCCTATGAGAATGAAGCGCTGGTTCCTGGTAATATCGAGTATTCTTTCTATTTTTCGAGTCTTATGGCCATGCCCTTTGCGCATCAGCTTATTGTTGGTCATGCCGACTTTCTGCATCAGAAGCGGTCCCCGGGGAAAGCTCTGCAGATCAAGAAAATCAGACATGAGGCTGTAGAGACTCCAACTGGAACTGGTGATGTAAAAGACGGGCTGGTAGACGGAGGTGGATTGAGTAATGGTCTGATAGAGCGAAGCCATGCCGGCAATGGCAATACGAGTGGTGGAATTGTTGATAAAGGTCATCTTGGCGCTCATCAACAGATCGGTGGCGTAGGTTTCGAGAATGGTGTCGTCGATATCGCTGATAATGCCGATTCCCGAGGGAGACGACGAAGGAAGACTGAGGATCCTGCCTTGCTGCCTGTCCAGGGTTGCAAATCCGGGCAGGGGGTCCAGCGAAAAATCGACATCAACCCAGCCGGGCTGCTCCAGAGATCTCTCGAGCACAACTTCCCGATGGAAATAGCCGATGGCATCACTCTTGATGGCAACGGATTCACCGTTGACAGATGCCCTGAGCAGGGCGTTTTCGGCTCTGGCGCGCAGAAAGGTCCTGATCATGTTGCGCAGGTTTCTCCACCAGGGGTCTTCGGTTTTTGGTGAACCGGTTTCAAGGTTCTCGATAACCCGGCCGCAGAGAATGGCTCTTCGATCGCAGCCATAGCTGAGAAAAGGAACGACGGTGAAAGGTCGCAGACTACCGCTGTATTTTTTCAAATTGCGGAGACTGCGGGCTATGTAAATATCTGCAGCCGGTGGTGATCTTTCTTTTCCACCCCGACTGTTTTCAGAAGTGATTTTTGCCAACGATAACCCTCAAACGCTGCGGATGAATGGCATACTCTACTTTTTCAACCTCACTGTCATGCAACTCACCATCATAGTTAATGGAAAGCGGTCTCGAAAACTTCATAGCAAATTTTTGCGACCGTAGCGATAAAATTGTATCGGAACGATCCTGTTTGCCTTGAAGGATAAGCCTTGAATTGAAAAGCTGATCAGATATTCCCTTTCCCAGATAGATCACCAGATCGAGCTTGCGGTCAGTGAGACTGGCCCGGGAGGCCACCGGAATACCGGAGGCGGCGTACCGGCCATTGCCGGCAACCACATTGAGGGCCTCCACGCTTATGGTTTCACCTTCGCTATAAACATCGACATGGAAAGGTTGCAGATCGGCCAGGGCCGAAAGACCAGACTTCAAATAAGAAAGCGTTCCCCAACTCGACCTGTCCGTCTCTTCCAGATGTTTATCGACTTCGCCGGAAAAGCCACAGGAGGAAACGTTAAAAAAGATGTGCTCATCCTCGCCTGTCAACAGCGTGCCGACATCGACTTGTACCTGAAGGTTCTCTTCCAGGAGAGCGAAGGCCTCCTCGGCTTCTTCACCAATATCGAGACTGCGGCACAGATCGTTACCGGTGCCGAAGGGAATAATTCCCAGCGTTGATTCTGTTTTCGCGTCAAGAATGCCCGAGGCCACCTCATGTATGGTGCCGTCGCCACCGCATGCCACCAGCAAGCGAGTTCCGGCCGAAGCTTCACGACAGGCTATTTCTCTGCCGTGACCAGCATACTGAGTGTGTACAAGTCTGAACCCCCGCTGGCGCGCCAATTCGTCTATATCAGATTGGTTTCTGTATCCAGCGCTGGCATTGATAATGATAAGGGGTGCCTCTTCCATGTTTGCCTCTCTGTTCTT
This sequence comes from uncultured Desulfobulbaceae bacterium, assembly GCA_937132035.1. GTDB lineage: Bacteria > Desulfobacterota > Desulfobulbia > Desulfobulbales > Desulfocapsaceae > Desulfopila_A. The sequence continues at coordinate 16,031 of CAKZOA010000442.1, read as the reverse complement.
CTTTATTAGTGGAATAACGCTTAGGGCATCTTTTTGCCGCCCCCACGATAAAATGCAAAAACCGGTCCAGATACAACGCAAGGCCTCTCTGCCTTTCGTTGTTTTTCCGCCCATTACGGTTCAACTCTGGTTGTCCAGTCAAGATGAGTGGCTGCAGCTTTCCAGGAACATCGGATTTATTCCTGTAGGAATGGAATGCCAGCTCGCCGTGGAAAGAGCACCGGTCGGCACTCTATAATCAAGCTATCGGTTATATTGGATTATTTCCCCTATCCACACTTGGCATGCTTTTCGCACTCTTTCCGCATAATTGCTTTGCTGGCGCCTCCGACATGGCCAGCAATCAACAACGCAGGAGATCCGGAAGAGGGCGCTCACTTCAACCTGGGTAAGCCGTGCCGGTTTCCTCGACCCTTTAATTTCAGGTACAAGGAGAAAATGATATGAAACGCCAAAAAACGATCACCACCCACCGCAAAAAAACCTCAACCGCTTCAAAGTATCTCATGGTCGGTTCCCTGGCCACCGTTCTGTTCATCCCCTCCGTCTTTGTACAGACGGCATTCAGCGCCCAGGAAAAACACGATGACATGAAGCCAAACCAGACCGCCATGGACTCGCAGGACCAGAACGAGCAACGGGCCATCAAGCGTGGCAACCGGGCACTCATAGACCGGGAGATCCGCAGCCGCAACGGTGAGACAATCGGCGAAATCGAAAATGTCGTTGTCGACAGTACCGGCCAGGTGCAATATGTCATCGTCGAAATCGACGGCTTCTGGGGACTCGGATCGGAAGAATCTATGGTGCCGCTCGACAAACTGAGTCTCACTAAGAATCGGGGCTATGTCTATTTTAAGGGTACCGAAGAAGAGCTGGAAATGTTCCCTGACTACAGCGACTACGGATGGGCCGGCAGGCGTTACGAATCCTCATCCGATGCCTGGTTCAACAACGAAAGCGAGCGCTATGAAAACAGTGACATGGAAATTAATGGTTGGGCCGAAAATCGCGAGGGAGAACGTACACAGAAAACGGGAAGGTACGCGAAGATGAACAACAGCGACACCGATATCGACCAGGATTCCCAGGCCTATACTCCGACCGATGAACGGGGTGACAGAAGATCCGGCCAGAAGACCGGCATGAATAACCAGCGTCAGATGGACAAGAAGGACCGGATGCACAGTAAGGTGATGCAATCAAACCGGCAGGATCGTTCTCGCCAGGGCTACAAAGGGCTCTCCTCTCTTCGTTCCAGCAGCAATTCCATGCAGAATATAGACTGGCAGGAATATGGCAGCCAGGGGATCCAGGCCTCCAAACTGATGGACAAGGAAGTGCACAACACCAATGACGAAAAGCTGGGAACGGTCGATGACGTAGTCATCACCCCCGCGGGCGATATACGCCTGCTGCTCTCTGTCGGTGAAGCTCTGAACATCAAGGACAAGAAAATTCAGGCCGATCTTCAGGACATCCAGTTCAAAGAAGACGCCGACTACATCGTCTATGATGTCTCAAAGCAAGAACTGAAAAACGATCCGGAATATAGGCCGGACAAGCGCACCGCCTCCCTGAGCAAAACCGAGAAGAACAAAAAAAGCGCAAGCAGCGCCCAGACATCCGCGAACAAAGCGGAAAACACCAAGAAACAGCAGCAGTAAAACATCAGTGAATCTCTGAGGCAGCTGGGCTCTCCAGCGACCGGGGCGCGGAGGCGCCTCTTCCTCCCCGGACGCTGGAGCCCAACGTGCAGAGCTGACCCCTTCTTCATCCAACCTGCATTTTTTCCGAAAGCAACTCCACCAACAGTATCTAGCGAAAACTTTTTTTACCGCCGTAGCTCAGCGCCTCTCTCCTGCTGCCTTGCGGTATTGCTTTCAGACAACATCCACCTCGGCGGCGACTTCCCCGCAGTGTCTTCGCGGCAAAAGCGGGAGGTGATTTACCGAATATGGCACGTATATTGTAAGGTAAGCATCTGAAGATTGCAGAGCCTATTGCGACACAGGCACCGCAACAGGTGATCTTGCAGCCCATACATTCACCCATACCAGGGTGTACAAACATTTTTAAAAGGAGCCCCCATGAAACAGAAAAGAACTTTGATATTTCTTTTTTCCCTTTGTTTCTTCGCCGTTGCCTTATCAGGCTGCGATGGACCCGCAGAAGAGGCAGGCGAAGAAGTCGACGAAGCCGTACAGATGCAGAAAGAACAGTTAGAAGATTCCCAGGAGGAGATTGCCGAGGCCAAAGCCCGAATCGAAGAATTAAAAGAAGACCTTGCGGAGGCCCGTCAAGAGCGGGACCAGGCGAAAACCAGGCTTGAGAAATCGGAGCAGGATCGTCAACGGATTCTCAAGGAGATAGAGCAGTCAACCATGGGCGGAGACACTACAGGGACGGTTGAACCGTACAATGAAAAATCCACAGATGTGCAATCAAAATCGCCAAGCACCAAGGACCCGCAGTCGATGAACGATGACGACGGCACCCCCGCAGACCAACAGACCAAGGAAAAGAGCGAAAGTCATTCTAAAAACGCTACTACCTAGCAGACTGAACGGATGCCTCAGCAGGACATTCTGCTCTTGTCGACAACCTGCTGGGAGAGACTCGCCGCGTCAATCTTCAAGCTCCTCCTCCACCTGGCCACGCCGCTGGAGGAGGAGCGCCACCATCCAGCAGACAAGGGCCCAGGAAGCGCCGGCTGTCCACCCCGCCAGCACATCAGTGGGCCAATGCACCCCCAGATATACCCGACTGCAACCGACAGTAATGGTGGTCAAAACAGCCAGCGTCAGCACGTAGATCTTCAGCCTTCTGTTGCTGATGTATCGGGCCAGCAGACCGCCGAGAGTGAGAAAGACCACGGCCGAGAGCATGGAGTGGCCACTGGGGAAACTGGCGGTCATCACATAGGTGCTGTGGGGAACGATATCAGGCCTCGGCCGATCGAAGAAGCGTTTAAGCGTTGAACTGAGTAAAAAACCGCCGCTTACGGCCGCCACGGTGAACACCCCCATCCTCCATTTTTTCTGCAGCAGCAGAAATCCCAAAACAGCCAGACTGATTGCCACGAGGATGGCTGTTCCGCCAAGAGAGGTGAAATCCCGCATCACCTCCTCGAACCAGAATGGTCCGATCGGGTCGCTCACATCCGCCGGGTTGCGCAGGGACAAGAGGATAGCCTCGTCAAGGCCGCTGGTTTTGCCTTCAAACACCTCATCGGCGATCTCCACAAACATCCAGACTCCTCCGGCCGCCAGAGCCGAAGCAAGCAGAATCGACAACTCATAGGCCCTGACGCGTGAAAAAAGAGAGGAGATGAAATTTCTCGATCGCTTCTTTTCTTCCTGCACCTGCATAAAGCGCTCCTTTGCTACGGTAAGCTGTTTCTACTGGCCTCAGTCGTCACTGTCGCCAGCTCCTTTGATATCAGTTGGTTCCTCCAGTACATTCTCGACATAGAGCATTTTCACGAGCACCAGGCCACTGGCGGTAAGCGGCGTGGCCAGCAGCAGGCCGAGAAAACCGAAGATGCTAACGAAAAATATCTGTGAGGTCAGCGTCAGCACCGGCGGCAACGACACCTCCCGTTGTTGTATCAGCGGCGTGATAAGATAGCTCTCGACCGCCTGGATTGCCAGATAGAGTAAAATTACATACAGCGCCGACGAAGGCGACTGCATATACCCCAGCAGCACCGGCGGTATGGCCGAGAGAATAGGTCCGATATTGGGAATAAAAGTGAGCAGGCCTGCGAGAACGGCCAAACTCAGCGGCAGAGGTATTCCCAGCAGCAGCAGTCCGGTATAGGTGCAGACGCTGACCACCAGCATGCCCACAAACCTGCCTATAAGCCAGTGACTGAGGGCATAATCAAGGGCCTGCAGAACCTGGTCGGCACGGGGCCGCCACTGTGAAGGGAGCAGACGAAAAAAGCCGCCGACATAATAAAAGGGAGTAAAACTGAGGTATATCCCCACAAAGAGAATTATAAAGAAACTGGTTATGGCGCCGAAAGTAGTGGTAAAAACACCCATGAGTTTGCCGGTGAGTTTGTCGGTGAACGCCGGGGACTTTCCATCTCCACCGTCAACGAAATCCTTAAGCCAGCTGAAGAAATCCGTCTTCTCCCGGAGGGCATTGACCGCCTTGGGCAACTCCTCAGCCAGCTTCGGTATCTGTTCGAAAAGCTGGGGCGCCAGGAAAATGACAAATGCGGCGGAGATGGTTACCAGAAATATGAGGGTGGCGACTATACCAGCTTTTTCCGGCAGTTTCCTGAACCGTCCGAAAACAAACCGGCTCACACCACGGATGAAGATGGAAAAAAGTGTCCCGGCGAACACCAGCAACAGCACATTCAGTGCTGACTGCAGGAACCATTTCGCTACCAGAAACAAACCGATGAGGCCAAGACCGATGATGACGAAGTGTATATAACGAGAGGTAGATAGCATAGAATCCGTTGGCTGATTTGGGCTGCAATGTCGAATAACGCCATGCATAATCAGGGCCAGCTTGACAGGGGTTTTTCCATGCTCTCCTTTGCCGGTGCCGTAAGCGCCCCATAACCAGCCAGACAGAACACTCCCTCTCTTCTGGCATACAACTTGTATATAGTCTCACATGCCCCCGCACAACCGTCGGCGGATGAAAAACGCCAGGAGACCTCCATGAAGTACAATCACCGCTCTCAACCAAGTGGCAGTGCCCGCCAGCAGGCTGTTGCCATCTCCCTCGCACTCGTCGTTTTCAGTCTACTCTGCTTTATTGTACTGCAGGCAGGAGCCAAGTACTTTTTCAAGCAGTGGTTGCTCGACAATGGCGCCGACAGTGTCACCATCGATACACTCTGGTTCAACCCCTTCTCCGGAATATTCACTCTCAACGGCGTGGAAATCACTACTGCGGGCAACACCGTCTACAGCGATAACGTCCTCACGATCAACTTCGGTGTACCGGCCTTGTTTGAAAAAGACGCCCTGTTGGAAAAAGCGATTTTGCGCGATATGAACATCGAAATTCGCAACTATCCTCAAGGGGGGATGCGGGTGGGCTCCTATTTTCTCTCACCCGGCGGAGATAACCAAGATCAGGGTACGTCTTTTTTTCCTCCCTGGACCTTCAAAGTCGAAGAGGCCTCCTTCACAAACATTGCCATAGAGTATCAGGGCGATATAACAACTACCCTGGTGATAGACGAGGCCCGCGCTAAAAACCTCGACAGCGGCAGCAAAGGGGAGACCGGCAGCTTTTCCTTTTCAGGCAAGCTCAACCAGGCGCCTGTCTCCTTCGAGTTGACCAGGTTCTATTTAGAAGAAGCCGTAACGGCGTCCGGTAAAATCTCCCTGACAGGGTTAGATCTTGATGCCTTCCAAGCCCTTGTGCCCGCAGGGGTGAGCCTTGAAGGGTCAGCGTCAGTCGACGGCACATTTTCTCTGGAAGAAACCGCTGATGGTGCCATGGTGCAGCTTTTCGAGGGCTCCATCGACCTCGGTACACTCACCGCAGCCGGCGACGCCTGGTCAGCTGGCGGCGATCTGAGCTGGCGGGGAGAAATTCGTTCGGATCACTCGCAGGGAATCGGACTCAATGGTTCACTCACGGCTCATTCGCCTTTCTTTAAAGAACAAGGAAGTGCAACGGTTATAGAGTCAGGCGAGCTCACCGCGGAGGGCAAAGCAACCGTCGCAGGTGCCGGTGCACGCCCTTTTACAGGGGAGCTTGCCATTACTCTCGTTGATCCGGAATATTCGACCGGAGAATCACGTGGCAATGCCGAATCCATCACCTGGCAGGGAACCTTGGAATTTGACAATAACGCCGACACCGCCCCGGCGCGATTCAGCGTCGACGGTCAGGCCGAGGCTGCTCAACTGGCCCTGAGCTTTTCCGAAGAAACCGGCTGGCAGCAATCATCCATCAGTCTGGGCGGCACCGTCGAATTGGAATATGGAAACCAATCCGCCGAAACGACGGGGATACTCTATTCAGGCAGCGCTTCCCTCTCCGATGGCAAACTGACGCTGAACGGGGGCGTCTACCATGCAGCGAAAGTGGAGCAGGAAGGGTCGATCGCCTACCGTTCCGGAGTCGATGCCAAGCACATAGGATTTGATTCCACTCTTTTTGGAGAAGCCATCGGCGGCGACCTTTTCGAAGAAAATCTGGATTGGCTGCTCAACGAGGCGGTTATCCAAGGAGACGGCACATTCTTTATAGGCGGTGAACATTTTTTCTCCGGAAACGGCAGCATCGATATAACCAGCGCCGAAATACTTGAAAACGGAAATCCCGCCATCACTCTGAGATCATTTAGCATTGGACAACTCGAAGGAACGGAAAACGGAACTGTCAGTGCTCCCAAAGCCGCTGTAAACAGCCTCCGTTTTCTCCCCTCCTCTTTTCTGCCGACGAAGCTCTCAACCGATTCTCTGCTGCTCTCAGGGCTCAACAGTGACAATTTTTCCGATCTCGAAATCGACAGAGCAGAGACCCAATCCCTGGTCTTTGGTCCCATCAAGCAGACACCTTACTCTATCACTGCCGATTCGCTTCTGGCTAAAGGTATAGCAACGAGCTCTTTCGATCAATATACCCTCAACCATCTCAAAGTGAGTGAGGCCGCATTACACCAGGAACAAGACAGCGAGGCAGTCGGCGGGGCCAGGGAGATTGTCATAGACGACATGCAGGCCGGCGCGGATACCCTGGCCGCTGAGTCCATAACTGTCGATACTATCCACTACCGAAATTCGAACACGCAGGCGGAGCGCGGTCTCACCATCACCCTTGATTCCCTAGAGAGTTCCAGAGCCGCCTGGGCATCCGAAACCAACACCAGGATCAAAAAATTAAGCGGATCGGGGCTCGATATATCCTATATCGCCACAAAGAACTCCGAGACGAATACGGAGGAACACAAAGACGGAGAAAGAGACGCCGGCGATAATCGGTCTCTCTCTCTTCCAGTGATTATAGACTCTCTGGAACTTGTAGGTGATAATCATATCCTCTACAAAGATCCAACCTTACCCGAAACCTTCGAGGCACATATAGACATACTCTCCCTCGAGTTTGCAGACATCAATCTCAGCGACGCCGACCAGCGGTTCACCTTCACTGCCGAAGCACGGGTGGATAAGCATTCTCCTCTGACGCTCAGCGGCTCCGCGGCCCTGCTCGCTTCACCCAGAGTATGGGAGCACGAGCTGCATCTGAACGGTTATCCGCTGACCAACCTCACTCCCTTTTTACTCAACCCCATTGGTAAACGCCTGACCGGCGGCAAACTCGAGCTGGTTTCCGAGATGACACTCGAGGGCGATCAGGTAGATATGGAAAACACCCTGGAGCTGAAAGAAGTTGAGATGAAAACCGCCAGTAAAAAACGGTTCCGGCAGTTCAACGCCAAGCTGCCAATACCGTTTGAAACGGCACTTTCCTTCCTGAGGGACGGTGAAGATACCATCACGCTTCAAATCCCCATCGGCGGCACGCTTTCCTCCCTCGATGCCAGCTATGCCGATATCATCGTCACCGCTTTGAGCAATGGCATCTCTTCGGCGGTCAAACCGATGCTGGCCTATACCGTCCTCGGCCCCGGCGGTGTTCTTGCCTATCTCGGCATGAAACTCGGCAAAGATATCATCAGCAGCGACCTGCCGGAACTCACCTTCGCGGCCGGAAGCACGAGACTGACCCCGGAGCATACCAGACAGCTCGACTCCATTGGTAAAAAGCTCAAAAATGCCCTCGAAGATATGCAGAAACCACTCTATTACGTCTATCCGAAGGTCAAACCGGGGGAACTCGCCGGCAGTGATGATGCCGCCCTTCTCAGCCGAAACCAGCGGCACAAGCTCTACCGTCTCGGAGAGCAGCGGGCCGAAAACGTCAGACAGTACCTCACTGACAACTTCGCCATCGAGAAGAAGCAGCTCAAGCTTTTCCAGCCGGGCATCCTCTATGACAAAGAGGCCCAGCCAACGGTTACCTTCATGGAATAAGCCAGTTCTCTTGTCCGGTTTCACCGGAGCGCTCAGCAAAAACCGGAAGCGGAGGCCCGTGTTTTATCGTTTCAGCTTCACAAAACCAGACAGTCCGTTTCCACAGGACAGCCCTGTCCTTCCGGATCGGACTTTTTTTTTCTGACAACAATAAATACATCTGGTTACCCATGGCCTTCAGCCACTCTCATACTGGTGTTCACGAGGTGCATGAGCAGGAAGGAAGCTGAGTTCCATAGGTAATCAGCGTACCTCCCGGTGGTGCCGGGCCGATTTTATCGGCTACCAGAAATACAATACCTTATGAATTTGGCAGTGAGAAGATAAAGAAGAAGGACGGGAGAACCCAGGGTGAGATTGACGAGAGGGAGAATAAGGGAAAACGCCGAGGGGGGGGCTTTAAAAGAACGAGTTGATTAAAGAGTCGAGCCGGAGGAGCCCAAGGGGGCTGCCTGCCGGCTCAGGGTGCGGCGACAATTAGTCAGCAGCATCATCAGCCGCCTCTTCGACTTCATCCCCGGCATCCTCAATATCATCCCCCATGCCCTCCATTGTGTTGCACCCCGCCGTGAAAGCGGTAATGAAGAGGGCCAGCAACAGCATCAAAAGTGTTCGCATCATAGAATTTTTCATTTCTTCTCCTTTACTTTAAGGTGGTTAAAACCTCAGTGTATTTTCTGCAGTTTTCGAGAACATCTCTTCTCGAGCAGTCATTATTTCAGTATTATGGCTTTTTGTCCTCTCTGCCCCCGACAATCAGAACTCTGTCGAGTACGGCAGTTGACGATGGCTATACTTTCGGCGCTCTACCGCGAAACGCTCCGACAACCAACGATATAATGAGCAGAACGAGGAAAATAAAGAACAGGATTTTGGCAATCCCGGCTGCGGCTCCGGCTATTCCACCAAAACCGAGAACGCCGGCGATCAGTGCGATTATAAAAAATCCTAGTGCCCAGCCTAACATGTCTTGCTCCTTTATTGTGTTTTTATGTTGTTCACCACCTGTTCTCCTTGGTGATGAATACTGTTATATCCCGTAATGCACGTTCTGTGCCACCCCGGGATTGTCCGAATATGTGCGCCCCCCGAGACGCTGACACACCATCTCCAGACGCATTGCCTGCAAGACGATATTACAGAGTCGGAGCAAGTGTTCCGCTGATTGGCTGGAGCAGATTGGTGAGTATGCGCTTTCTGGCAGTAATCGACACTTCGGGAAAGGAACCGACGGAGGTATAGTGATCATAAAAATCAGGGTGAAAGGGAGAAAGCACCCTTGAGCCGCTATATTCGAAGCAGGCGGTATTGGTCAGCGGCCAGGCGTTTATTCCCAGTGTCTCGGCAAGAAGGGCATTGACGGTGGAGCCGATGGCATCTATCTGCTCCAGCCCAATAGGCTGTTGAAGCTCGGCCACAACCCAGGAGACCTCCGGTGTCCAGAGAGGTTCCATATACTGTGTAAGCTCCCTGGCAAAAGCCGTATCGTCGATGACCACCATAATCTCAGCATTCCAGATGCCCGAGCGCGGGTCCCAGTTGTAGGATCCGATAGCACTTTTCTGTTCATCGACGATGATGGTTTTCGAATGCAGACTGCTGGTTTTACTGCTTTCTCCCGACCTCTCCCGCAGGGAGCCGGGTTTTTTCAGGTGCAGCAGCAAACGCAACTCTCCGAGCATGGTTCGCAATTGCTCTTGAAAAGCAGCGTAGGCCTGCCAGGTATCGGTAGAGGCCAGGCTGTTGGTCAGGAAGCGGATAGGCATCTCGGGTTTTTTCCGCCGCAACTCCTTAAGGAGAACCTGCGTGCGCTCGCTCAGGACAAGATAGGGAGTCTCAATAATGACGGACTGCTCGGCACCGCCGACCAGCGCAACCAGTTTATCCGCCAGCAACCGGTAATTGTATTCGTCCTCGCTGCCAATCAAGCCCGGCCTGTCATGCCATACGGCAACTCTATCAACTTCTCTCCAGAGGGGCTGTTCTTTCTTTTCAGTCACAAAATCGCCGGTGGGTTGCTGTAGCCAGCTGGTATTGGGTGAACTGGAGGCCACATCATCGAGTTCAAGAGCCGTCTCTGTCCTCAAATCATTCCAAAAAAGACCGAAAGCAGCAGCTATATCCGTGACTGCCGGTCCTTCTATGAGAAGATCCCGGTCCATGAAATTGAGTTCTTCATCCCGACCGAAATATTCATTGCCCACATTGCGTCCTCCCACCAGGGCCTGTCGGTCATCAATGGCGAGGATTTTCATATGCAGCCGCTGGTTGATTTCGGAAAAATCGAGCACCATTTTCTCAAGACTGCTCGGCTCAAGACTGGCCACCTCATGATCCAGAGGATTATAGAGGCGCAGGTTCAGACGGGGATGAGCCTGAGCTATGGCTGCGACCTTTGCAGGCTGCCGCATAAAAAAAATGCCATCGCCAAGCAGCCGCACTTTGACCCCTCGTTCGGCGGCGGCCACCAGTTCCTGGAGCAGCGCCAGGCCCATCTCATCATCTTTCCAGAGAAAGGTGCACATATCGATGCTGGTGGTCGCCTGGCGAATGAGCTGCCTCCGCAGCGAAAAGGCCTCCGAGGGGTCATGAACCAGACGAACCCTGTGCGGTGCCTCCCGCCACGGGTACGAATCAAGGCGGTACTGAGCCTGTCTGCCGATGCTAACCTCACTGGCCTCGAAGAATTGCTGCTGAATGATTCCGGCAGCCAGCAGGATGGCAACCACGCCACTTCCGACAATGAGGCGCTTAGTTCTTTTTTTTAGCGATACAAACGAAAATTTCACGATACTGCCTTCTCCAGTAGTTCATGGGGGTCGTTGTTGCGTTTTTCACTCAGCCCCGCATGGGCTGCAAGAGATTCTACGGTCGATGGCTATCGGTTTGCCTGTACCGCCGCATTGGGGTATTGCTCATTTGACCTCCTATTGCAGATAGAAACCATACCTCTCTCAGCAGACGCAGACCGGCGGCCAGGATCAATCGGAGAGGAGCTTTTTCACGCCGCTGTCAATTTTCGGCCTCATAGCTGCTTTGGCGACACCAAGCAGCGCCCCTGTTGTCGCTGACCACAGAAGAGCCCGGCGCCATGAGACTTCTGGCTCTTTGGGATTTCGGGGAGCCGTACTGCCGGTAAGCTTTTCATAGGCGGTATCGACTCCGGTTTTTACGACATAAGCACTCAGTACCACAGCACTGCCCATAAGGGCTTTTTCAAGAAGTGTCTTTTGTTTTTTTCTACGATTCATGGGTATCTCCTGGTCTCTGGATTCATCTCTTCACACACTAAGACAGGTCCGTTCCTAAAAAGTACTGGCTCCCCCTGATGTCCAGCAGCACGTCATAAGACAAGGATACTCTTGTATCGGGACGCCGCAAATACGTTTTCGGAGGCCTGCTGTTTTTATAGCACAATGAATCCCTGCAAATAACTCTCCAGAAACCTGCGCTTTGTCTCATCTGGTCGTTTAAGCGGCGGCCTGCACAGCGAAGAAGAAAAGAGCGCAAGCTGGCACTCTTTCTGCAAAACCCAACTTGCTGCCTCAAGCGTCATGCACATAGAACAGCAGAGGGGGACAGAATTCCTTCTAAGAGAAATTAATTACTTGAGTTTATGCGAAATATTGCAAGAACCATTGTTCATGACTACGGTTGGATCCACCAGTCTTTGGGACTCTCCGGCAACCTGGCGTTTTTCATGGGAAGCGTACTGTTCCTTCCTCGCTATGAGGCCTATAAAACTCTCGGCGTCTGGCTGTTTATCGCCGGCTCCTTCTTAATGCTCATTGGAGCCGTGGGCCGTCTACTGGTAGACATTTTGGAAAAAGAATGATCAGCTGCCATCTGGCTGGAGAGAAATCCCTTGAATTCCATCACCTCGAAAAAACGACAGGAAAAACGCATCGGCCGCTGGCTGGAGCGCCTGAACAGATCCCAGCACGTCATGTGGCTTCTCTTCGGCCTTTCGTTTCTAGAAACCCTCATCCTGCCAATCCCCATAGAATTCGTTCTTATCCCTTTCATGCTTACCAACCGTCACAGGCTGTGGAAGACTGCCGCCTATGTCACTGCCGGCTGCCTGGCTGCCTCGCTTTTTGGCTACGGTACGGGATACTTCCTTTTTGAAACCGCCGGAGAATGGATCATACATACCATGGGGTGGCAGCAGGGCTATGAAAAATTCCAGACACTCTTCGACCAGCACGGCTTCTTTGCCATCATCATGGTAGGGGTGATTCCGATACCTTTTCAAACAGCTATGCTCACCGCCGGAGCCGCCGGCTACTCTGTGTGGAAATTCGTACTGGCGGCAACTCTGGCCAGGGGCATCCGCTACTTCGGACTGGCTTGGCTGGTATATGCTTTTGGTGAACAGGCGGAAAAACTGTGGGACAATCATCGCTTGATCGCCGGACTGGCACTGGTACTCATCGTCGGCGCTCTCTGGGCGCTGACACAGTGGCTGTCTTCGGTTCTTATATGAACGCCGTCTCGGCAAAGACAGCTTCGCGAAAGCTACTGACTGAAAAAAAGCAGGGTGAAGGCACCAAGGTAGAGAAAAATCACCAGGAAACTCTCGAAGCCAATATTGCCAATGCCATGTTTTTCTCTTCGCAGCAATCCCATTAGCAGGATTCCCGTGAGGATGATTGTCAGAGAGATTATAAAAATCTGTCTGTCGGTGACGGCGTGATATATCGATCCCTGGCGATAACTGATATCGGCGATGGCCACGAAGATAACGTCAAAGCTGTTGCCGCCGATGATCCCTCCGACGGCCAGCGTCAGCGCTCCCTGGCGCACTGCGGCAACCGAGGTGACCAGCTCGGGCAGGGACGTGGCTAAGGCGGTGAACAACCCTCCCACCACGGTCTGGGATAGACCGGTTTCATCGGCAAGGACAATGCCGGTCTGGGCAACGGCATAGCCGGCCACGGCCACCACTGCGGCGGAGATGGCAAATCTCGACCAGATACTCGCACGGCTCCGGTTTTCGAGTGTGTCTTTGTCCGGTGTGTCAACCTTCGTTTCCTTGGTATTTTCCGGCTTCCACAGGGGAACTGAACGGGACTTGGCAACCAGGCGAATGCCCATTATGTAGGCGGCCAGCAACACCGGAGTCGCCGGATGTATCTTCAGGAAGGTAACATCGGGTGTGGTCGCGGCAAACAGGGGAATTGCCAGCAAGGTTACCAGCAGACTCCCCTGCACCAGATTTTCGACGGAGGCGGCAGCATGCTCAAGGTTGACCCGGCGGTGAAAAATATCGGCAATGGCAAGAAAGGTCGTCTGGGCGGCAATGCCGCCGACGGCGTTGCTCAGGGATAGTTCCGGATACCCCTGATAGGCTGTGACCACCGAAGTTACGATGCCCGGCAGGGAGGTGCAACCGCCCAAAAAGACCGCGCCGAAAATCGCCTCTCCGAGACCGGTTATATCGGCGAGCTGGTCGGCGGTCTTTGTCATCTTCGAACCGACCACAGCTATTACCGCAGCGGCAAGGATGAAGACCGCCACCACCATCGTCAAGGGCCATGTGCTAACTCCGAGTACATTCATATTTATCGCTTTGCCCCCCTACCTGTAGGCATCTTTTAGTAGGCATCTTTCAGGTACACCTTGGTTTCGCCGGTCCCCCCCATCTCGTGTGATCTACCCTGATCTTCTCCGATTTTCCGCAGGAGATGCAGACTTCAGGCCCAATTCCAGATCAGTCATCTTTCCGCACTCTCTTTTTCAATGAGCATATACATTATCCCCGGCAATACCAGCTTGCGGCCGGTTCCAAAAAGCCCGCGCCTGCTCTTGGCGCTAGCGCACCTTTCCTGCGTCACAGGAAAGATTCCTCTCCAACAGGACACCAGCGCCACATCTCGCCACCCTCCCCTCCAACCTCCAGGCCAGTTGCTTTTCCCCTTCTCACTCCCTACTCAACAACAATCTGTAGGTATTTGCCATTTTTAGCTCACGGTACAGCTGTTAGGGAGGTCTTTCACGGCAAGCCATGAACTCATTCCTGGAGAACCCACGGTAAACGCCCAGGCGGCTGGACAGTTATTTGGGGAACCAGACCCAAAAAACGTTATACTGGCATACATTTCGCATCTTTCCTGAAAAACGGGTCATCACATCCCTTTGACGGGGAAGCGGTTGAAAAACAGAATGCATCCCAGCGTCTGTCCCTTCATGCACAGAGCGTGTTATCAGTTGACAGACTGTGTGCTGACGAAAGACAGGCCGGGCATCACTCGATTCCGTTGACCCGGGTAAGAAAAACAATCGGTAATCATAATAATGGAGGCTTTATGTTTAAATGGGCAATAATTTTTCTCGTCATAGCACTTATCGCAGCGGTCTTCGGCTTTACCGGCATTGCCGGCGCCGCAACGAACATAGCCTGGATTCTCTTCGTCCTCGGCATCATCTTATTTGTGGTCTTTCTCATTGTTGGCAGGGGGTCCGCAAAAAGACCATGACAAGGTCTTGTTTACGACATGCACATAAGACATGTACACACGGTCGGACAGTGGTTGGAAATACTTGTTCCGACCGTGTTTTTTTCTGACACCATCTTCAAGCGCAGCACCAGAGTGCCGGAAAATACACGGCAGACCAGGGAGATTTGGGAAGAAAGCCGGTGGTACAGATGCTGGCTTGCATGATCTCGCATCGGATCGTCACTTCCTTAGTCTACCACATGCACAACACGTGCATGCAGCGCACCCCTAACACGCAGGAGAAGAACACATGAGCGAACACGAATTTCTCAGCCATTTACGCCAGGATCATGAAGAACAGAAGGCCCTTGGAAAAAAACTCATTTCCGCCACCACCTCCGCGGAACGCGAGGAATTACGCACGAAATTTCACGACGCCCTCTATCCCCACATGGTCGGCGAAGAAGCATCCATGTTCCACTTTCTCAGTCAGGCACAGGATGAGGAAGCAAGAGACGACGGCCTCGAGGCACTCCAGGAGCATCATGTCGCCAAGATTGTGCTGCGTGAGCTTATGGATCTCGAACTCGACAGCGAGGTCTTCAAGGCCAAGGCCACCGTACTCGATGAATTGAACAGGCATCATATCGAGGAAGAGGAAGAGGATGTCTTCTCCCATCTGCAAAAGCTCTGCGACAAACAGAAGCTGAGCGAACTTTTCCAGGCTTACGAAAAAGCCGAAGAGCAGGCCAAGTAGGCCAGGTACCGAGTCGCCGTCCCATCCCCCATACCATATACCACAGGACACAGGATGCGGGCGGCGTATAGCCCATATGGGTACACGGCCGTATAACCCTCTACTCCAGCATGATGAAAATAATGGCTGCAAAGAAACCCATTCTCGTTGTTGACGACGACACGATCATATGCAAGCTGCTGACCACCTACCTCGACCGCAGCGGCTTTGAATCCCACAGCGCCAACAGTGGTGAACACGCCATGGACATACTGGCCGAAAAGCAGTTTTTCGCCGTGATCACCGACTTGAAGATGGGATCTCTCAGCGGCCAGGACATCATCCGTCATGTGAAAAGAACGCACCCTGAGACCAGGGTCGTCATGATCACCGGCAGTTGCAATGAAACGGATGAGAACGAAGCGTATCAGAACGGGGTCGACGATTTCTTTTTCAAACCGTTCAGCATGAATGCGATCTTGAGTTGCCTACAGCACCCTTCATCGAGATAAACCATGGAAATTACACTGAGCATCTCTCATTTTCTCGTTGGCGGCCTCTTTCTTATCCTCTTGGCCATAGTTTTCTACGGCGCTCTGCAAGTCAAGGCCATGCTCGACACCCTCTCCCGCATACAAACGTGGATCAGCTCCCGCAGCAAACGGCTGGAGAATACCACCAACCATCTCGAAGCGGCAGAAGCTGACATTACGGGGATTCGCCAATCCCTGGGGTTTGTGGAAAGACCTGCTGACAAATCAACGGATTATGACGATGCCGGCATATCCGTGCATCTTGCCGAATTCAAAAGCGCCCTGGTACTGTTCAAACAGC
>CAKZOA010000441.1 GCA_937132035.1 uncultured Desulfobulbaceae bacterium | reverse complement strand
CGGTGATATTTATGGAATCGACATGGTCCATGATCATTTTGCCCTTCTTGATTATACCTTGGGCATCGCTCGACCGTGGCGGTCCGCATTCGCTGGTTACCGCAAATTGGCCGCTCTTGAGAACCTTCTCCAGTTTACTCTCAGTTAGCATTTCCACAATTAGAAATCCTCCAGTTTAAATGATCGCGGTCCACCTGCCCTATCCTTCGACCAGTCCTTCACAGGCGCTACCTTCTCATAATCATCTAATCTTCCCAGAGCCTCCAGCCTATCCACCACCAGCTGCCAGGCGCAGTCGATCTCTTTGGAGATTTCGCATTTGCCATCGGAGGAACCGCCGCAGGGACCGTTGAACAACCTCTTGCAACAGCGGCTGACCGGGCAGACGCCTCCAGTTACGCCGAGTACACAATCGCCACAGGCCTGGCACTTTTCGATATAGTGGCCCTTGACCGGCACATCTCCCAAAAAGGTGGTATTGAGCCCAGGATATACAGGTGTTTGTGGATATTTGGCGGCCATGAACTGTACACCTATGCCGCAGGCCAGACTCAGTACCGCTTCCGATTTTTCCAGCATGTCCTGTTTCGAGTCGAAGAATTCATGCTCGCATTGTCGCTCTATGCCGCTGTCGATTATGTCGAGTTCGATACTCTCCTGGGTTGCCTTCATGCGCAGCAGGGACGCGAGAATTTCCGCTTCCTTGTTACCGCCCTGGTGGCACACGGCAACACAGGTGTTGCAGCCGAATACCGTCAGTTGCCTGTGATCCTTGATCATCTCCCATATTTCTTCAAAAGGTTTCTGCTCACCTACGATCATGACTGATATGCTCCTTGTTGAATAGTGGTGCAGCGTGGCACTCCACTCAGGCCTCCTGCGTCTTCTTCGACTCCATATCTTCTTTGTTTAGCAAAGCAAGATTGATGGGAGACGGACCCAACTGTGAAATTGTATCGGTAAATTCAGAACAGATTTCTGCCCATCGCGGTCCCATGGCGGCAGAGAGATTGTAAAACTGTAGCCTTTCTCGGTCGATGCCTACGGTTTCAAGCAGGGAATGCAGTTTGGTGACCCGTTTTTTGGCGTTAAGATTTCCTTCCAGGAAATGACATTGCCCCTCAAGTCAGCCGGCAACGAAAACACCGTCAACTCCACGCTCGAATGCACGAAGGATATAGGACTGGTCGAGTTTGCCGGTGCAGGGCAGTCTTACGACCTTGACATTGAAGGGATAGGTCAGCCGCATGACGCCCGCGAGATCGGCGGCGGCAAAAGCGCAATAGTGACAGGCAAAGGCGATAATATTCGCCTGCCAGTTCTCCGGTTTTTGTACGGTCTTTTCCGGGCTGGTTCGCTTTTCAACCATATGTTGATCATCCTGTGACATAAAGCATACCTCGTAGAATATTCACCCTCTTTCGGTTGCGGCATCTACCATCGCCTTGATCTGGTCGTCTCTGAAAAAGTTCACCTGGAAGGCCTTGGCAGGGCAGACGCCGGCGCAGATACCGCAGCCGGTGCACTTTATCTCATTATGGCTTACCCGCCCATCCTCGTCGATGAAGGGTGACCCAAACGGACAGGCCCGGAAACAGGCGAGACACGACATGCAATTATCGCGGTTGTGCTTGGAAATAATACCGGAAACAGTAAGCTTTTCGTGCGAGAGCAAAGCCCCTACTCTGCCAGCGGCGGCCAGAGCCTGGCTGATTGTCTCATCGACGTTTTTGGGAGCATGAGCAAGGCCGGCGAGGAAATACCCCTCGCTGGGAAAATCGACCGGCCTGAGCTTGACATGCGCTTCCATGAAGAAACCGTCGGTATTGCAGGTCAGTTTGTAGGCCTTGGCAATATTCTCCGTTTCCGGATGAGGACGTAACCCAGTGGAAAGTACCAGATAATCGGCCTGTATTTCCATTTCCCTGTGGAGTATTTTGTCGTCAAAAACAACCTTTACACCACTTTCTTCAGGCTCTACTCGAGGTTTGTTGTCGGGAGTAAAAAGAAAGAAGAGTACGCCCAGATCCCGGGCTTCTTTGTAATACTTTTCTCTCAGACCGTACGCACGCATATCCCGGTAGAGAATGGCGACGGTGGTCTCGGGGGAACGTTTTTTAACGGCGATGGCGTTTTTAAGGGCATCTTGACAGCAAACCCTTGAGCAATAATTGTGAGGATCTTCACGAGAGCCTACGCATTGAATCATAACCACTGTTTGCCCAGGCTGAGGCGTCTGCTGGGCTAGCCTGTCTTCGAACTCCCTCTGGGTGAGGATGCGTTCGGACTCTTCATAGGCATATTCGTTGGGGACATATTCAACTCCGCCGCTGGCAACGAGGATGGCGCCGTGCTCAATTATCTGTCCATTGGTCAGTTTCGTTGTAAAATTACCGACAAATCCATCTGATTCGCTGACGGTTGTGCCGAGATGGACGCTGATCGTCGGGTTTTTCTCCACGGCAGTTATCAGTGTTTGAAGATGGCCTTGAATATCATCACCTTCAAGAGTGGAGCGTACCTGTTGGAGAAGCCCTCCAAGACTGTCTTCTTTTTCCACAAGATATACGCCATATCCCTGCTCGGCAAGCGAGATGGCGGCCGTCATGCCGGCCAATCCGCCTCCGAGAACCATGGCCGAATGGGTCACCTCCACCGAAGGACTGTGTACCGGGTCGAGCAGTCTGGTCTTGGCAATATTCATATTGACGATGTCTATGGCCTTCTCCGTGGCTTTTTCTTTGTTGTCGGAGTGGCACCAGGAACATTGCTCACGGATATCGGCCAGTTCAAACAGAAATTTGTTGAGGCCAACTTCACGAATAGTATCCTGAAAAAGTGGGGAATGAGTCCTTGGCGTACATGAAGCGACGACGACGCGGTTGAGGTTCTTTTCTTTGATGAGATCACGAATCTTCTGCTGTCCGTCAGGGGCACAGGCATAAATAATGGTTTCGGCGTGGGAGACACCTTCTCTCTTGGCTGCTTCTTCGGCAACCCTGTCTACATCAACAGTACCGGCAATATTGGCGCCGCAATGGCAGACAATGACGCCAACCCTGGGCTCCTCATCGTGTATATCTCTTTCGTCGGGCAGGATGACCTCCTCGACTTCCGTTCCTCTGCTCTCACCCAGAAGCGCCATGGCAGCGGCCGCCGAGCCGCTGCCTTGAATCACCGTCTCCGGTATGTCCTTGGGGCCCTGATAAATTCCGGCTACATAGATGCCAGACCGACTGGTCTCCACCGGACTGAGCCTTGAGGTCTGGGCAAAACCGTACTCATCGGCTTCGATGCCGAAGGTTTCGGCGAGTCCGGCAGCATTCGCCTGGGGCTCGAAACCGATGGAAAGCACCACCATATCGAATTTTTCCTGTACAAGCAAACCGTCTTCATCGACATAATGGAGCGTCATATCGTTGTTTTCGGGATCCTCAATGACCTCCGATACCATCGCCCGCTTGTAGACGACTCCGCTTTGATATTTGGCCTTATCTATATATTTGTCGAAATCCTTGCCAAAAGCCCGAAGCTCCATATAGAAAACAGTGGCCTCCACCTCCGGGTCATGTTCTTTGGCAATAATCGACTGTTTGGCCGCATACATGCAGCAGACCGAAGAACACCATGGATTGGAGTTGTGCTCATTTCTGGAGCCGACGCACTGGATCCAGGCGATTTTTTTGGGGTGAGCCCCGTCTGAGGGCCTGGCTACTTCACCGCCGCAGGGACCGGAAGCGGACAGCAGCCTTTCGAACTGCAGCGATGTGACGACGTTTGGTATGCGGCCGTAACCGAATTCCTGTCGAATCTCTGGAGAGTAGGTCTTCAATCCGGGGGTGAGAATGATTGAGCCTACTCGAACATCGTAGTTTTTGTCTGTATCGTCAAAGTTTATAGCATTTGCCTCACAGACTTTTTCGCATTTGCGGCAGACATTTTTAGTAATATAGAGGCAGCAATCCGGGTCGATTGCCCGTGTATTTGGCACAGCTTGTGGAAAAAGCGCATACACCGCCCTGCGCTTGTCGAGGCCCTGATTGAAGACATTGAGAATGCGGGTCGGACATTTCTCCTCGCAGGCACCGCAGCCGGTACACCTTGCCGGGTCAATATAGCGGGCCTTCTGATGAATGTTGACGGTAAAATCCCCTTGCTCACCATCGACTTTTTCGACGGTCGCCATGGTATGAAGTCGAATATTGGGGTGCCGACTGCTTTCGACCATGCGCGGGGAAATCATGCACATGGCGCAATCACCGGTGGGGAAGGTTTTGTCGAGACGAGCCATCGTCCCGCCTATGGAGGGTTCATCGTTGACAAGATGAACGAGTAGACCACTGTTGGCCAGGTCAAGGGAGGCTTGCATGCCTCCTATTCCCGAGCCGACAACCAGTACCGAGCCTTTTTTACTGTGTTTTTCCTGTCCGGGGGTAATCCTTGTCAAACCAAGACCTCCTTCAGGTCGGCCCGGAAAGAACCTTCGGCTGCTGGGCTTTGATGCAACCAGCATCGAAGGTGTGCCGGGGCCAACTCAGAATAATACGATTACACGGCAATTCAACGCACTGTATCACCTTCGCAGCTGAGCTCAACGGCACTATCTGTTTTTTTCTGCTCTGGTGCCTTAAGAATTGCCTCCAGATGTCTCGTAGGGTAGCGAGTGTGTAAGGTGGTGTATCCTCCTGAAGTGTTGTATTCACCGGTTTAACACCGGCTTTGAAAACTTCTTCACGACGCACCCCAAAGAGTACCAAAATATTCAAAAGAGTGAAACTTTTTTTCAATGAAATGCAACGAATAAGATTGCTTCTCGGAAAAGTAAGGAGATTAATATTGTTATGGATTCTGTTTTCTATTATGATCATTACGTTACTAAAACCCGGAGTAGAATGGCTTAGTTATGCCGGGGATGCCGATACACTATTTTTTAATTTAATAAACAAGAACATACACGAGAAAGGAGTAACAGACAAAAGATTGTCGCTATCTTAATAAACTCTAGCTGAGGAACCACATATCACATGAGCTTCGACATTTTTCTGGGTTTAGCATTAACGGCTTGTATTCTTGGAATACTCTTTCGATTATCCGTCTGGTTCAGCCATGCAATCACCCCGACCAGAGAAAAAATACCGCTCAGTACCCGCCTGCAGATGGCATTTGCCGGTTTTTTCAAGGTCATTTTCAGTGTCAGGCTCTTTCGGGTCCTCCAATCGTTTTTCACCGATGTCCTCCTGCAAAAACGAGTTCTTGACAAAAGCGTCTACAGATGGTTGACCCATTCCTTCATAT
Organism: uncultured Desulfobulbaceae bacterium; assembly: GCA_937132035.1. Classification (GTDB taxonomy): domain Bacteria; phylum Desulfobacterota; class Desulfobulbia; order Desulfobulbales; family Desulfocapsaceae; genus Desulfopila_A. Next base: position 11,338 of record CAKZOA010000441.1, on the reverse strand, counting down.
TCTTCAGCTTCGTAGTGTTGTTCTTTCTGCATGCCGTAGGCGCTTTCACCTTCGATCTCTTCGGCTCCGAATATATCCCCACTTTAAACCCGGTATTGTCTCTGCGAAATATTTTCGGTCTTCTTGCCCTTATTGGTGTCGGCATGGCCGTCTACCGCCGCCTGAGTATGCGCAGGCACCGCTTGAAAAACTATGCAAGTGACTGGACGGCCCTGGGCCTCGTCGGAATCATCATGCTTTCCGGATTTCTCCTTGAAGGAACGAAGATATCTTCCTATGCGGTCTACCAGTCAATGCGGGAAGATTACGGTTTCTACGACGGCGAAGAAGCAATGGCCCTCGAAGCCTACTGGGTTGCGGAAAACGGTCTGCACTCCCCAAATCTTACTCAGCCTATCGATGAGGAACTGGTGGCCACCGGATCCGCGCTTCATCAGGACAGCAGCTGTATAGAATGCCATGCCAGCAATAAAAACGCTTTCGTCAGCTATGCTTTCGCCAGCGCCACGGGCCCAGCAGCAGCGGCTATTGGCGACCAGGGAACGGTTGGTTTTTTCTGGCTCCTCCATGTTGGCGCCTGTCTCGGTCTTCTGGCCTGGCTGCCCTTCAGCAAAATGTTCCATATGGTATCAGCGCCTTTCAGTCTTGCTATCCGGCGGGTTATGGGCAGGGAAGGCGACGATCAGGTCAATATCATCAACCGGCAGATGATCGATCTTTCTGCCTGCACCCACTGTGGCGCCTGCACGGTGGAATGCTCGGCAATGATGTTTTTTGAATCCTTTCAGAATGATTTCATCCTGCCGTCGGAAAAGATACAGTACCTCAGGAAAATAGCTGCCGGCAAGAAGATTGACGAGCAGACATTGCAGCGCCTGCAGAAAGGGTTGTATGTCTGTACGAGTTGCGAGCGGTGTACCGATATCTGTCCCTCGGGCATCAACCTCAAAGAGATTTTCCTTCACGCCAGATATGCTCTGCTCAACCGAGGTGTCGTTGAAACTTCCATGCTGAGCCACTTTTCCTTTCCTCTGGCCCTGGCTCAGAAATTCACCGGTAACCATCTACAGGCCCTTAAAGCCGTACATGAAGCGTTCCTCAGTCGCTTCAAATCATTGCCGGCCATGCTCGGCACACTGCATCTCTCCAGACAGAAAATTCTGGATAACACGTCCTACACCAGCTGTTATTCCTGCCAGCGTTGCACCAATATCTGTCCGGTGGTGCGCAACTATGCCAACCCGGTGGAAGCCCTCGACATGATGCCTCACCAGATAATCTACAGTCTCGGCATCGGCAACACGGAAATGGCGCTCGGCGCCCAGATGATCTGGAGCTGCTCCACCTGCTATCTCTGTCAGGAGCATTGTCCAAATCAGGTTGAACTCACCGACATCTTCTACCGCCTCAAAAACATTGCTATCAATACAATAGAGACAGGTGACGCCAAATGAAATACGCATTTTTCCAAGGCTGCAATATCCCCGTTCGCATCGAGCAGTATGCCCGCGCCACCCAGGCGGTTTTACACCAATTCGACATTGAACTTGTTGAAGAACGTGAATTCAACTGCTGCGGCTACCCTGTTCGCAATGTCGATGAAAAGTCCTATATTCTGCCATCCGCCAGGAATCTCGCCGTGGCCGAAAAAAAGAATTTGGATATCGCCGTTATCTGTAACTGCTGTTTTGCAAGCCTCATGAAGGCAAAAAACGTCCTCGCCACTAACTCGCAGCTTCTCGAAGAGATCAACCTGATATTGGCTAAGGAAGATCTGCAGTATAGCGGAGTTGCAGAGGTAAAGCATTTTCTCACCATTCTCCACACGGACATAGGTCTCAAACGACTAAAGGATAAGCTCCGCTATCAGGCGAAGGATCTCAAAGTTGCCGTAATTCAAGGATGCCACATCCTGCGACCGAGGGAGATTACCAAATTCGACCATAGTTTTGTACCGGAGATAACCAACGATCTGGTCCAGGTCACCGGCGCTCTGAACCTTGATTGGCACGGCAAACTGGAGTGTTGCGGTGCAGCACTGGCCGGCATCAACGACAGTCTCTGTCGGGATCTTCTCAACGAAAAAATTTCTGGCGCCAGACAGGCGGATGCTCGCTTTATCATGCCAATATGCGCCTATTGTCATTTGCAGTTCGACACAAGCCAGCTGCATTTAGCCGAAACCCCGGAAGATATCCTGCCAGTACTGCTCTTTCCCCAGCTTCTTGGTTTATGCCTCGGACTTGGTGAGCAGGAACTGGGCATCATGGAAAACAAAACCTTTACCAGTGAACTTCTGCAGAGTCTCAGTGCTATGCTCGGTCCTCCCGAAGACGATACAAAGAAGAAAAAGAAAAAACGAAAGCAACCGGCAGCCTCCTCCTGATACACCACCTGCGACGGTCTTCCCAAAAAACGATATCAGCAGCTCATGGTGGAACTCTCATTGATGAACTCCACTATGAGCTTTATCTTTTCTTATTTGATTACCCCTTATTCATAGCACCCCTGTCTTCCTATAACTGGCTAGGCAGAGTTTCATAGGTAATCAGATTCTTTTTTCATCCCACTCCTCTACCACTGTGCTGAGAATTGTTTGGTGAATCCACTTTTATTCCCTACAATTATGCTTATAATAATGAAGATATCGACGTTTTTCAATTCATTGCACAAGGAGAATTTTTATGAGTAAAGTCATAGCATTTGCCGGCAAAGGTGGCGTTGGCAAGACCACGGTTGCCTCTCTTGTCATTCGTCATTTAGCCCGTAGCGGCAAGGCCCCCATACTCGCCGTTGATGCTGATCCCAATAGCAATCTTGGCGAGACTCTGGGACTTGAAGTCCCAAGCACCATCGGCGACATACGTGAAAATTTCATGAAGGATCCCCAGGGAGTACCCTCGGGAATGGATAAAGCCATATATCTTGAAACCCTGGTGGAACAGGCCATGATTGAGAAGCCGGAGTTCGACCTTCTCGTGATGGGACGTCAGGAGGGCCAGGGCTGTTACTGCATGGTCAACAATATCCTCAATAATTTTACCGACAAACTTTCCACCAGCTATAAATATATCGTGGTCGACAATGAAGCGGGCATGGAGCATCTGAGCCGGCGCACCAGCGGCAAGGTGGATATGCTGTACCTGGTAACCGACTATTCCCTGCGGGGACTGCGTGCCGTAAAGAGAATCTACTCCATGCTGGCAACCCTTAACCTTGACGTGGGTAGTCTGGGTATCGTCGTCTCCCGGGGACCTGAGAAGCTGGGTGAGGCCTTTTCCGCAGAGGCCGAGGAGATTGGAGTGAGTGTTGCAGCAGTCATTCCCGATGACCCCGCCCTGCTGGAATATGATATGGAAAAGAGATCCCTTCTCGACCTGCCCGATGATTCTCCTGCGGTTATTGCTGTTGAGGAAATGCTCAAGTCGACAGTCCCCGCCTGATCAGAGAAATCGATAGCGAATTTGGGGCGGCAACACTCTTGTCTTGCTGCCCTGGAGTTTTGTCACCGTCCCCTCCTTGCAATCAACCTTTCTTTTTCTTTTTTCAGACCTGGTTCCCGTCGCCTTTGTATTCATACTTGACCTATGTCAATGCCAGATTGGAATCGATACCCTAAAATGAAGATACTGTGAAAAGATAATGAACTATACCATCGCCTTTCCAGTTGCGTGTTAAGGCGGAACGGCTCAGGAGGAAACTGATTATGAAATGTCCAGGGCAAGACACTCAATATTGGAACGAAGAAGCCATCTATGAAGCGACATGTCCCCAATGCGAGGCGATGGTGGAATTCTATAAGGATGACACCACGCGGAAATGCCATCATTGCGGTCATCGCTTTGTCAACCCGAAGATGGATTTTGGCTGTGCCGCATACTGCCAGTTTGCCGAGCAGTGCCTTGGCACTCTTCCCGAAGAATTCGTCGCCGAACGTCACAACCTCTTCAAAGACAAGGTAGCCGTCGAAGTAAAGAGATACTTCAAAAACGATTTTAAAAATATCAGACGTGCAGCCCAAACGGGCAATCATGCCGAAGAGCTGGGCCGGCGTACCGAGGGAGTCGATATGGCGGCACTTCTCTGTTCAGCGTATCTCTTGTCTGTCGTTTATCCGCATCCACATGGTTCACCATTGTACGAGGTTGCAACGAGCACGCAAAAGCTTGACACTGTAGCCGCCCGCGATATCCTCCAGAAACTCGGTGCGGATAAAACACTCATCTCCAAAACCACAATGCTTCTGCAGAGTGTTTTCGAAGAGACCGATGCTGTCGATAGTACCGTCGAAGTTATTAGAGATGCCCATCTTCTCACGGAATTGGAAGACGCGCTCAAACAGGATAGAGTATCGGAAGCAGAGGTGGCAGACATTCGACAGCAGATAGTCACCACAGCGGGGCGACAGGCGGCGGATGAGCTCTTTGCAGCTGTTGATCGCTAAATCCTGCTCTCTTGCACGCGCACCTACTAATTGCGTGATTACCTATGAAACCGAGCGTGCTAAACTACCTAGCTGCAAGTCACCCGCTTCCACCTTCCGGGTCCTATCCTGAATCCATGATTATCATAAACACCTGGATTCCGGATCACGTCAGGAATGACGAAAGCAAAAGACCAAGTTTACGTTTTTATATTGATTGATAGGGAAGCAGAGTTTGCCAAGGAGTCAGCGAATCACCCGCTGGTGCCGGGTCAAATGTGAAGACTACCAGGAATAGACGTATCGTTCACATCAGCCTGCACTTCTCAGGAGGAGTTGGGAGGAGCCCAATCCAGAAAAAAGATCTATTCCGATCCGCTGCTTGTTGAAATTACGTGGCACTCAAACACAAAACCTGACGAATGAGGTAGTGAGATGCACTGATATTAGAACAGCAGCATCCTCCCCCATGCCGTTTTAGCGCGGCGCGGTACAACCACCTTATGATCAAAGCCTGAACGTGCCGGCCTCGTAATGTCAGCTATTTGCTATCGAGACTATCTGCCTTTTTCTCGAGAAAGTGAATTATACAGGAGTCTCTGAATTTACAATATATGACGGGATCTTTGCATTGCAGGCATTGCCGGCACAGATAATATTTGTGTTTCTGACAGAGGTAGCTGGCATCCTTTTGTGGGTGATTTTTGCAGGTGGCCATTATATCAATTGCGGTGGGGTGTACTCAAGATCGAGGAATGAGCTGGCGAGATATCTGGCTACAAATTAATCAGTCATCATGGGGTTACGGGAGATTGCAGCAGGTGCACTCGTGTTGCCCTGATTAGGGAATCAGCAACCATATGTTATGATCATTGCCAATGCGAATCGCCCACCTCTTCACGAAGAGACAAGTGTTTCCTGAGAAAACTCACCTCATTGGGCAACGGTTTTCTTCTTTTCATCGAGTAAAATGTCTGTTCACCCAGTTGACCACGTCTATGAAAGGTTACTATTTCAAAATCGGCTGTACCAGCTGTTGCCTGCTCTGCCCATAAGACCTTTTCAATTTTCAGCCCAAAATCTTCGCAAATTCGTTTGGCGAAACGCTCGGGATTGGCGGAGACGGAATACCCACTGCCCGTGTTGGTAAAGACACAGACATAGGGCCACATGTAGGATATGGTATTATCCTCTTCTGTGAGATTGACAATGGTAATATCGTAGGCCCCGGGAAACCAGGAAATAGGTTCCCGCTCATCTGTTTTTCTTCCATCCCAACTATATCGGCCCTGATACATAGCCATATTTTCCTCCCTGAAAAATCCTGGGAAAATTCTCAGCTCCTGAGCCCGCTACGACAACCTCAATAATCAGGAGGTTGTGCTGACAGCCTTACGCTCCATCAGCACAACCTCTGCGGCATCGGGGCATGCCATTCATTCAGCACACAGTGCTGCGCCGGATTATTCCATGGAACGCCTGTCTTCCATGCTCGCCAGGGTCCGTTCTTTCTTGGTGTCTATGCCGAGAGCGGCCCTTTTCTTTTCGATGTGACGAATCATCATCCGTGCCATGTCGTGTGGATTATCGGCAAACCCCCATTTGCCAAAACCTTTTTTCTCGTAATCCTCAAATAGATGTTTTTCAAAATTGGTGCCTTTGATTATCGGGAAGGTGTGGCCAAAGACGGTAAAAACTCCGCTGGCGACGAAGTACTGGCCAATGGCCAGAGCTTTCTCGCTCATCCACTCCGGAGCACAGCCTGCTGCCGGCAGATCGGCAATGGATTCCCCCAGCCCCCCTGTCTTGACCATTTCAGAGGCGGCTATGAGGATCCTGGTGTTGTCGACGCAGGATCCAAGACCAAGAACCGGCGGCATGCCGACGGTTTCACAGACCTCGGCCAAGCCATCACCAGCCAGTGCCGCCGCGCCCGGCCCAGTCATGCCTGCCTTGGTAAGAGCTACCTGTGAGCAACCGGTCTGCAGCACAAGGATATCATTTTTTATAAGTTCTCTGACAAGCTCTACATGAGAGAAGTCCTGCTTGGAACGGGGATTGGTACATCCGACCACACCGGCGACTCCCTTGATTTTGCCATTGATAACGTTGTCGTTGAGCGGTTTGTAGCTCCCTCTGAAGACACCGCCGAGCATGTAGCTGATATACTCATGAGAAAATCCGTGAATTCCCCTGGAGGTTTTACGTGGAATTTCAATCGGCTTGTTCCGGTTCTTATAACGGGTTACGGCTTTGATGATGATAGTATCGGTGCACTCGGTGGGATTATGCTCATCAAGCTCAATATGTGTGGCCCCTTCTATTCTGGCTCGGTAATTTGTTGTAATAAAGGCAGTATCATAGCATTTGGCGATCCTGCTCATATCCTGCTTGATACATTGGATGTCGACGGTCATGGCATCCACCGCCCCGGTTACCAGCACAGCCTCGGTTGAAGAAAAATTGCCGGCATGAGGCAGCCCGTGCCTCGAGACCATTTCCAGACCGGAACAGCACATACCAACGAGATTGATGCCTGTAGCGCCGACATCGGTTGCCATCTTTTTCATTTCAGGGTCTGCCGCAGACACCATCATGGCCTCGAGCAAATTGGGCTCATGGCCGTGGACGATGATATTGACATGATCCTCCTTCAGCACTCCCATGTCCATTTCAACTTCGATTGGCGAAGGAGTACCGAAGAGTATGTCGGATATTTCAGTCGAAACCATCGATCCTCCCCAGCCGTCGGCAAGCGCGGTTCTGGAGATCTGCTTGGTGATGTTTTCATAATCCTGATCGACGCCTATAGCGGTACGATGCATCATTTCCATAATTTCCCGCATGGCACCTCGGGGAACCACCCCTTCCTTACGCCAGGTTTCCAGCGTTTTCTCCGGAACCCTCTTGACCAGGGGAATTTCGCCATGGACCTGGGTGTAGGTCAACTCAAGCTCCCGGTAGAGATCCGTGGCTATTTCTTTGACGGACCTGCCTTCGGTGTCGATATCGAGAGACTGGGCCACCTCCATGAGCTTCTGTTCATCTTTTATGCGAAAATCCTTGACCTTACCGTTAATTACATCGCGGAACAGCTCCAACATGGCCATACCGTGGTCGGTATGGGCCGCCGTACCTGCGGCTACCATTCGTCCGAGATTTCGTGCCATGATGGTATCGACGGTGGCACCGCAGACCCCTGCTCTGTCATAGGGACTGTTGACGTTCATGCGGCATGGCCCCATGGAACAGTGTTTACAGCAGGCGGATTTCTCACCAATGGGACAGGCCTTAACTTCATTGGCGCGGTCGAAAAAGAGCTCAACGCCATCTTTTCGAGCCTTTGTTATCATCTGTGCAGTAGAATCGCACGTAGTGATATCCTCTACCTTCATCAACTCTTTTATTTTTGCCATGCTTCCTCCGAAAGGATTAAGGGTGCCGGCGCTACGCAGCAGATCTCTGTTTCCATGTGCTCAGCTGAGTTCAACCGGACAGTCTTGTTGACGGATGCTTCCGTTTTTTGAACATATAAAGGTGATTAAATATTATTCCTAGATAGGATTAAAGTCAAGGAACACTGGGAGAAAGTTTTTGAAGAAATAACGATTTATTCGCTATTTAAATCAGGCACTTCCCTGCTACATTGTGGCAGGGAGCCGATATGACACCCTTTTTTCTACCAAGAGTAATGAGGGGGATACTTTGTATATAAAAGGCTGCTCGCTATTTATCAAGCGCTTCCAGATTTGCGGCTATGTCAAACAGTTCAGGCGGAGCGGTGGAAATATCGTCAAAAGGTCGTACTCCCTTGCGGTCAGCCATGATGACTTCCTCCATTTCCGGTAAAAAACCGAGTATTTCATGACCTTCAAGGGATTCCCTGATGAGCTCTTTATCCTCTTCGCCACGTACGCGATTACCCAAGACGACAATGTTTCGGATACCTATATCGTTTCCCAGCTTTGTGATCTGCTCCGCAGCGACTCTGCTGCGTGCACCAGGGTTGACAATGATGACCAGAGCGTCCACCGAGCTCGATGTCGCCCGACCAAGGTGTTCCACCCCTGCCTCCATATCCATCAAGACAATATCGTCGCGGTACAGTACCAGATGCGTCATCAATGCTTTAAGGATAGTACTTTCCGGACAGATACATCCTGAACCTCCCGATTTGACGGTTCCCATCACCAGCAGTTTGACCCCATCCCGTTCCCTGGAAAACCGATCGGGAATGTCGTCAACTCTGGGGTTAAGAGTGAAAAAGCCACCCATGGTGCCTGGCTCCGCCCCTGTGCGTTCGGCAATCAGCTCGGTCAATTCAGCGATGGGAGTGATGGGGTCCTGTTCTGATATGCCCAGTCCAGCGGCAAGATTTGTTACGGGATCGGCATCAATGGCGATTACCGTATTTTCGCCTTTTGCCGCCAGGCACCGGGCAATCAGTGAAGTGATGGTCGTTTTACCGACTCCACCTTTGCCGCCAAAAGCAATTTTTAAACTCACCGTAGTGCTCTCCTTGTTGATAATAAAACAAAAACAGTTCAGTCCTCTATGACCTTGCCATCGTTGTCTATCATGGCAACGACAAAGCCGTTTCTTTCAGCATCCTTGTACAGTTCTTCAAGAAGAACTGCCTGTACCTCATATTTTCTGCCTTTTTCCTTGGGCAAGGAGAGAAAACAGTCGTTGGCAGCTTCTTTTGAATCAAAGGCGGGAATAAAGTCGAGTGCTTTTTCAGTATTGTGCAGCCCGAGAAATGTCGCCTGTGTATCAGGGTCGCAGACCACAACGTATGCCCAGCCTTTGTCCCGTGCTTTTTCCTCCATACTCACACCTCGTGAAATTATCAATTGTTCTCTATAGATAGAAAAACAGGTTTTTTAGATCTGCCTTTTTCTCTTTCATCATACAGAAATAAACACCGAGGGCTCAAATGCAACACACTCCCGCTGTTTCTGCTGTGGGTAATGACGGCGGGTTTGCCAACGAGGAGGCCCTGAAAAAAAAGGCCCCATCCTGTACGGATGAGGCCTGTAAAGCGGCAATGCTTGAGTATTACTACATTAAATCAAGATAGGAATCCGAGAACAATGTCTCTCCCATGATGACACGAACGGTCTTGACATAGTCCGCAAGTTCCTTGTCCAGAGAACTCAGATCTGGAGCGGTACCGTCCATTGCCTGGTGAACGACTTCGACGATTTCCGGACGTTCACCTTTAGCAACAGCTGTCAGATTGGTGTCAAGCGGGTCGGCAATTACCGATTTCATGCCGTATCTTTCCAGCATAATCATATATGTGGTGTTCAGTATGGGCCGTAACTCCACAGGGGGGCCGTTGGAGATATTGGACAGGCCGCAGGTGCTCATTGCTCCGGGAGCGATATCTTCGAGCATCATCTGGAAGTTGAGAAGACTGACACATTGCTGCTGCTGGATATTTACAGGTGTAACGATCCCGTCGACCCAGATTTTCTCATTGGGAATTCCGGCCTCATTAGCTGCATAGCAGAGTTCCACGCATAGTGCTGCCCGCTCATTTTCGTCGCGAGGAAGTCCGTCCGGGCCCCACATAAGAGCGACGATGTCGGCCTCATACTTGGCAGCCATCGGCAGCATGGCCTCATACCTTTCCGGCCTGGCCATTATGGAGTTGACAATATGGGGTTTTGCAGCCGGCTTGAGGACCTTCAGGCCTTCCTCAATGGCGGCTATATTGGATGTGTCAAGCAGTATCGGCACATCCCCGGAGACCTCCTGGACAACCTGGCAGACCCACGGCATCAATTCGTGACCATCTTTCTTTGCAGGACCGAGATTGATATCAATATAATCCATACGTTTTTCAATCTGATCCTGGACCTCTTCCTGAATCGGTTTCGGGTCACGCTCCTTATATGCCCGCCCTATCACCTTGGAAATGACGTTCAGGCTTTCTCCAAATAAAATCATAATCCTTCCTCCAAAAAAATGTGTGTCGGACGCATGTTTTTACGCCCTTGCTTTCAGAAAACCGGGTAGATGGGCGGCCTCTCGTGGGCCGACGGTTATGGTCCAGCCGGGCAGTTCCTCCTCAACATCGCCGGCTATGGCTGCGGCATATCCGGGAATGATGATTTCGGTATGCTTTACCTTATCCATTATACCGCTTTTCTTGACGAACATGCCGACATCATCTCCGCCGAATTTGCCTGCAGCCCAGGCAGTAAGAACAGAAAGACCTTCAGCATCCTTGATCAGCAACCAGGCCGAGACCTTGCTTGCTTCTATCTCACCGGAAACGATAAAATAGGTGAGAGCGAAGTTGGTGGTGACCAGTACCGGAGAAGTATCGTCCGGCGTACCGATTTCGAAAATGCCTTCGGTAACCGTCATCGGTCTCTGCGGATCGGTAAAAATATTGAGTCTTTCAAGCAGGAGCGGGAAAATAACCTCGGTTTTCAAATCGGAGAGCACCACAATACCACCGTATTTGGCGACAAACATAGCGCCAATCAGGGTTTCCATATCGGTGTTGGAGGCCATTTCTCCGGGGAAGGTTATGGTTGGGAAACCGACGGAGCGATTCGATTCCTTCAAGGCCGCTCTTCTCAATGCCACCTGATCCTCGAGTGCCTGCTTGAGGTCCCTGCTGCCAGTATCAATAACCAGGTCTTTTACTCCCATGGCCACCAGCTTGTCGGTCAGGGCTATGACACCGTCGATGGAGTCGGCTTTGACCGCCAGCGGCAGGTCGTTGTCAAGAGCGATCTGGCCGAAGGCATCCGCGGTTTTCTCTGTTGCCGCATAGATCAGGGGCCGTTTGAAGCCGGCTGTCTCTACAGCCGCGGCAATTACATCGGCTTCCATACTCATCAGAATGAGGTTGAATTCCGATTTTTCAGCAACATATTTTGCCAGTGCGGCAAAAGC
>CAKZOA010000440.1 GCA_937132035.1 uncultured Desulfobulbaceae bacterium | reverse complement strand
TTCCAGCTCGTCGGTGGTAACCCTGAGTTCTTCCTGTTGGGCCTGGAGTTCGACCTTGGATTCCTTCAGCACCCGGGCCTGCTCCTCCAGTTCCTCGTTGGTTACCCTGAGTTCCTCCTGCTGGGCCTGCATTTCCGCCTCCGACTCCTGGAGAGCCCTGGCCTGGCGTTCGAGTTCGCTGTTGCTTGCCTGTAATTCCTCCTGCTGTCGTCGGGCTTCATCGAGCAGTTGCGAAATCCTCATGCGCGAGCTGGCAGCATTGAACAAAATAGCGACATTGGCGATATTCTGGCTGAGAAATTTCTTCTGCAGATCATCAAAGGGGCGACTGGAACCAAGGAGCATGACGCCGACCACATCGACGTTGTCGGCATGTATGGGTACGGCCAGATAATGCTTCAGCACCACTTCACCGGCACCGTAGTTCATTGATGGAACGTTTTCATCCATCTGTGAAAAACAAATGCTCTCCAATTCCAGTGCTGCCTGGCCGACAATACCCTCGCCGAAGGCAAAGCTGTTGAAATTCCCCTGGCGGTCATTGAAGGCATGGGAGGCCTTTAACTCGAGCACGCCCTGGCTGTTGAGGTAGATGGCTCCCAGTTGAGCCTCGAAGTGATGGACAAAAAATCGGATGCAGCGACGGGCCAACTGGTCCGGATCGAGTTCACCGCGAATAGCATCGTCGAGCCCCTCCTTGCCGGATTTATTCCAGTTCACCTCTTTGAGACTGGCGGCCATATCGTTGAGAGACCTGGCCAGATCGCCGAGTTCATCCTTTCTTTTCGTCTGCAGTATGGAGTCATAATGTCCGTGGGAGATGGCATCGGCAAATTCAATGTCTCGAAGAATGGGCCGGGTGAACCCCCGGGACAAAAGCCAGGCCCAGGCCCCGGTGAGCAGCGTAAAAAGAGAGACAAAAATCGCCAGGTTGCGGTATATCTGGCGGAGCGGCGCCGTGACCTCGTATTTATCGATCTTGGATATCAGGTACCAATTAAGACCCTCGATATCCAATTTGTCATAGGCCACCAGCACTCTTTTTCCGGCACTGTCGACATAGACGCCATGACCTCCTGCATTTCCCGACGCGACAGCATCCCGCCAGTAGGCCAGATCTCTGCCCAGGTCGTAGCCGATGACATATTTGCCCTCACCCATGGTTGTCAGCCGGCTCCGGAACTCAAAACCTCCTCCGTTTTCTTGCCGGCCGATAAGATAAGACTCGCCGCTTTTGCCCATTCCCTTGCGAGACTCGGTGACCGTGGAGATAAGGCTTTCATTGAACCGGAGAATGACGACCGCTATCTTCTCGCCGGCGAGGTTGGTCACCGGATGACCGATAAAAGCGACCTCTTTGCCCTGTGCCGGCGCGTAGGGGGAAAAATCGGAAATTACCGTCGCCGAAGACTCCAGCACATCATTCCAGACCTCGGCCAGAGCGGTGTTTTTCAGACTGCTGTTACGCAGATTTTTGCCGTTGTCGCCCTGGTTCTGTACCGAAAACATAACTGTGCCGTAATCGGCATCCACCAGATAGAGATCGCTGTAACCGTTGAGATAGGCGTAATCCTGCAGCTGTTTGGAGATGTTGCCGACAATTGCCCGATACTCTTGACTGTCGGTGTTGAAGAGGCCGTGAAGAGAGGAGGTCACCGTTTTTTCGCGGTAGCGGCTCATCTTCCTGACAAAATCATATATACGCTCTGAATCGGCCAGCAGGCGGATATCCACGAAGCTCTTGGCAAAATGATTTTCAATCTGGCCTTTGCGGATAGTCTGGATGGTGGTTAGATTGTCAAACGATTTTTCAATGAGCGATTTTTCGGTCCAATGGCTGTAGAGAAAACCGACGACCAGGACGGGAAAAAGACCGGTCTGTACAAAAAGAAAAAGTAATTTCGGACGAATACGGATATCTGCCAATCGCAGCATTGCCTGCTCCCTGAAATAGAGTGTTCTGCCATGAACCGATCACGGCACGTGATGAGATATACCACGCGCAAGATATATTTCAACAGCTGCCGAACCTCGGATTGCATTTTGGTTCCGATTACCCATGAGTTTCAATCATTCTCATGCCAATCTTCTGGAGGTGCCTATCTCACGGGTCTCTGCAGCGAGGACGGTTGCAGCCAAGCCCCCAGGGATGAGTTTCTAGCGTTTCGTGAAAAGATCTCTTCCGATCCGCTGCTCGTTGAAATTACGTGGCGCACAAATCCACAACCTTACGAATTTGGTAGTGAGAAGAAATGTGGTGATTCTCCACCCTCCGTCAAAGAGGAGGCGACGGCCGACACAACGAAATGACCATCTCACCACACGCCGATTTTTCACAAAGGCCTCACCCACTGCAGGGCGAGTGCCGCCGCTGCGGCAAGGAGCACAGTCTTTGCCTGGGCAGGGCACCGGTCCTTGGCGCTGGACTGATGATGCAGCTTATCTCACGCGGTTGCCTGGATGGTGGCGGTCCGCGGCCAGCGACCGGAGTCCATTCCACCCTGCCGCTGTTTGGCGAAAACCGAGGAAAGATGCTTGGCGTTCTCGAAGGCGTGGACGCCTGCGGTAAACCTGTAGTTCTGCGCGCCTTTTCCGGCCAATTCAACGGTCTCTGGAACATAGACGGCTGGGTGCCGCCGCTTTTTGACATACAGGTCTGGCAGGAAGAGAATACCCGGACGGAAAAAGAGATCAAGCACCTCGGGGCCGTCATCAATCAGGCCCAAGAAAATGACAGCACGCTTCTTTTTCTCAAAAGAAGGAGAAAACTTCTTTCCCGGAAACTTATGGCGAGATTACACGAACTCTACCATCTGCAGAATTTTAGAGGAGAGAGGGCAGCCCTGGGTGATTTTTTCACAGACCGCCGCGGTATCCCCACCGGTGCCGGCGACTGTTGTGCGCCAAAGCTGCTCAATTATGCCGTGTTGCATGACATTATCCCCTTCGGCATCACCGAGTTTTACTGGGGCAGAACCACCAGGTCGAAAGACAGGGTGCATGGTCGTTTCTATCCCGCCTGCACAGAAAAGTGCCTGCCGCTGATGGGCTTTCTTCTCTGCGGCCTCGAGGAGAGGCAACGACAGCGGATTTCATGAAAATAGTCCATGCCGATGCCCATATAGTGGTTGTTGACAAACCAGGCGGCCTTCTCGCCGTTCCCGGACGCGGTCCTGAAAAGCAGGACTGCGTCGAATCCCGCCTTCGCCGGCGCTTTGTCGATATGCCCCGCCAGCCCGCAGTCCATCGCCTCGACATGGCCACCTCTGGCCTCATGGTCCTGGCCCGCACCCCGGACGCACATCGGAATCTGTCAATGCAATTTGCCGAAAGAAATATAGACAAGGAATATGTCGCTCTTCTCGACGGCCGACTCAGCCGCAGCTCCGGCAGAATCGAGTTGAAATTCCGCCTCGACACCGGCCGCCGGCCCTACCAGATATATGATCCCGGACGCGGTAAGCTGGGAATAACATTATGGTGGAAAATTGGCGAGGAAGCCGCCGGCACCAGAGTCCTTTTCAAGCCGCTGACGGGCAGGACTCATCAGCTGCGCCTGCATGCAGCCCACGACCTGGGACTAGGGTGCCCCATACAAGGAGATGCGCTCTACGGCAGAGGCCGACAGGGAGAGAGGATGATGCTGCACGCCTCATCCCTTACGCTGGTTCACCCTTATTCCGGAATACGCCGGACATTTACCGCCGCCATCCCCTTTTAAGCGGCCGCGTCTTCTTCCTCAGAGACCGCTGCCTTCTGTCAATCCGTTGCCGAAGACGGGCCACAAAGGTGTGTTTTCCATGGAAAGGAACCAGGCGCTGCGTGCCATCAAGGTTGCCACTCATGCGCTTAGCCGCGATTGGCGGCGGTACATGTTCAGGACCGCTGCCCAGCCGCAGTTTCCTCAGGTACCCATTGCCTGCATATCCTCGCCAGCCAGGACCTGGAACTATTCAATCGGCCTGCAAAGACAAATATAAATGCCGACAAATCGGTATCCTGCGATAAATTTTTGCAGAATATAGTTTTACGCAATATATTTTTATTGCAAATCATACCATTCCGTGCTTATACTAAGTGTATTGCTGGGTCATTTCTGACAAAAGCTTTTCATTTACTACATAGCGAAGGGTTTCTTAACGGTTTCCAAAACTCGGAGATTTGTCTGACATCATTATGGAAAAAATAATTATCAACAACCTGTTCAAAATCTTCGGATCCGATCCTCAGGAAGGACTCCGGCTTGTGAAACAGGGAAAGACCAAAGAAGAGATCTACGAGCAGACAGGCCTCACCATCGGCGTCAACAATGCCAGTTTTGTCGTGAACAGCGGCGAGGTATTTGTCGTCATGGGCCTCTCGGGATCTGGAAAATCTACACTGGTGCGGATGTTCAACCGTCTTATTGAACCAACGGCAGGCGAAGTGCTGGTTGACGGTGAAGATGTGCTGAAGATGAACAACGACGAACTGGTCAAGTTCCGCCGCAAAAAGACGGGCATGGTATTTCAGTCTTTTGCCTTGATGCCGCATCAAACAGTGCTCGACAATGTCTGTTTCGGTCTCGAACTCGACGGCATGGCTAAGCCACAGCGGGAAGAGCGCGCCCTCGACGCCCTCAAGCAGGTCGGACTCGAAGGTTGGGGCAAGGCCTACCCCCGCGAACTCAGCGGCGGCATGCAGCAGCGGGTCGGTCTTGCCAGGGGGCTGGCGGTGGATCCCGACATCATGCTCATGGACGAGGCCTTTTCGGCCCTCGACCCCTTGATCCGCACCGAGATGCAGGATGAACTGCTGAAACTACAGGACCAGCACGAACGGACAATTATATTCATCTCTCACGACCTCGATGAGGCCCTGCGCATAGGCGATCGCATCGCCATCATGGAAGGCGGCCGCATCGTCCAGGTCGGCACTCCGGAAGAGATACTCCAGAATCCCGCCGACGACTATGTTCGCGCCTTTTTCCGCGGTGTCGACCCCACCGGTGTCATCTCTGCAGGCGATATCGTTCGCGACGTCCAGCCTACCTACATATGGCGCAAAGGCGAGGGAAGTCCACGGTCTCTGCTGGAAAAGCTCAACGGCATCGACCGTGAATATGCCTATGTCCTCAACCCCGACCATGAATTTTTCGGGGTGGTGTCAGTCGATTCACTTCAGAACCTGCTGCAGAATAGTGGAGGAGACAAGGCCGGCATCGACGGGGCCTTCCTCAAGGATGCTAAGCCAGTAAGAGATTCGGACACCCTTCAGGACATACTGCCACTGGTGGCTTCTCACAGCTGGCCGGTCCCGGTCCTCGGCGAGAACGATAAATACCTCGGCACTGTCAGTAAAAACCGCTTTCTCCGCACCCTGCATCGGGCCGAGAATACCGACAACATCGGCAATATGTAAATCCCTTCCAGGAGTGAACCGCAATGCTCAATTTTGAAGATAAAGTCATACCCCTAGATATATGGATAAGCCAGTTCATCGACTGGCTGGTCGAAGGTTACCGCTGGTTTTTCCAGATCATCAAGTGGCCGGTGGAAATCACCCTTACCGGTCTGGAAAACGGCCTGCATTGGGTCCATCCTTTCCTGATCATAATTCTCGTAGCCATTATCGCCTGGCGCGTCTCCGGCCTCAAGCTAGCGATTTTCAGTGCCATCACCCTGGTACTCATTGGTCTTCTGGGACTCTGGCCGGATACCATGACAACCCTGGCCATGGTCTTTTCATCGGTGATTTTCTGCACCCTCGTCGGCATCCCCCTGGGAATTCTCGCCGGTCGTAGCGATCGGTTCGAATCTATCCTGCGTCCCTGCCTCGATGCCATGCAGACTACCCCAGCGTTTGTCTATCTGGTGCCCATTGTCATGCTGTTCTCGGTGGGCAACGTCGCCGGCGTACTGGCAACCATCATATTTTCGCTGCCGCCGATTATCAGACTGACAAGCCTTGGCATCAGGCAGGTCCACCCCGAACTGGTCGAAGCAGCCCTGGCCTTCGGAGCCACCAACTGGCAGGTCCTGCGCAAGGTGCAGATTCCCCTGGCGCTGCAGACCATCATGGCAGGCTTGAACCAGACCATCATGATGGCGCTCTCCATGGTTGTTATCGCCGCCCTCATCGGTGCCGGCGGCCTCGGCGCCCCCGTTGTTCTCGGTTTGAACACCCTGGACATAGGTCTTGCAACGATAGGCGGACTGTCGATCGTTCTCATGGCCATCATTTTAGATCGAATCACCCAGTCAATGGGTAAAAGTAAAAAAGAATAAAGGAGGATTACAGATGATGAAAAAACTCGTAATGGGTGCTGTTGTGTCAGCACTTGTCTTTACCGGTGCAGCGACCAGCTTCGCCATGAACCACAAGCCAGGTGAAGGTGTCACCGTCGAACCCGCACGGGCCACCTGGAACACCGGCTTCTTCCAGGAAGCTCTGGTACGGCGCGGCCTTGAAGAGCTCGGCTATGAAGTCGATAAACCAAAAGATCTGCAGAATCCTATTTTCTACAAGTCCGTCGCTCTGGGCGATGTCGACTACTGGGCCAATGGCTGGTTTCCCAACCACAACAGCCAGCTGCCCAAGGGCTTCTACGATGATGCCGACGTTTACGGCTATGTCGTCAAGTCCGGTGGCCTGCAAGGTTATCTTGTCTCCAAAAGAGATGTTGAAAAATACAACATCAAATCACTTGATGATTTCAAACGCGATGAGGTAAAGAAGGCCTTTGACAGAAACGGTGACGGTAAAGCGGATCTGACTGCCTGTCCTCCGGGCTGGGGTTGTGAGAATGTTATCACCCATCATATGAAGGTCTACGACCTGGATGATCATATTAACCCGGTCAAGGCCTCCTACGAAGCCGGAATGGCCGCCGCCATGGCCAGTTACAAGGACGGCGACCCTCTTTTCTTTTACACCTGGGCCCCGAACTGGACCATTTTCAAGCTCAAGCCCGGCAAGGATGTCATGTGGATCAATGTTCCCAAGATCATGCCTAAGGACACCCAGAAGCCAGCTGTCGACCGTATGACCGTCTCCGGTATCGAGGGAGCCGTCAGCGATCCTCTCAAGGCCGGTTTCGTTGTCTCCGATATCCGCGTCGTCGCCAACAAAAAATTCATTGAGGCCAATCCGGCCGCAAAGAAGTTTTTTGAGGTATTCACCCTGCCTCTTGAAGATATAAACGAGCAGAACACCCGGATGAACGCCGGCGAGAAGAGCCAGAAAGACATCGAGAAACACGTCGATGAATGGATCGAGGCCAATACGGATACATGGAACGGTTGGATTGAAGCAGCACAGAAAGCCGCAATGTAGTAGTACCGGCTCGCGTTTCACCAGCCCGGGGAACATAGGTTCCCCGGGCTTTTTTGACCTATCATATTTTTTTAAGGTGGCCTCTAAGGCAGCGCCGACGATTAGTGAGGAACTTTTCCTCCATAATTGTCATATGGGACAATGAAAGACAGATCACTTCGCATCAAGACCATTACACAGAATCTGCGTATTCTTTTTCGCGCAGTCCAGGCCCACTCGAAATATGTTGAGAAGGAATGCGGCCTGAGCAGCGCCAAACTGTGGATGCTCTACGAACTGCATTCCAATCCTGGAATCAAGGTATCCCAGCTCGCCACTTCTTTGGCGATCCACCCCTCTACCTGCAGCAACATGCTCGACAAACTCGAGGAGGACGGCTATGTCCTCCGTGAACGCAGCAAAAGCGACCAACGGGCTGTTCACCTCTCGCTCACCGAAAAAGGCAACACCCTGCTCACCAAGGCTCCTCAGCCTGCTCAAGGCAAACTCAGCGGCGCCCTTGAAAAACTCAGCAACGACAAACTGCTCTTCCTAGAAGACGGACTTGATGAACTGGTCAGCGCCCTGCAGGAGAAAAATTCCGACGCGGCCTTGATACCTATCCCAGGCGAATAGAAGTGGCCAGGACACCACTATCCTCAGTCACTGCCGGTCACATCTCTTTCCCACCGCTTCTGGGGGGATAAAAACCATACCCCGCACCGGGCTGACCTTTTGGCCTTGACTATGTCACGACCGGGATATAATATTGTATAATAATTTTTTGCGCAAAAGTACCTAGAGGGACTCGACGATTGAGATTCCTCTGGACCCTTCCTCCCTCCTGTAAGACATCAACAAGGATAAAGACGATATGTGCGGTATATGCGGTGAAATTGTTTTCACGGGCCACGAGGCCTCCACGAGGGCGGTCAAAGCCATGATGGCGAAGATGACGGCACGAGGGCCGGATACCAGCGGCTGTCTCCTCCAGGGCGGTGTCGTCTTCGGTCACCGCCGACTGAAAATTATCGATCTCAGTGAAAAGGCACGGCAGCCGATGGTAGACTCGCACCTCGGTATAGACATCGTCTTCAACGGCTGTATTTATAACTACCAGGAATTGCGGCATGAACTGACAGAGAGAGGCTATAACTTTTTTTCCAGCGGCGACACCGAAGTCATCATCAAGGCTTTTCACGCCTGGGGGTCCGCCTGTGTGGAGAAATTCAACGGCATGTTTGCCTTTGCCATTCATGAACGCCACAGCGGCAGGACCGTTCTGGCCCGCGACCGTCTCGGCATCAAGCCCCTCTACCTTGCCTCAAATACCAAAAAGTTACGTTTTGCTTCGTCGCTTCCGGCACTGCTTGCGGCAGGCGAGGTCGATACCGACCTCGACCCTGCGGCTCTCCATCACTATCTCCACTGGCATGCCGTGGTACCGCCGCCGCTGACCATACTCAAAGGCGTACGCAAACTACCGCCGGCCACCTTTCGCATCTACGAGAAAGATGGCTCTTTCAGCGACACCGTCTATTGGAAACTGCAACTGCGCCAAGACAGCGACGATCTGAAACGCTCCGAAGAGGAGTGGATGGACATGGTTCTCGACAGCCTTCGCCATGCCGTACGCAGGCGAATGGTTGCCGACGTTCCCGTGGGTGTTCTGCTCTCGGGAGGGGTGGACTCGTCTTTGCTGGTCGGATTGCTGGCCGAGGAAGGTCAGAAAAACCTCAACACCTTCTCCGTCGGCTTCGAAGAAGCTGGTGGCGAAAAGGGCGACGAGTTTTATTATTCAGACATCATCGCCGAGCATTTCCAGACGAACCACCATCAGATATTCGTGCCTTCAGCCGAACTTCTCGACCTGCTCCCCCGAACCATAGAGGCAATGTCCGAGCCTATGGTAAGCTACGACAATGTCGGCTTCTACCAGCTTTCGCATGAAGTGTCCAAATACGTCAAGGTCGTGCAAAGCGGCCAGGGGGCCGACGAAGTTTTCGGCGGATATCACTGGTACCCGCCTCTTGTCGACAGTACCGACCCCGTTGCCGATTATTGCAGGGTCTTTTTCGATAGGGATCAGGAAGAATATGAGCAGACGGTGAGCAGCGCCTATCACGGCCGCAACTACAGCCGCGAATTTGTCGAACGTCACTTCTCTGCCGGCCATGCCGAACGGGCGGTGGACAAGGCTTTGCATCTTGATACCACGGTCATGCTGGTCGACGATCCCGTCAAACGTGTCGATAACATGACCATGGCTCACAGCCTGGAGGCCCGAGTGCCCTTTCTCGACCACGAACTAGTGGAAATGGCGGCGCGCATACCCGCCGAACTTAAACTTCGTCAATCCGGTAAAGGGATTCTCAAGGAGGCGGCCCGCAAGGTCGTTCCCGCCGCGGTTATCGACCGGCCCAAGGGCTACTTTCCCGTTCCGGCACTCAAGCATATCGAGGGCCCCTATCTCACTTTTGTCAGAGATTTTCTCACCAGCAAAAAAGCCCGTGAACGTGGACTATTGCGCGGCGATTATCTGGAAAGTCTCCTCGCAAACCCCAAGGAACACATAACTCCTCTGCGGGGTTCCAAGTTGTGGCAGGTCGCCCTGCTGGAAATCTGGCTGCAAACCCATGGTATCTGAAGAGGTGCAAACCATGAGCAAGAAGAGCAAAGACTGCACCAATCCTCTTGATCCCACCTGTATGTCCTCACTGAGACACTGGGGCAAGCCGTTGACCGATGATCTGCGACGGGACATGCAGGACGAAATCTCTGTCGACTGCGGCTGGGGACGGCTGATATTTGGCCAGACATTTAGCGATCCGGCCAAACTGGCCGGAGCTATCTGCCGCGAGGAAAAGGGTAGAAGGGATATCGCCATGTACATCCGCGATCCCCATGTGGTTGTCTCCTACGCCCCGCAGGATCTTTTTCTTGATCCCTCAATTACCTATCGCCTGGATTTTCAAAATTATCGGGTGGACAGGCTTGACATGTCCAACCTCGTCATTCGACCGCTGCAGTCAGGAGATGACGAAAAGGCCATTCGCTCGATATATCAGTGCTGGGGCATGGTGCCGAGCAAAAGGGGATTCTACGAAAAAGCGCTCCAGGATTCCGCTCTGCAGGTGCTTGTGGCGGAAGAGAAAAACAGCGGCGACATAGTCGGCGTTGTCACCGGCGTCGACCATTACCTGGCCTTTAACGATCCCGACAACGGCTCGAGCCTGTGGGCGCTGGCCGTCGACCAGCAATGCAAGCTGCCGAAGGTGGGCGAAGCCCTGGTCCGAGAGCTGATTTTCTACTTCATCGAAAACGGCAGGCGGTTTCTTGATCTTTCGGTGATGCACACCAACAAGGAGGCCATCGCCCTCTACGACAAGCTTGGTTTCGAACAGGTTCCGGTGTACTGCATCAAAAAAAAGAATCCCATCAATGAACCGCTTTTCCTTGGGCCCTCTCCTGAAGAAGAACTCAACATATACGCCAGGATAATTACGGATGAGGCCAGAAAGCGCGGCATTGGCGTTGAAATTCTCGACGGTGAAAACGGCTTTTTCCGGCTCTCGCTCGGCGGCAGAGCCATAATCTGCCGAGAATCCCTCTCGGAGTTGACCACCGCCATCGCCATGAGCCGCTGCGATGACAAAGCCGTGACCCAGGCATTGTTGCGCAGCGTCGATATTAAAGTCCCGACCCAGGAGATCGCCGGTTCTACCGGCCAGATGGAGAATTTCCTCAGCCGTTATCCCCGTGTCGTCGTCAAACCGGCCAGAGGTGAGCAGGGCGAGGGGGTCTTCGTCGACCTCGACCATATAGACCAGCTCAAGGAAGCCGTCGCCACGGCCTCCACCTTCAGCAGCAAGGTCATACTTGAAGAGTATGTCGAGGGCCAGGATCTGCGGATCATCGTCATTGACAATGAAGTGGTGGCCGCCGCCGTGCGCAAGCCGGCACGAATCAGGGGCAACGGCTCCTTGCCCATCCGTGATCTCATCGCCAAACAAAGCAGAAGACGCTCCGCCGCCACCAGCGGCGAGAGCACTATTCCCATCGATGATGAAACCATGCGCACCATCGACCGGGAAGGATACACCCTCGACGATATCCTCGAAACCGGCCGGGAGA
>CAKZOA010000439.1 GCA_937132035.1 uncultured Desulfobulbaceae bacterium | reverse complement strand
GGGGGGGTTTGCCATTCATGCCGCCCGCCATTACGGCTGCAGGGTTACGACGACCACCATTTCCGAGGCCCAGTTCACCGAAGCCAGAAGACGCATCGACAGTGCCGGCCTCGGCGACAGGATAACCCTGCTTCACCAGGATTACCGCGACCTTGAGGGCACCTACGACAAGCTGGTGAGCATTGAAATGATCGAGGCCGTGGGCCATCGCTACCTGCCGGTATTTTTCAGTAAATGCAACAGTCTTTTAAAAAGAAACGGCACTATGCTGCTACAGGCCATCACCATACGCGATCAGCAGTTCAACTCCTATATGCGCTCGGTCGACTTTATCCAGCGCCATATCTTTCCTGGAGGATGCCTCCTCTCCAATGACACAATGGTGGAAATGATCGCCTCGAAAACGGACATGGTGGTTCGCGGCCTTGAGGACTTCGGTCTTCATTACGCCAAAACACTTCAAGAATGGCGCCAGCGCTTCAATACATCCTTTCAAACACTGCAGCGCCTAGGATTTGATGAGCGTTTCAGACGATTATGGGAATTCTATCTCTGCTACTGCGAGGGGGGATTTCTGGAAAGATCGATCAGCGTCGTTCACCTGGTCGCCTCCAGGCCGGCACACCGGGAGGATCCGGTGTTTTCCCGTCACTGAGCATTGGCACTATGACAACTCCCACTCAGCTGCTACACGGCCCTGGTCATGGGAGAGTACACGACTCTGATCTTTTTACTGCTGCTGTGCTTGGCATACTCCTGTATACCAAGCACAGCATATCCTCGATCAGCCGACCATCTAACTTGTGAGATGGTACCTTATCCGGGTGGCTCCTCTTTCTGGTAATTCTTGCCATCGAAGGTAATAAAGTGGACGTCGTCTAATTGAGGCAAGCCCGCTATCTTCCAGGCCTTCATCGGATTGACAAACTCGTGCTGCATGCACTGCCTAGCCTGGCCAACATTTTTACAGACATAGTTCAGGATGGGAAATGCATGATACTTACCATGATAATTTCTTAAAAATTCTATAATTTCGAGTTGTTCATCATCAAGAGGCTCAATACCTTCGCGTTTGGCTATCAGGCGCGCCACCTCGTGGTTCCAATCATCCTTATCGACGAGAAATCCTTCTTCATCGAGGGGAACTTTTTTTCCGTCAACGACTATTTGATTCATGGGTCTTCTCCTTTTTGTTTTTCCACAGATGCAGTCTGCTTCTTTTCTGTAATGATGCAGCCTGCCTCCGGTATGGCCGATTCAATATCTGTGCCATTTTCGGAAATGCGACCGGGAGAGAGGTCAGTGATTGCTCGTCGTTCTGGTATTACACCACTCGCAATGACCTGTGGTTCGAAGACGGGCCTTCAAGGACCGCAAGGCTTCCGCACCCCTTGCTGCCCCAGGTGTGTTCAGCTCCGGATGTGGAAGTTCAGCACGTCGGTGAGTCCTTACAGTGATAAAGTGTGGACCCTTGTGTCCGACCCTGTCGGATTTTTCCCGGACAACCGGACACTCTACGCAGCTACTATCAGCCATGGCTCCTTTTTGGGGCCCATAGGGAGTCATAGGATCTCACCTGTGAGAACACCTCTTTTGGGGTCAGGGGGACGGCCCTGCAGCTTATGCCGCATATGGAGGTTGAGCAGACTGCTCTTTCAGTAGGGAATGTCTTCATCTTTTCTCTTGCGGGCCAGACGATAAAAGAGGTTTTTGATAATCGGCAGCTTTTCGAAGTCCTGGTGTGATATTTTACGCAGTACCATATCGGTTTGAGCGATAACCGTGGCGCTCCGGCGCTTTTCCTTATTGTAATAGGCCATCTCGCCGAAAACACTTCCTTCAGTGAAAGTGGCGATCAGGGCCCCATCATCGTCAACCACCCGAGCCATGCCGGTGTCGATATAGTATATGCCGTCGGCAGCATCGCCCTTGGTGACGATGGCACCGCCCTTTTTACACCATTCGAGCTGAAAATAATGCTCCCAGTCGGTATCGGCCACCAGGGCCAGGTAGAGGTCGGGATCAATAGCCCGAAGAAGCTGTTTGGAAAGATGATACAGCCTGTATCCGAGAGCATTCCCCCGCTTTTCACCTATCTTGACGCCTGTATATTTGAAATCCCTTTCGGGAAAGGGAAACTCCCGTATATATTCAAGAATTCTTTCGGTGGCCAGATCCGGTCTCCCCAGCAGTGCCTGGAATTGTTTCTGAGCTTCGGTCAGCTTCTGCCGCACCGCCGGAAAATCAGGGTCGAGGCCGATGAGCAGATTACCACAGAACAGGTCCATGGCCTGATTCTTATTGGAAATATACTCCAGCAAAAGCTGTCGGTCTATATCGATGGGACATTTGCCGACGCCTGGTTTAAGAATGGAGAACAGGTTAAAGGGAGTGGTGAAGTTCTTGGGCGTCACCTTGCCTATGGCAACGATATATTCTTGCTCCCGCCTCTGATTGCGGGCGACCTCACGGTCCATGAGGATAAGGGTGTCATAATAGCCGCAGAGTTCCTCAAGCCTGCTGGCAACGGCAAAGGCCGAACCGAAACGATGCACTCTCGGGCCAAGCTGTGCCTCGATGATATCACCGAGGAACAGGCCCATACGAGTCGCCGGAATACGCCCCTCGTCAATGGCCATATTGCAGCGGATAGCCGCCTGGAGAGCCCTGGTGCACAGTTCTTCAACCGATCCCTGCTCCCTTTTTTCAAAAACGATGACAGCACCGTCTCCCGCTGAAGGATCTATGGAGACAGGCTGAAACTCATCCACCAGCAACACAGACTGGAACTCCTGGTAATAGGCGATGATGTAATCCCGTATCTCTCCCGGCCGCATATGCTGCGTCAGTCTGGAGTACTGCTCCATATCGGTCAGAAGAATTACAACTTCTTTAGTGATATTATCTTTCTGCATTCCGGCCCCGTAGCGATACAACAGAATCTTGGCATATCGTCAACAATACTCTACAAATATTTTGAATTCCACCACCTGAGGAAAAATTTACTTTTCCCCTGCTATCCAGCCGCCCGCTTTTCCAACTCCTGAAGCATCGTCCCGAGATTGCTGTAGCGCTTGGTCCGACGGGCCAGCGCTGCTGCCACAATTTCTCTGCCGGCCAGCAGTCGCAGACTCTTTCTGGCACGAGTGATGCCGGTATAGACAAGTTCCCTGGATACCACAGGATTGTCCTCTTCGGGGAGAACCAGAACCACATTATCGAATTCGGATCCCTGGCTTTTGTGGACGGTCATGGCAAAAGCCGTCTGGTGATCGGGCAGCCGGTAGGGGAAATAAGAGCGCAAGCCGTTTTCCGTCTCGAACCATACTTTCAGACAGCCGTCCTGCGGATCCGGCAGACAAATTCCGATATCGCCATTGTAGAGATCAAGCGTGTAGTCGTTTCTGTTAATAATGACAGGTCTGCCCGAATACCATTTCTCGGAAATGCCCTCCTTGTCGAGATAGTGGTTCTCGACAAGGGCGTTAATGCTGTCCACACCCCATTTGCCGGAACGGATAGCGCAGAGGATGCGAAAACGGCTGAACTCCTGGAAAAGCTGTGCATATCCCTCACCGTCAAGGCGCTTGACATGGTCCATATATCCCTGATAACCCTGGTGGAGATTTCGTCTCTCGCCGGCTCCGCTCAGGTGCAGATTACCATGCTCTCTACCTGCCAGAAGCTGCCAGGCTCTATCCGGGTCATTACCGTTGACCGCCGCTGCCAGGCCGGAAATAGCCCTGTCAAAGCGATAGCTTTTTTCAAGCACTACGGTGTTGGCGCCCAGATTTTCCACAAGATCGGCCAGAACCGCTCCCGATTCCACCGAGGCGAGCTGGTCCTTGTCGCCCAGCAGTACAAGACGCCCCTGGGGCGGCAGGGCGTCGACCAATTTACTCATCAGGGCCAGATCCACCATGGAGGCCTCATCAACGACGACCAGGTCCAGCGGTAACGGATTCTCCTGGTTGTGGCGGAACTGAAAGGAATGTTTTGTAACACCGAGCAGCCTGTGCAGAGTCATTGCCTCCCGGGGTACCGCGGCTTTGAGTTCATCGGCCAGCACCAGCCCATCCAGAGCCTGCACCACAGACTGTCGCAGTCGCATGGCCGCCTTGCCGGTTGGTGCGGCAAGAGCCACCCGGAGCTGGCTCCCGGACAGCTGGAGAATAGTGCCGATAATACGGACGACCGTCGTAGTCTTGCCCGTTCCCGGACCGCCGGAAATTATGGTAAGCCCCCTGCTGGCAGCAAGTTCGGCGGCCTGTCGCTGCCTGTTGCCGTCTTGGGACTCACCGGCAAAGACCGCTTCCAGGCAGGTCTGTAATTCTCTGACGGACTGCACTCGCATGCCCAGGCGGTATAGCTGCGCTGCCAGCCTCGCCTCATAGCGAAAATACTTCTGAAAGCTGAGAGTATTGCCGTAAAGCACCAGAGGGGTTTTTTCGCCTTCGGAAACCAGAATGCTGCCGGCAAGCAGGTGACGCTGGTCATCATCAACGGGCAGACAACTGTGACCTTCGGCGACGACGGCGCCTAGGTCTTCGATCAGCTCCGCAAAAAGCACTGCCTTGCCAGCATCCAAATCCGATTTTTCCGCAAAAAACCGTGCCAGATGACGGGCTAGAAGGTTGTCCTTAACAGCAGCCATCAGTTTTTTCCTCCAAAGCAGCGGCCCAGCCGCTCCAGGGTATCGAGATCGGGCTTCCGATAATATATCCCTGCCGGCCCCTTGCCCATGCCGCGAACGAACAGATAAAAAATGCCGCCAAAGTGACGACCGTGATCATAGCCCGGTAGAAAATTGGCAAGATGACGATGGAGCACCAGGGCGTAGAGCCACAGCTGCAGCCCGTAATTGTGCTGAGCCATGGCCTCGACCAGCGACGTGCCGCGGTAGTCTCCCAGATACGGCCCGAGATTGTTGGTTTTGTAGTCGGCTATATAGTAGACACCTTCATATTCGAATACCAGATCGACAAAGCCCGTCAGGAACCCAGCCAGTTCCCTCTCGGCAATAGGGCATACAGATTCCTCACCGGCCAGTATCGCATTGAGGTTGCCGGTCTCACCACCTGCTAGATGGAAATAGAACCCCATTTCCTTTATGCAGCGTTTTTCATCGAGGTCTGCCAGAGTGAACCGCGCTTTTACACACCGGCCTATAGGTGCACTGACCACCGTCTGCAGCATGGACTCAAGCAGGGTCATGTCAGGTTCGAGACCGTATGCATTGCATGTGGCATGCAGCATGGAGCGGTGTTGATGGGGACGAAGCAGCTCGGCAAAAGAGATTTCTTCGAGCATGTCATGGACGGCGCTACCGAAGCTGGCCCCGGACGGCAACTCGGCGAAATCGGTGGTTTCAGCATCCGCTGAAGATAAAGGCTTTCGCTCGGTGACAGTGCTCGAATGAATGTCGCCGGCGACCAGGGCGGAGTAGCTTGTCATTTGGCTGGCAGCTTTCAGGGGAAGACGGCGACTCTCTCGCAACCGGTAGATACAGGGGTCGCCAACGACCACCCCCCTATATGGAGTAACAGCTCCGCTATCGGCGCATAGCCGATGGACCACCTCCGTACCGCAGGCCAGCTCCTGCAATCGCTGTTGCTGCCCGGCAAAGGATGTCGGTCCCTCTGGAAAAAGCAGATACCCCAGCGACGAATCAAAGGAGTCGGCAGAACCACCCCTCCGCCCGGCCACATCGCACCAGACAACATAGCATCTGAGCTGCGAGCGGGTAAGCGCCACGTAGGCCAGCCGCAGCTCCTCGGCCATCTCGTCGATGAGCGCCTGCTGGCGCCTTCTCTCAAACTCTTCGGAGCCAAGATCGATGACCATACCACCATCCTCCTGAGAGGCGACACGCAGACGTTCCGTTTCCAGCCGCATCTGGCGGTACCAGAGAAGAGGGCAGAAGACCACCGGGAACTCCAGGCCTTTGGCGCCATGCATGGTGACGATTCGTACGGCCTCATCATCGCTTTCCAGTCGCAGCTCCTCTTCCTTTTCACCTTTTTCGAGCCGGCGCTGCAGCCACTGGATAAGCTGCAGTGGGCCGTAGCCATTATCGCTTTCGGCTTGCTGTAGTAGTTCCAGCAAATGTTCCATATTGGCAATTATGCGCTCACCCCGCCCCCTTGCGGCAATACCGGCATAGATACTTTCTCCGTCTATGAGGTGGCTCAGCATCGCCAGCACGCCTCTCTCCCGCCAGGTACCGGCATAATTCTGAAAGCGTTCATGCCAGGCGCTCATCTCCGCCTCATCGCTGTAGATACGATACAGCTCGTCACCGGTGAGACCGAACCATGGCAAGGTCAGCGCCTGTTTTAACACATCGAGCTCCTCCGGCCTGGCCATGGCCTCGAGGAGCAGGAGGAGATGGCGGCACTCCTCGGTGAGGTATACCGACAGACGGCTCGAGACCACTGCCGGAACGCCGGCCTCGACCAGACTCTGCTGGTACTCCTCCGCCTGCCTGTTCGTGCGGACGAGGATGGCGATATCGTTCGGCTGCAGTGGCAGTTTTTTCTTTTTTCGCCACACTTCGGCAGGGTCATTGAGCAGCCTGACAATTTCCTCGGTGGTTAAACGCGTGACCGCAGCTGCCGCCACAGAAGAGCTCCAACGGCCGTTCTGACTGTCCCCGCATCGCGGCAGCTGACAGTAAACCATGTTTGCCGAACCCTGGTCATGGTCCTGGTCCAGCAGCATGCCGTCTTCGGCCGTCTTTGCGGGCCGGACAGGCTGGAAGGCAAGAATGTCCTCCTCGAAGGCAAAGGGCTTCGGTCTTGCTTGAAAAAGTGCGTTTATGCCGCCGACAACACCCGGATGAGAGCGGAAATTGTTCCCCAGGGTATAGAGAGAATCAGCTGCCTTTCTGGCCTTAAAATAGGAGTGGATATCGGCGCCGCGAAACCTGTAGATGGCCTGCTTGGGATCACCGATGAGATAACAGTAGCTTCCGTGGCCGAATACGGAACCGAAAATCTGCCATTGCAGCGCATCGGTGTCCTGGAATTCATCGATGAGTACCGCCGCGAACCGCTGGCGCAGATTCCGGGCCATACTGCCGTCGCCGCTGGTCACCGCCTGATGCAGACGGAGGATGAGTTCGTCATAGGTGATGGCGCTTTGCCGTCGCAGCCATCGCTGGCTTTCGACACTGAGTGTTTTGAGCAGCTCGACGCGAATATGCAATATCAGTCTGCGGCAATCCTCGACAAAGGAGCAGGCCTCGCTGTCTGGCAAAAAAAGGCTTTCAATCAACTCCTGTTGTGCTGCGCCGCCGCGCACCTTCGATCCGTTAATCTGCTCGGTCAGCCCCTGCTGTTGAAGCCATTGCAGCTGCGCGGGGAAAACAGTGCCGGAGCCCAGCAGATATTCCGTCACGTTCTGGTACCACCTGTCGTAGTCCTCGGTAAAACCCTTTTTCATTTTGCCGGCCTGAACCAGACTCTCGAGCCCGGTGTAAAGAGCCTGGGCGTTTATCCGCCACCATGATGCCAGAGCCTCAAAGGAGCGCTCAAAGCTGAACTGCGATTCGGCGAGATCGCCGAACTCGGGCTCGAGGCGGTGAAAGCGCAAAGGCACAGGCGCCACGGAGGCATAGAGTTTTTCCGGTGAGGCAAACTGGGCCAGGATCATGCCGCTCTGGCGCCGTGACAGTGGATAGATCTTTTTGCGCCAAAAATCATCGGCTATTCGCCGGCGGATTTCATCGCCATCGGCCAGCAGTTCCAGATCGAAGACCTCGCCGCTTTCCATTACCAGATCCTGAAGCATACGCTGGCAAAAGCCGTGAATGGTGAAAATGGATGCCCTGTCGATGTCGAGCAGCGCATCGGCAATTCGCTGCTGCACCGTCTGTTTCTCAGCCAGCTTCTCTGACCAGCGCTGCAGCGTCTCATCCTCGCCGCCTCTCGTGCCGTCCAGAAAATCGCGGGCGTCCAGCAATCGCGTTCTGATGCGGTTGCCAAGCTCCTGAGTTGCCGCCCGTGTGAAGGTAACCAAGAGGATTTCATCAATCTTGAGTCCATACTCCGCCACCAGTCTGAGCACGAGCATGGCAATGGTAAAGGTCTTGCCGGTACCGGCGCTGGCCTCGATCATGTTGACGCCCTTCTGTAGTGGATCGGCAGCAGCATCGAAGAGAGGAGTCCCTGTCACTTCACACACCTCCAGAGGGGCAGCATGATCCGCTCGCAGAGGGCGGCAAAGTTTTCATCTATCACCTGCTCGTCGTCCAGCCCCTGAAAAATGAGCGACCAGGAGGATTCGTAACCGTTGTCAATGCTGTGGCGATACTGGGTTCGGGCTTTTATCAGCGGTGATATTTTCCCCCTGGGCCGCATTTTCTGCCGACAGTATTCCACCGCTGGCTCCACCAGCAGTTTGATGGGAGCGCTCCGCCCTGCACCATACAAAGCGACGAGATCGGCAAGGCTGGGGCGCAACTCGGTAGCCGCGGTGAAAACGCCGCGGCAGTCGTTCATGAATACCACTGTCGTCGAGGCCTCCGGAGTCACCTGGCAGCTGATGAGATGATGCAGCCAGCCTTTGAGCAGATCCCTGCCGCGGAGCTTGCCGTAGCGGGCAAGCAGGCACCCGTTCTCAAAGCGGTTTCCCAGAGTGCCACGAAGAAGACAGCCGTCGACTTCGAATGCAAAGTCGAGATCATCAAGCGGTTTGCCCAGATCAAGAGCGGCCATCTCAGCAGCGAAATCACCAATCTCCTCTCTTTTCTGTTCGAAGGCCACCTCCCCCGGAGAGCCAAGCGGCCAGCGGCCGTCATGTCGGAGTTTCTTCTGCAGGCTGTCTCCATCCTCTCCTGCCAGTTCACAAACGAGAATACGCTGATCAACGATATATGACAAGAGACCGGACGGTTCAAAAACCTCTGTCTCCTCGGGAATCTCCAGGCCCGTGAACGGAGCGACACCCAGACAGTTCTTGAGAAAGTACAGCTGGGGGTGTGAATAAAACTGCAAGAAATCGGCAAAGTCAATCTGCCGTAGGTCAGACTCCAGTGTGCCCTGCCACCAGGGTCTGGATCGTTGTCTTTTTCCTTTCTGCCGCAGACAGACGAGATAGTCCCGCTCACTGTAGCTGAACAATTCGGAATCAGGTCTGAAATAGTCGCTGCTGAAACCATGTAGCGGGTGTTTCTCCACCAGTTGGTCCGCCTGCTGGTAGTTTTCCAGCACCTCCAGAAGTTCAGAAACCACTACCGACGGCGGCAGCTCTTCGTTGGTCTGCTGGGACTGGCCAATATAGCTGAGGTAGAGAAATTCGCGGGCTGAGAGCAACACCTCGAGGAACTGATATCTGTCATCGGCACGTTCAGATCTGTCTCCGAGCCGCGGCCTGCGCATGAGGTCAAAGGATGCCTGCCGGTCTCGGCCGGGAAAGTCTCCGTAATTCATCCCCAGCAGGCATATACTGCGAAAGGGAATGGAGCGCATCGGCAAAAGCGAGCAGAAGGTCAAGGATCCCTTGAGAAACCCGCTTATCGATCGAGATTCGGCCGAAGAGTCGGCAAACCAGGAGGTCACGACCTGCAGGCTCACTGGGGATGAATGGAACTGGCCATACTCCCGGAGCCGGCGAAGACTATTTATCAATTCCAAAAACTCGCTCTTGTCGGGTGACCCGAAGAGCTGCGCGGCAAAATGCTGTAGACCGTCAGTCCAGGCCGCCAGAGTTTTCGGGTGTTGAAAGGTTTTTTCCGCCTCTTCGAGAAGGTGGATGAACTGACACAGGCCGCCTAGCGGTTGGGCCGCGCTTCCCTCGATCTCAGTATAGGGAAAAACACCGGCAACCTCTGTTTCCATATCGACGGCATACCCCATCAGCAGCCGTTCAAGCCCTGTTTTCCAACAGTTTTCAGCAAAATCGACACCTTCACTCCTGCGCGTGCTGGCCGAAAGGCCCCAGCGAATACCCGCTTCCCGCACCCAGTGTTCCAAAAGCTCAAAATCTCCGCCGCTAATACCGAAATGGGGATAGACCTCCTCTCTTTCCAGTAAATCGAGTACCTCCGACCAGCCAAAACGACCGCCAAAGAGTTTGAGAAATTCCTCGAAGATGGCTACATAACTGTTGGTCCGCTGCAGACTTCTATCGGCTATTGAATGAGCAATGTCCTCGAAAAGTGCCGAAATAAAGGCCGAATATTCTTGAATATCAGGGGCCATTACCAATATATCGCCAAGCTGCAGCTGCCCGTCGTTTTCAAGGAGATTGAGTATATGGTCCTTGAGCACAGCCAGCTCCCTCTTGCGAGAGTGGCAGGAAACAATCCGGATGGAGGAACAGTCATCGATCTGTGGGCGCCAGGACCGTACCTCCCCCTCCAGAAGATCTGATTGCATTCTGTGCAGCACCGTCTGCCGATCTCCTGCGGGATCTTCATAGCTGACAAACTCCTCCGTTATTTCAACCTTTTCCAGAAGAAGCTCCTGAAAATCACGCCCCTGACTGCCCAACGAGACAAGCAGGGGATGAAAGCCGGCCCCGGCCGCTGTTTTCCGGGTGACGATATCACCCCAGTAGTGTTTGCAGGGACGCAGCAGAAAAAGGTGAACATCGCAGTGCCGCGCCAGCCCCTGAAGACAGTCGATAATAAAGGGCGGAAGAATATGAACACCGAAAACGGACACTCTTTTAGGGAGTACAGGAAGCGATTCGGCTCCCTGGAGCGCGGCTGTCACCCTGTGGAGCAGCTCGCCGCGATGGGGGATAGATGGCTGCTCGGCAAGCAGGCGCAGCCAGAGCTGCATCTGCCAGCGCTCCGCTTCGTCTTCTCCACAGCACTGCTGCTGCTCCCAGGATTTCAGCATATGCGGCCGCATCATCTGATACTGGTCGAAAAGTTGCGCCAGCAGTCGGGCCAGCTGGAATCGCTTCAACTCCACCTGTTCTCCGCGGAGGTAGTCACACAGAGGGGCGTAAACGGCTTCTTCATCAAGGCTTCGCAGCTGCTCCTCGATGCGCCAGCAGAGCAAAGACCTCTCATAGCAGTCCGGCGTGATTTTCATATCAAGTCGGCCGGCTATTTCCTGGAGAAAATTAACAGGCAGCAGAAATCTGTAATTGCACCAGCTGGTGAACGAGAGCGCCATGTGCTGGCAGATCATGCGCTCCATGCCCTGGCTCTGGATGACGATATATTCCTTTTCGAAAATGGAATCGACAGGGTCGGCCTCAACTAACTTGGCCAGGTGCAGCAGCAGGTTTTCCGTCCTGTTTGAGGCATGCAGGTAGAACATGATCACTCGCCTTCCAGAGAGGAGGATAATGGACAAAGAGCCGAATACCGGTTGCCCTCAACCGAGGCGACGACCCTACCTCGCCACATGAGAATGATTCTTACGAAAAACGGTATCCCCTCCCCGGGGCTTTTCATAAAGTGCTCTATTATGCGGCTATTCCGATCTATGAACAATTCAGCGGGATGAGCTGCATGGAGAAAAGCCCGGCTCCAGCCGGAACACAGTTGTTTCATCCCTGGGGCATGTAAAAGAGTGGGCTTAACCGCCGACGGTGTCGACGCCGGCGTATTCGTAGATGCCGTAGAATAATCCGGCCATGATGCCAAGAGCAAAAAAGATTCTCAGCCGTCTATCCCATGGCATTTTTCGTCCGTTTGCCATATATTGGAGAAACGCGACTATCATCCAGGTAAGACCTATTATAAAGGGCGCGGTCTGGGCAACTTGCCAAAGAGTTGCTTCAAGACTCTGCCTGGGCGTGGCCCCCAGCCGCAGGTTAAATAGAAAATACAGTACACCCGACAGATACAAGGTGATTTTTTCTTTGACGTTTTTCATATGAATATACCCGAGACTCTTTTATTTCCCGACACAGCCCTTTTCTCTGCCGATCAGCTGGTGCTTCTCCAACCCTTTGCCACAGTACATATCGTAAAGGTGGTCGAAGACGAGCGGGAAGGCGCGGTCAGCGCCGATAGTTTCATGGATGACGGTTTCTGTCAAGCGCTTGTTCCCCATCCCCTGGAAAAGGATCGTAAGCGCTTCCTGAATTTAATAGATGATATAAAAAATAGAAAGGACGATTACGCCGCCCAGCTCAGTGCCCTTACGCTGGCCTCCCTGTCAGCGAAAAGGCAGCAGGAAACTGAATCGAGACAGCAGATCATCTCCTCCCTCACGGGAACTCAGGCCGGCAGGGCCTCCACTGAGCAGACCGAGGAGAATGATCAGCTCTGGCATGCACGACTCATCCTTACAATTGGCGAGATGCTCGACCGGGAGGAATACGAGGTTTCACAGGCGCTGACCTCCCTTGAGGACAGCGAAGTCGAACTTTTTTCGACCTTGAAGGGACAGGAAGACGACGAAGAGGCGGTGGGGCTTTTCAGCACGCTCAACACCCGTGTGGCAAAGGCATCTCAACCGCCGGCGGACAGTATCAGGAAGCGCCTGCTGGCCTGGTGCAGGTTCATCCGTGGCGCCTCCCTGCCGCCGTGCAGAATATGGTCAACGTTCAGGCAGGAAGCGGCCGATACCCTCTTTGAAAATCATCATTTTCAGCATGACGCGCAGCCGGCATCGCTGGGAGCGCTCTTTTTACCGGCACGGTTGCATACAGGCACGAAAAACCATACGGAAAAGCTCATTGCCTTTAAGAGAGATTCGGCCGAACACCTGGGCTTTTTTTTCGACAGGGTTCTTTCTGTGGATTCAGTCGATACTCTCCGGCAGGAACTCGACACTTTTTACCGTGAATGGCCCCCCATGCTCGAAGCAGCCTATCCGAAGGCAGAATACGGCAGAACCCAGCTTCAACTCTATGGATTTAAGGAACCACTCAGCAACTATTGCG
The DNA here is from genome assembly GCA_937132035.1 of uncultured Desulfobulbaceae bacterium. GTDB lineage: Bacteria > Desulfobacterota > Desulfobulbia > Desulfobulbales > Desulfocapsaceae > Desulfopila_A. Next base: position 1,214 of record CAKZOA010000439.1, on the reverse strand, counting down.
GACTCAAAAATGAAAACGGCAGCGAGCATGCAAGGATTCTTGCGCTTTTTACCGCTGCCGGATAGGGAGAGGCGGGCGAATCCTTTCCAGGCAGGCTCCGCCCTCTGGCCTCAGAGAGGTGAGGGCCCGCAGCAAAGTGCTGTTGAACTATCTCTGCTGCGGTGGGCTCTCAGTCCTGTTCCCGAAAGGGGTCGTCCAGGCCGAGAGCCGGGAAATAAGATTGCTTCAGGCAACGGTCATGAAAACCTTGCCGGAAGCATTGCAGACCGGACACTTCTCCGGAGCCGACCCCAGTTCGATATAGCCGCATATCGGGCAGAGGTAGAATTCACTCACGTCCATATCGACGCCATTTTTCACCGCCTCCAGGGCCTTGGTGTAAATGTCGGCATGGACCTTCTCGGCGTCCAGGGCATACTTGAACATTATCTTGGCCTTGTGGCCTTCCTCTTCCGCCTGCTCGGCCATGGGAGGATACATATTTGTGTATTCATCGGTTTCACCGGAAATCGCCGCCTGGAGATTGTCAGCGGTGGAGGCAATCAAATCCAGCGACTTGAGATGTCCCTCGGCATGGACTCTCTCCGCCTCCGCCGTGGTTTTAAAAAGCTTGGCAATATTTGCAAACCCTTCTTTTTCGGCCTTCTTGGCAAAAGCCCTGTACTTTTGATTAGCCTGACTTTCTCCGGCAAACGCATGCTTCAAATTATCTGGTGTAGACGACATTCTGTTCCTCCTTGCTGTGATTCAATGATGGTAGAGTGCTTCGCTCCCGTATAGCTGCGAAGGGATTATACACGAAAAGCCCAGCCATGCAATACAAATTATCATTCTCTCTTGAGAATGTTTCCGATCTTGGTGGCAGTTTCTGTTTTTGTTTCTGTTAGAATCGGTCTCACAGGATTGGCCATCGCTAAAAATCCCTCTCTGCCAACAAATAGATCAATCTCGCCCGTCAGACAGAGAAACCTATGAATGGTATGTTTGAGAAAAAATACCGGCAGCAACCGCTGCAGGTGGCCGCTACAGGCTTGCCGGAGAACGTAAACCATGCCGTCGGGGAGAGGGTTCATCCTGCACGGCCGGGAGGAATCTCCCGCTATTCGCAGCAGGTATATGGGTTGATCGTTGTCACTGGACACGGAGCGGTTTTCACCATCTTGTCGGCGACACTGCCGAACTATGAAGACGTTGCCGCGTTTCTCCGCGTCGAC
>CAKZOA010000438.1 GCA_937132035.1 uncultured Desulfobulbaceae bacterium | reverse complement strand
AAATCGAGTTCGGCTGCAAATTCGGTAGTCTTCAGCGTTGTCAGCGGTGTAATCTCGCTGGGTTTGACAACCACAGTACAGCCTGCGGCAAGGGCTGGCGCCAGTTTCCAGGCTGCCTGCAGCAGCGGATAATTCCACGGAGAGATCTGACCGCACACGCCTACCGGTTCGCGCACCACTTTGCTCTCGCTGCAGGGTATCGGTGAGTTGATCACCTCACCGCCGTCCTTATCGGCAAGCCCTGCAAAATAACGAAATATTCCGGAGATATCGGACATATCCCAACGGCTCTCTTCAACGGTTTTGCCGGTATCCAGGCTTTCCAGCTTAGCCAACACCTCACTCTCTGCTTCAATCCGGTCGGCAAGCTTATAGAGATACCAGCCCCGTTCACTGCCGGGAAGATCCGACCATACTGTGCTGTCAAAAGCTTGCCTGGCTGACTTAATTGCGCAACGCGCATCCTCCCGGTCGCCTTCGGCTACTTCGGCAATAACAACGCCATTGCAGGGATTGATGATTTTGCGGCTTTTCCCTGATACGGCAGGTTGCCAGCGGCCATCTATATACATGTTCATTACAGTTTTACTCATTGTTGGCTGCCTCCCGTTCAAGGCTGTAATACCCTGCCTGCGAAGGAGCTTCGGGCGTGTTGCCGAGAATGATGTCTGCAGCTTTTTCCGCCACCATCATAACCGGAGCATAGATGTTGCCGTTAGTAATGGAGGGGAAGACCGAGGCATCAACTACGCGCAGATTTTCGACCCCGTGCACCTTCAAGGCGGAATCGACCACAGCCATATCGTCGTAGCCCATTTTACAGGTACATGATGGATGATAGGCGCTTTCGCCTTCACGGGCGACAAAATCAAGAATCTCTTCATCACTCTGCACCTCCGGCCCGGGCGCAAGTTCGGTGCCTCGCAAATCATCGAAGGCCGGCTGCCCGATTATTTGGCGCGAACACTTGATTGCTTCCAGCCACTCTTTGCGCTCCTGGTCGGTGGAGAGATAATTGAAAAAGATTTCAGGATACTTTTGTGAATCAGAGGAGGTTATTTTGACGTGTCCGCGGACATCGGTGTTCATCGGCCCCACATGGAGCTGAAAACCGTGGCCCTGCGCCGGTGCCGAGCCGTCGTAGCGGATGGCAATGGGCAGAAAATGGAACTGCAGATTGGGGTACTGCACCCGGTCATTGCCACGTATAAATCCACCCGCCTCAAAATGATTGGTGGCCGCCGCCCCCTTACGGTGAAAAAGCCAGTCATAGCCTATTTTTGGCTGGTTATACCATTGCAGCGCCGGATACATGCTCACCGGCTTTTTACAGGCATACTGGACATACAGTTCCAGATGGTCCTGCAGGTTTTCGCCCACACCCGGCAAATCATGAACAACCTTGACGCCGAGGTTGCTGAGTTCACTGCCGTTGCCTACTCCTGAAAGCTGAAGGAGCGAAGGAGAGTTGATGGCACCACCGCAGGAGATAATTTCTCCACCATAGACTTTGTGTGACGTGCTGCCTTTGCCGTATTCGACCCCTACCGCCTTGTTGCCATCAAAAAGGATGCGTTTGACCATGGCATTGCACTTCACCTTGAGGTTTTGACGGTTTTTGACCGGATGGACATAGGCCCGGGCGGCATTATGACGCCTGGCCCGATAGATATTCTGGTCAAATTTGCCGAAACCTTCCTGCTGATAGCCGTTGACATCTTCTGTCAGCGGATGGCCTGCCTGCTCAGCCGCCTTGAAAAATGCATCGAACAGAGGATTGTCGCATTTCGCTGTTTCCAGGTTAAGCGGACCATTTGTACCATGATATTCGTCTGCTCCCTGGAGGCGGGTTTCCGCTTTCTTGAAATAGGGCAGGCAGTGGGCGTAATCCCACTTTTCCATACCTTCATTTGCGGCCCATTTCTCATAATCCAGTGCGTTACCACGAATATAAATCATACCGTTTATGCTGCTTGACCCTCCCAGCACCTTGCCGCGGGGCTGAGCAATTCGACGGTTGTGCATCTGCGGCTCCGGTGCCGATTCATACAGCCAGTTGTAGGTCTTGTCGGTGAGCAGATAGGTCAGGGCCGCTGGCATATGGATACGAAAATCCCAGCGATAGTCCGGTTTTCCTGCCTCCAGGACCAACACCTTATGCTGTGGGTTGGCACTCAATCGATTGGCCAGCACGCTTCCAGCCGCCCCGCCGCCTATTATGATATAATCGTATGTACCGTTTTCCATGTCTCTTCACTCCGTTGTTAAAAAAGATATTCATCAAAATGCGGCAATCCAGGTAACCTGGGAAAACCATTCTATACATTCATCGCCTTGAAGCTTTTCGACGAGGCCACAGGCTCACCCAAAAGCTTCGGTATTCTCGGATAGACCTTCTGTTTTAGCTTTTTTTTGCTCAATACAGCTCTGCAGCAAGGCATAATGCGCCGAGATCGAATTGAGTGCTTTGACTGGCTCATTCTCCGCAATGCGGCAAGCGGTGGCATTCCAGTTTTCTGCTGTTTTCCGACGATATTCAGAATCGTCATAGAGGGCATAATCGTGGGAGCTGAAGCCATGCTGAATGGCTTCCATGACCCATTCAAAAATTGGATTCTTACTCATTTTTGCCAGACGGATATTCAGCACTCGGTCATGCTGTGCCAGGATATCCTGGTCAGGATCTTCTATTTTAAGGAGCTCGAGTAGTTTTTCGGTATCTGCAACAAGCTCTTTTTTTTCGGCTGCACTCGCCCGGGCAATGGCCAAAACGGCTATAACACGGTCGATGCTTTCACGAAATTCAACAATATTATCCGGGCCGACATGCTGTTGCTTCAATAAAATACCAAGTGATTCACCAACGTTGGCGATATCTATATTCTTTACATATGCCCCGCCTTTCGCTCCTTTGCGAATCTCGACCAGCCCTTTCTGCTTCAACGCGCGGACGGCCTCCCGAATGACGCCCCGTCCACACTGAAACAGGTTTTGAAGTTCTCTTTCACTGGGAAGACGCTCACCGGGCAGTATCTTTTCTTCAAGAATCGCCGCTTCGATCTGCAGGGCAATGTCTTCACCCGCCCTGCCTATCTGCACAGGAATAAAAATTGATTGTGTAGTCATAAACCCGCCGCACCCCCTAATGGTCGTGCCAATATCAACAAACGCTCACTGCGATCTCAGCAACAACCATCTGGATAAATTTTATTGTTGCATATATACAGACATTTAATTACTTTCAAGGGAAAGTCAAACTGACTACCCTTCCCTTAATGGTCGTACCATTCTAACGTGATAAGCAGAACATTGTCAAGGCTTCGGGGTTTTTTTTCGAAGGGTTAGGGAGATACGAAAGGAGCGCCGGGCAGACTGGAAATACACTACTATGAGACTCTTTGTTATAATCAGAAACTGTATGATATTTATTTTCGGGGTATGGTTTTTTGAATTTCATCTTGACTACAGACTTCCCGACGAAAACAACCTCCTCCTTTTTTTCGTGGCCATACCAGTAGTCTGGGCAACCATAAGTCAATTGTGGACATCCTACAGCTATAGCGAGATCGACAGCAAACCCATCCTGCTGTGCTGCCATATTTTGAGCATGATGATGCTACTGGGTACAGTCTTTCTGGTAAGCGCTGTGCTCAACACCATTTCAGGCGTTCTCGATCCAATAGGCATTTTTATGTTCCATGCCGTGGGCTGGACAGTTGTTGCGGCAATGATACTTTACGATATTGTCGATTCAGGAAGAAGATGACGCCAGCCCACCTCATGAAAGCAACACGGAGATGGGCGGTAAGCGAATGCAGCGAGACTCCGGGAAAGTGCTTTCTCCGGCAGGCCCTTAGTTGGTCTTCACACCAAATATTTCCAAAACAACTTTTGTGTCATTCATAATTCGCACAATTCTGTCTTCTATCCTGAGGAGCTGGGTTCCCGCTTGCGGTTCCAGGGAGTAATCAACTGGCCGCACAGGGTGTTGCCTGGCTATATGGTACAATCTGGGGTCGAGGACTTCGCCTTGTCTCAATTTCTTCTGCCAACCTGGAGGTAACTCTCCTGTTTTTTCATACTTCTTTTGCAGGCCAGGGGGCAGCGCCTTATGCTTTTCTTGGTTTTTTGCGAAAGCAGGAATCGATACAACAAAAACGAGGAGGAAAACAAAAAAGAGTCTCATATTACCCTCTATTTCGAATACGAATGATGTTCTTGAGGTTTTCAATCGATTGACTGGAGAGGCTGAGCGGACCTCAGCCGCGCGGATTTTTGCGACGGCTCAATGAGCATCGCGATATCTTCTATTGTCCTGCTGCAGCCTGTGTTATACCAGCGAGTGCCTTCTCGATTTTGGAAACCACCTCACCGCAGTCAGAGATATTGTGCCTTTGGGCCAAATATCGTATATCGTTATATGATATCCACGTAATACCTTCACTATCTTTCCAGATTAAAGCTTTTTGAGGCAGATCAATGGCAACGCTTTGCTGACACTTCATGAGAGGACTCCCCACTTTGGGGTTTCCAAAAATCAGTAGTTGGGTGTCTCGCAATCTCACCCCTGCTTTTCGAGCTGCCTCAGAGTGCTTCACTCTCTTAAATATTGTCATCCCTTTCTTTATCAAAACATTTTCTAATCTGTCTGCCGTCTCCTTCACGCCGAAGGAGCTTTTAACGTCAACCATACCCTCGGTTGCATAGGCTGAGACTGTCAGTATCAGTACCACCAGTAGAGCGGATAGTAATGTTTTCATTGTATTCTCCTTTCTCTTTCAGCATTACGGCACGCTCACCGGCGCAGATCACATCCTCCGGTGAAACGACAGGTTATACAGCAAGTATAACCTTTCCCAGTACACCAAGCAAAAATCCGGCAACGGCACTCAATGGAGGGGCCCAGTGCTTTTCCAGTTTGGCTTGCGGCGCAATATCCTGAAATATAAGATACAGGATGCCACCGGCTGCAAACAGCATTATTCCGGAAACAACGTACGGGTATCCCGAAAGCACGAAGTACCCGGCAAGACCTGCAATTGGGCCTAGTAAAGCCATGAGCACAAACGCTCCTACGATTTGCGGTCCACTATAATGTGTCGATGACCTAAGTTCCCTGTAAGCATTGAAGCCCTCGGGGACATTCTGCAGGGCAATGATTCCAGCCAGCAACATTCCAGTACCTTTGGATAAGACGAAGGTCGCACCAAGCGCTAAGGCCTCAGGGACAAAATCGGATAACATGGCAACCAACTGACTCGCTGAAGTTGCGTTGGCAGCTAACCGCATATCAAGACACATGAAGGCGAATCCACCACTTGCAAAACAGGCGACAATTGCCGGCGGAGGCAGACTGCGTATGCCCTCGGGAACCAGGACCAGCGCAACAGCCGCCAGAAGCGCTCCTCCGCCAAAGGCGATTACGCTATGCCGAACTTCCGTTTCTAACCAGTCCGGGCGGATTCGCTCGATTCCGGCAATAGCAGCTCCAACCGGCATTGCGATCCCTGCGATTAGCGTCAAAAGTATAATCTGGATCCAGTCACTCATTATACCAAAGCCACTCTTTAAAAAAAAACAAGACCTGCATTCACGTGCTTTTTCGCATGCTTTGCAGGGTTAGAATCTTTGAATCGGGATAACACTTTTTCTGCTTTGCGCCCCGCAAGGAGGTTTTATTCATTCCCGTTGCCCAGTCACCATGTCTTGCAGATCAAAAACATTCACAACCAGAGAACGTATCTCAATCTTTTTAATATAATCGATGAAATTCAAAAAGATCGATTCATGCCAGGCCGTGGATCCACTATTAAGGGAATCAAAAATAATGCTGAAAAATACTACCAAGGCCCCAAATACCCAACTTTTCTTCGAGTCCATCACGGTGACGACAATCAAAGAGAGTAACCATACTACCTGGAGCCACTATAAGTAGTGATACAAGCATCGCCAGGGCCATGCCCCCTGAACACGCCGATCTTTTTATTTTGTTAATCTCATGGCCTAGTTTTTGAGCAGATATGGACTTTTCTCATTCGAAATATTTTCTGTGAAAAATCACGACCGAACCAGGTCGATCCCAAAACAGACCAGCATATTCAACAATATATGCCTGAGCGTAAAATATGGGCAGCCACCTTCGTTATACAACATTGGTCATTCAGGTACCCGATTACCCTTGAAACTCAGCCTAGTGAATTTTGGGGAGACAGGTGTGCTCTTTTCACGGGCGTCTGTAGCCTGGACGGCTGCAGTCGAGCCCCCCGGGATGGATTGATGGCGTACCGGGAAAGGAGTATCCCTGTCTCAGACCGAGTTGCTGAGAGCAAGGGGTAACCAGATCCAGGTATTAAAACCAGGGGCAACCCTACAACTCACCGCCTTCGATAATCTCCAGGGAATACTGTTGCAGCAGGGGAAAAAATGTTCTGAAATCTTCTTCGAATCGGCGGTAATCCCTGCGCAGATCCTCACCGGCCTTGGCCATCTCCGACTCAAAGGTGCTGCGGTGCGCCAGCCCCTGCAGAGCCCGGTCGACGCCCTCAAGACGGCGGTAATGCACCAGCCAGTTGCCGGCTTGCATGCGGAGGAAGGTCTTCTTGGCTCTTGTGGGGAAAAGAGACTGGAACTGTGCCAGGCTGCCGTAGGCGCGGTGGGCGAATTCCTCGAGCGTCATGGCACTATAATCATGCCAGTTATGGGCGAGAAGGTGGTCGTAGAAAACATCGACTATGACGGCCGCATAATGCCTATGTCGGCGCCACAGACGCCGTTTGCTCCTTCTCACCAGAGGATGTCGATCGGTAAAGGCGTCAATGCGGCGGTGATGGAGGATGCCTCTGTAGACTTCGCTGGGGAAATTCGGCGCCCGTTCACCGCGAAGAAAATCGGCAATAAAGCTGCCCGCCAGTAACGTTTCTGAGCCAGAGGTAAGAGAGAAGTGCGCCAGAAGATTCATGGATCAGCCGGCAAGACGGCTTTCAACTGCGGTCGCCATCGTCGAGTTTGATACGCATCTCGATTTCCCTGGCACCGTCGGTGAGCTTGAGGGAATCGACAAAACCGATAACAGTGCCGGCCAGACAGTCTTGGATGAATTCCTTCATCGGTATCTTTCTGCCGTTCACCAGCAGAAATACCTTCTCAGGCCTCTGGTCTCTCTGCTGGATAAACCGTTTTTCGATGAACTGGGCGATCTCATTTGCCTCACGGAGACTGAAGACATAGTCACCGGCAATATCAAGGTCGGTGGCAATGGCGATGACTCCATGAACTTCCCGGCGAAGATCCTGATCGCTGTCTCGGCGCACCTCGATTTTGGCGATCTTACGGGCATGTTTGAAGCCTTCGCCTATAACGATGTCGGCATCGGCAAAATAGCGGTGGGCCAGGGTAACGACGGACTGGTCAGAGGGGCCGGTCTGCAGCACCATCTGGTCAGGAGCGACAAACAGCACTGAATCTGCACCCGCCAGGCGATGAGCGGAGGTGTCGGTTCCCGTGCTGTCAAAGGTGACACCGGTTTCATTACTCGATTTCATGACAGCGACCCGATGGCCGCGGGTTTTGAGGTGTTTGACCACCTGGCTGACCAGCGTCGTTTTGCCGCTGTCATGATAGCCTATGAATGTGACCACTGCCGGCATGAACCACTCTCCTGATACGCTGAAAAAAATGGGCAGACCAACCTCATGCTCAACATTTCGATGATGGCTGTCCGCACCTGATGGATAAGGAGTGCAATTATGCCATACTCGGTGCCAAAGCGCCAGCATTGGACCAGCGTACTACTGGAGCCAGACTGGCAGCCGGTGCTACATCTGATCGAATGCGCCAAGTTCCTGAAAAATATCTTCCAGGGGCGGCCTGGTGTTGATGTCGACTACCTCCGCTGCGGTAATCACCCCTTCCTTATCGATGAAGAAGAGTGCCCGCTCGGAGGTACCGTCGGAGCGCAGCACGCCGTATTGCGCTGCTACCTGCCCATGCGGCCAGAAGTCGGAGAGCACATCGAACCAGAGCTCACCCATCTGTTGCGTCCAGGCGTAGAGGGTGGGAATATTATCGACGGAGATGCCAAGCAGCACGGCATCGCTTTGGCGGAACCTGTCTTCGACAATATTGTAACCGGGCCACTGCCCGGAGCATACCGGCGTCCACGCCGCAGGTATAAAGGAGAGCACGACGTTGGCTTTGCCACGAAAATCAGCAAGCGTCACATCGTTTCCTGAAATCGCAGGTAGCGTAAAATCAGGAGCCTTGTCTCCAACCCGCACCTTGAGAGTGCTGTCGACTGGCTTGAGATCGCCGGGGTTGTAGATATAGTCGTAGAAGCGACTCACCGGCCCTCCGGCCGCAGCATCATGCACCGGATAAAAGACCAGCAGCGCAGTTATCAAGACAAAAGCAGCAATATGTTTCATGACCGGCACCTCATTTATACCCGGCACTCTCAAGCAGCTTCTCCAGAAATTCCTCGGGGCTGTGGAAACCGCCCGACTGACGCAGAACGATCTCAGGATCATGCCCCTCTTTAAGCAGCACGCCGAGAAAACCGGGTGTGCCCTCCCCGCCGAGCTTTTTGTATAAGGCCATCGACTTATCCGGAAACAGGGGAAAGGATATATCGTAGGTGTCACGGAACTGGTCAACCTCGAACTGGGTGTTAGAGGCGCCCAGGCCGACAAGCCGGATATCGACGTCGTGTTCCTCCTGCCGCAGCGCCAGATCATGAAAGTCATTGATCAGCGGAGCTTCTGCCTGGCAGTAGGGGCAGTACATGCTGAACAGCTCGATAAGGAGAATATCGGCGTCAACTTCGGCAAGGCTGAAGGTCTCTCCTGGCTCTTTTTCAAGGCCCAGATAGGCGCGTTCCTCGGTGCTTTCAGGGACGGCAACACTGATTTCAGGCAACGTTTCGGTTGCAGCAGGTCCTGCTGTTGCTAACAATATGGCTATAGCGAAGACGGTGAAGCAGACGGACAGACTGAAGCGTTGGAACATATTTCGACCTCTTGTAGTTGTCCGGATAGTAATCCGAAAATGCAAAAGGGCGGGAGCAACCTCTGCTTGACCCGCCCTATCTCAAAGAACATCTTCTTCGAGAAACCGGAAGAAAAAAGAGCACCGGTTCCTCAGCCCCCTCCGGACAACCCTCGATTTTTTAGTGGTTAACGGGGGAGTCTTTCGGAGGATCTACCTTTAATAATTATATCTACTATGTAATATGTCCACCTCTTCTTTCGGTTTATAGCCTGTTTTCATACTCTCGAGGGAACCGGCAATGGCGAAAACGGACATATAGACATGGGTCAGATAAAAGGCGACAATGCCCATGCCGAGGAAATTATGGATTATGGCATAGATGCGCACAGTATCCAGACCGGCGCCGAAGCCCCAGATGACATAGCCGGTATACGCCATGACACCGCCGCCTACCGTAGCAAACCAGAAATACATCTTCTGGCCGGCATTGAACTTGCCGGCAGGCACCGGTTTCTTCTTTTTGCTCAGATAGCCGCCGACAATGAACATCCATTTGATGTCATGCAATTGCGGTAACATATCCCTGACCCAGAGAAAAAACATCAGCAGGCCCGGTACGACAAAAACCACTGCCGAAATGATATGGAGATATCGGGCCGAACGGATAAAGATACCCCCGCCGAAGAAGGCCCCGAAGATTACGAGCAGGCCGGTAATCACCAGCAGCGAAAAGGACAGGGCGGCAACAAAGTGCACGATGCGTGCATATTTGCTGAAAAACAGGATCTGCTCGCCGTCATGATCAAAATGCTTGGCGCCGACGATAAGATAGTGCAGCAAAAACACCAACGGCACGATAATGATTACCGCCAGGAACAGTGTTGCAAACCACTCATCCTGGAGAAAAGTAAAGAGCTGACCGTACCCCTGCCAGTCGCCGGCAATGATACCCATCAGCTTGTTGTAATAGACCGACACCGAATATGTCAGCGGCGACAGGAAAAACTGATCCTGCGCCGATACGGCTGCAGCCGCCGCCCCAAACAGGGCGAGTGTCAGAAGAGAAACGAAAGCGATACGTCTCTGCATATGATGCTCCACGAAATAAATACTCGATGCCGCCCCGCCTTACAGATGGCCGGAGCGGCATCAGATGATACCAAGCGTATTCTGCTTCGCTCAGTCTTTCTTGTAAGCGGTATCCCAACCCCAGGCGTTGGCTCCCGAGCCTCTCTGGAATATCCGCTCCCGGTATACATCGGCAACCTTGTCGGCATCACCGACGAGCAGCGCCTTGGTGGCGCACATACCTGCGCAAAGGGGCACTTTGCCTTCGGCTATACGGTTCTGGCCGTAGAGTTTTTGCTCCTCCTCGCTGAAGTTCTCCACAGGGCCGCCTGCGCACATGGTACATTTATCCATGGCACCGCGTGCACCGAAAACCGAGTTCGTAGGAAACTGCGGCGCACCGAAGGGACAGGCCATGAAACAGTACCCGCAACCGATGCAGGTCTTTTTCGACACCAGAACGATGCCATCATCCCTCTGGTAGATGGCGTCCACCGGACATACGGCTATGCAGGGAGCATCGGCGCAGTGCATACAGGAAACCGAGATAGCCTTCTACCCTGGCTTGCCTTCATTAAGGGTTACTACCCGGCGGCGGTTGATCCCCACCGGGACATGGTTGCCTTCTTTACAGGCGACGACGCAACCGGAACAGTCGATACAGCGCTCGACGTCGCATAAAAATTTCATCCTTGCCATTTTCTATACCTCCTTACTCAGCAGGCTTAGGCCGCGCTGACTTTGCACAGACCATCTTTTGTCGCCTGAATCTGTGTGATGATATCAAATCCATAGTTGGTGATAATGTTGCCGGGCTCGCCCAAAACGAAGGGTGCATGGCCTTCGGGATACTTGTCGGCCAGCGATTCGCCCATGAACATTCCGCCGAAATGGAATGGCAGGAAGATTGTCTTTTCATCGACTCTTTCGGTGATTTTAGCCCGCACCGTGATCTTGCCACCTTCGGGAGATTCGACGACTACCATGCCGCCCTTGCGCACCCCGATATTATTGGCGGTCGCCGGGTTGATCTCGACATACATTTCCGGTTGCAATTCGGCCAGGTACTGGTTGCTCCTGGTCTCGGCGCCGGCACCCATATGTTCGACCATGCGGCCGGTGGTGATGACGTAGGGGAACTCCTTGACCAACTCGGGATTCTGCTCGCTCTCGTAGCGGGTATCGACACGGTAATGATTGGGCTTGTCCTTGTAGGTCGGGTACTTTTTGATAAGATCCGGACGCGGCGAATGCAATGGCTCGCGATGTATGGGGATCTGATCGGGGAAAGTCCAGACGACGCAGCGGGCCCTGGCATTGCCAAACGGCGCCATACCCTTTTTCAGCGCCTCCTTGATGGTCTTCTGCGAGAGGTCAGTCTTCCAGTTGGTTCCCGGAACGATATCCTTGAACTCTTCATACCCGCCGGCTTCCTCGCTGCCGGGGTTGCAGACGCCCTTGGCCGCCAATAGACCCTCTTCCCTGCCGCTCATCACGTAGGTGGTAAGCGCGCCGAACCTGTTTCTGAACGGCAACCCGCCTTCCATGACCGGTTTGGAGATATCGTAGAGAATGGGGGTACCCGGATGCTCTTCGCTCCAGCAGGGCCACGGCATGCCGTAGTACTCGCCGTTGCAGGGCCCGCCCTTGGCCTGGAGGTCGTCGATATCGAAGGTGTGCCAGTTCTCCATGTGCTTCTTGATGCGTTCCGGACTCTGGCCGTTGTAGCCTATGGTCAGCGAGCCTTTGCCCAGTTCGCGAGTGATGTCTTCGGGAACCTCCTTGATATTCTTGTAGAACTCATCGGCAAATCCAAGACGCCCTACCAGATCGGCCATGATGTCATAATCCGATTTGGAATCGTAGATCGGGTCGACGACCTTGTGACGCCATTGGATTTGGCGCGAAGTCGAGGTGACCGAACCTTCGGTCTCGTACTGGCTGGAACTTGGCAGGATATAGATATTATCCTTGTCGCCCAGGGCAGCGGTCATGGTCGGAAAAGGATCAACGACAACGATCAGATCAAGCATGTCGTAGGCCTTCTTGACCTTGTGGTACTGAGAGTTGGAGTTCGGTCCACATCCCCACTGGATCAGAGCCTTGAGCGGTGTATACTGATGGATCTTGTCCTCCTGTATAACACCTTCGTACCATCGGGAAAGAGTAAAGCCCTTCTCGTTCATCCACTTCTTTTCCTTGAAGCGGGACTTGATGTAGTCGTAGTCGACGTCCCAGACCCGGCTCCAGTGCTGCCAGGCGCCGTCGCTAAGGCCGTAGTAGGCAGGCAACGAATGCGACAGGATGCACATATCGGTCGCCCCCTGGACATTATCGTGGCCGCGGAAGATGTTGGTACCTCCGCCGGACTTGCCCATATTGCCCAGAACAAGCTGCAGAATGCAGAAGGCGCGGGTAATGGACGAACCGATATGATGCTGGGTTCCGCCCATGCACCAGGTGAGGCTGGTAGGACGGTTGTTTGCCAGCAGCTTGGCCACCCTGGTGACTTCGGCTGCGGGAATGCCTGTGATATCTTCTACCACCTCGGGCGTATAATGAGAGGCGACTTCGGCCATTTCCTCATAGCCTGCAACCCTGGTGGAAATAAAATTCACGTCTTCCCAGCCGTTGGTGATAACGGCATTGATGAGACCCATCATATAGGCCGCATCGGTTCCCGGACGGATACGAACGAAATCGGTTGCCTTGGCTGCAAGCTTGGTAAAACGCGGATCTACAACGATGATCGGAGCGTTGTTCCTCTCCTTGGCGTGCAGCACGTGCTGCATGGCCACTGGATGCGCTTCCGGCGCGTTGGAACCGATAAAGATCATGCTCTTGGCATGCCTGATATCGTTCAAGCTGTTGGTCATTGCCCCGTAACCCCATGTATTGGCGACACCTGCCACCGTTGAGGAGTGTCAGATACGGGCCTGGTGATCGACGTTGTTCGACCCCCAGAAGGCTGCAAATTTGCGATGGAGGTAGGCCATCTCCGTGGAGACCTTGGCGCTGCCGTTGAAATGGAGGGCGTCGGGACCATCTTTTTCCCTGATCTCCAGGAGCTTTGAGCTGATCTCGCCCATGGCCTGATCCCAGGTAATGCTGGTCCATTTGCCGTTCACCCGCTTAAGGGGTGTTTTCAGGCGTTTGGGGCTGGTGACCATATCGATGGCACCGGCGCCTTTACAGCAGTGTGCGCCCCGCGAAACCGGATGATCATGGGCGATTTCCTGACGAACCCAGACACCGTTCTGAACCTCGGCCTCTATACCACAGCCGACGGCGCAGTAGGTGCAGATGGTGCGGACTTTTTTCGAGCCTTCGTACTGGGCCTTGCGCGCAGGCGCGGCCGCCACCTTGGTGGTAAGTTTACTGGTCATGGCCGCACCGGTCAGGGCGGCAGTGGCTGCAGAGATCTTCAAGAACGATCTCCTCGCCAGTTTGGGATTGAGTGTCACCTTTCTGCCGGTGCTTTCGACACCGGTGCCAGAGGACCTCAGTATTTTGCTTCGTGCCATGTGTCTGTCTCCTTGATTGCTAGCTCACAATTCTTAGAACTGAATATGCTGGCCACTGTGTCCCTGCATGCAGGAACCTACGATTTCAACGAATCGTAGTACTTTTTGAAGTTTTCACTTTCCTGATAGCAGGTCTCGTCCCCGTCGTGCGTTACGGCTGCCGTTTTTCTGGCTCTGGCGGGTTTGATGGCCGCCACACTGCCGGCCACAACCGCGGCACCAGCCAGAATGTGCTTGAGAAAAGAACGACGTTTGTCCTGGTCTTTTTCCATGTGCCTCCTCCTTGTTCAACTAGATCTTGGTCTGAGGGCCGCCGCACAGGGCGACCGACATTTTCCGGAGAATTTCCGGAGTGGAACTCTCACTACTTTTCACAACTTTTTTTGATTACCCCTTATTCTCAGCAACTCGGTCTGAAGCAGGGATATTCTTTTCCCCATAATTGGCTAGGCTGAGTTTCAGGGGGTAATCAGGTTGTCTTTTGATA
>CAKZOA010000437.1 GCA_937132035.1 uncultured Desulfobulbaceae bacterium | reverse complement strand
TATTTGCAAAAGGCAGGACCTCCCTTCTGGGCGGCCCTGCCTCTGCTGCCACTCAATGACATTCAGTGCCTTCGAAGCAAAACGCCACTTCAATGATGACGCCTTTGCTTCGAGAGGATGTCACCGCCCTTGTATCGGGCGGTGAAAATTCCCGCTTGACGGGATTGAACTTCGCTGTTTACTGGACGTTTTTTATCCAGTCCGTGGACTGGATCCATTTCTTGTAGATCTTTTCGTAACGTCCGTCGTTCTTCACCTGCCTCAGGAAGTTGTTGAGCCAGTTGAGAAAATCGGGATCCCCTTTGTTGGTGGCCCAGGCCAGAGGCTCGAAGGTAAACGGCTCATCGAGGAATACCAGTTTGCCGCCGCCTTGGTTGGCCATGAAGACAACGCAGTAGGGAAGATCGTAGACGAAGGCGTCGGCCTTGCCGTTAACCACTTCAAGCGCGGCTTCGGTCTCGGTTTCAAAGGACTTGTAGGTGGCCTTGGGGATCTTGCGCTGGACGGCCTGTTCGCCGGTTGTGCCGAGTTTCGAGGTTACGGTATACTTGGGATCGTTGAGATCCTTGTAGGATGTGACCTCACCCTCGTATTTCTTGTTGAGCAGAATGGTCTGGCCGACGATGATGTAGGGATCAGCGAAATTGACCTTGAGGTTCCTCTCCTGGGTGACGGTCATGCCGGAGGCAATGATGTCGAATTTGTTGGTGATAAGAGACGGGATAATACCGTCCCAGGCGGTGTTGACAGGAACGAATTTTACACCCATTGCCTTGGCCATTTCCTTGGCCATATCAATGTCGAAGCCTACAAAATTTCCCTTCTGGTCGGTCATCTCGAAGGGCATGTAACCGGCCTCGAAGCCCACGCGCAATTCTCCGCTCTTGATGATCTTTTCCAGCGTCGATTGTTCGGCCAGATCGATACTGGCAGCAAA
Organism: uncultured Desulfobulbaceae bacterium; assembly: GCA_937132035.1. Taxonomy (GTDB): domain Bacteria; phylum Desulfobacterota; class Desulfobulbia; order Desulfobulbales; family Desulfocapsaceae; genus Desulfopila_A. The sequence continues at coordinate 13,150 of CAKZOA010000437.1, read as the reverse complement.
GGTGTTGGAACCGGTGAACAACAGTGCAGCAGCCACCAGAGACAACAGTACAGACAGAGTTCTTTTCATGAAGTAATCCTCCTCCTTGTAGGGATGCATTGATACGCCAATTGATATGGCTTTCTTCCTGACATCAGCTGAGAACCGGACCAGCCCAATCACCGGGACGTAGGCTCTATTGCCTGGGTGCGGTGGCACGCCGGCCGACATCTCCTTTTCTATACGATGATGAAGTGAAAGTAAAGTTTCTTTGCAAGGATCCGATATGAAATCCAACCGTTCGCCGAAAAGATTGTTGTATCGACTTTGCTTCCCGCCTTCGTCGATCCTCCGGTTTGCCGCCTCGCTTTTTCTTTTTCGCCTTCCCGTTTTCGTCTTTTCCGCCTTCAAGGAATTTCAGCAGCTCCTCTATCTGCCAGCTGCTGATCTTGAAGATGATATCCCCATCTGAGCGGGAAACGCCATGATCCCGTCACTGGTGGCTTCTTCCTGCAGTTTCGACACCTGATAACCGTGAACGGACAGGTCACTGACGGCCAACCACCAGCTTCCTGACATATACGCGTCAAGAAGCCAAAGTCGACGCCGACGATAGAGAGATTTCGAAAAACGATGACGCCGCGGGTAATTGATGCAAAGCGCTAGCCCGTGCCAAGAAGCATGAAGAGTTCACCAGCCTGCATGCCCATCAGCGAAGTGAGCGGATGGATTCACACATAACGAATTTCTCCGCTGTGTTCTATTACGGTGTGACCGTCTTCCAGATTCAGCACCAGACCGCCATCGGCGGCAATGTCTACGGCAGTCGCCCTATACTGGGGCCTGGAGATGACATCAAAGCCGAAAACCACCTTGCGCCCCAGAGTGTCGGCAAGCTCGCACCAGCGACTGACAACAGGGTGGACTCCTTCGTCGTCTGGTGCGCCCGCGCCTCCGCCGGCTTCGACGAAATACAGCAGGCCGATGTTCCAGGTCAACTTGGCGAGAAAAACCAGGCTGAACTCCCTGAGATCAACGTGAGAACCACGTCTGTCGCACAGGGAGACAGCCGTACCCCTCAACTCTTCCGGAAAGGAGGTGTTGTTGATATTGATACCGAAGCCCACAAGATGAAACTGCTCTTTCCAGCGGGGACCGCTATGGCTTTCTATGAGGAAACCGGCGGCTTTGCCGCCGTCTATGAGAACGTCGTTAATCCAGCGAAGGGCCGGTCTTCCCGGCAGGTAGGAGTCAAGGGCCTCGCAGGCGGCTACGCCTACGGCAAGGGAGAACAGCATCGACGATTGCGGTGTGAGGGCGTTGGCATGAATGAGACAGCCCCAGAGACCTCCGGGCGGGGCATGCCATCTTCTGGTAAACCTGCCTTTAGAGCCGCTCAGGCGCTCAGCAATGATAACTCTGCCGCTTTCAACCGCCCGTCCCTCTCCTTCGCATCGGTCGATATGCTCTCGTGCCCGCTCCATCGACCGGACAAGCTGGCCATGGCATTCGATTGAGGAGCCGACAAAGCCCCCGTAACGGAGTATTTCGGCAGCATATGCGCCCAAGGGGCCTTGGCGTCGATCGGGCAGCTCCACCCTGTGCAGATGGTCCCGAAGCTCCGTGGAGCCGAGCATGAAGCCGGCCATCTTAAACAGCGGCGTTCTGATCCCAGTCGGCCTTCACCCGGGTTATGATTTTCTGGATCAACGGCAGCTTTTCGGGTGCGCAGACACCGATGAGCGGGCTTCCCTGGTCAACGGAGACGCCCGGTTTGAAGTAGACCGAGTGGATAACACCGGGTTCGCCCTTATAGTAGACCGGCGTATCGCGTTTCATCAGCGACATGGTGATGATCTCCTCGCCCGGCGAAACGGAAACCGACCGGGCACCCTTTTTCTCGATTCGTGATTGTATATCCAGGGAAAAGAAATATTTGGCTCTCTCGGGTGCCCGAAAAAGAAAGAGCACCTCTTTGAGAATGTTTTCTATTATTTCCTTTTTCTTCAAAGGATGACGAATGGTCATGAGCTTTTCGCCGGCTTCGACGAACTGACCGTCGAGTTCGCCGTTGATGGCGGAAATGGTGCCCTTTATATGCGAATGCACCAGCTTGGGGTTGCGCTCCCGGTTAATTTCATAGACCGACGTTCCGGGAATATGATTCCATTCGCCGCTGGCTGAATCAACATCATCCCCCTCATCGACCTTAAAATTGACAACGCCGGTATGGATGGCGTGAACGTCGATATAATCATAGGGGTCGGATCGGTACTTGCCTAAAATCGTGTCAAAATCTATTTCATTGGACATAGGATAACCTTATGCTTTTTTTATCTTCCGCAGCGCCGGAAAACCGGTTCTTCCTCGGGATCTTCACCGATTGCTCGGCTGATATCGGTTGCATGTATACCTAGAGAAGAGGACCATGGCAAGAGTAATCCCTACCGCTTTGCCGACATGTCATGAGCGAGTAACGGTGTTTCATCGCTATAGAATATAGCATCATTTTTACTCCGGCGCCAGCCGCGCAGCCTTTTGACTGTTCCCCTGCCGGGATGGCCATGAGTATTCGCCGCCGAATGCGTAGACATCCGTTACCGGCCGATACAAGGATCGAGTTGAGCAAGGGCAGGGAAAATGATAGAATTTTCTCACCCACTCGTATTTTTTTTTACCGACACCTTCAGCACAGAGGATGCACCATGCGCTACCTCATTGTTTCCCTGGCAGTCGCCGTATTTGCTCTGGTCTTCCCCTCATCCATTCCGGCCGCCGGGGAGGAAATCCGTCACCGGTTTTCCACCAGCGACGACAGCTATAGCTTTACCGGGGACTTTACCATCGATGCAGGTAAAAAATGTCTGCTCGAAATGCTCTATGACCCGCAGCGTCTCCGGCAGTACGCCAGCCATGCCGATGGTGTGGAACTTGCCGACCACGGAGAGGGTTGGCAGAAGATTATCTATGATTACAGCAGCCTGTTCTATCACTCGCGGGCCACATTCATGCGCAGGCTCGATGCCGAGGCGGACCGGATCAACTACCGCCTCACCGCCATAGAACAATACGGCCTCATCTCCCCCGACATCAGTGCCATCAGCGGCTACTACCAGGTGAGTAGGGAAAAAGAGTGGTGCCGCGTCACCTTTCACCAGCAGGGAGTCATCGGCAATGGCATGCTCAGCGGCCTATACTTTTACAATGCGGAAAAAGAAGCGGTTGCCTTTCTTCGCAACATGCAGCGCTATGCCGCCGAGAACTGTCATTAGTCGTCTCTCCCCCTGCCCCCTGTCTTTGGCTGCAGCTTTATCTTCTCTTATAAAATTGTCTGAGAATCAGAATGTGCGGTAAATTTCAGCAATACTCCTGTCCCAGATGTTCCTGGCCTTCTTGACGAGATCAAGCGAAGGCGTATACTTTTCAAGAGCCCCAATGAGACTCCAGACTCTCAATCAGCGGCCACAGCGGCGGCACTGCCCTCCAGGGGCCTCTGCCCTGGTGCCGTAAACCACTCAACGAACCCCCTATGAGGTGCACACATGAAATACCTGTATATTGTTATACTGATTATCCCACTCCTTTCGTTCTCCAGCTGCAGCCGCGAAGTCGCCGGCGGAGCGGCCCTCGGCGTCGGCGCCGCCGGCGCCGCCTATGAATACAATAACAAAAAGGTTCTGGAAGACCTCAAGGAGGATTACGAAGCCGGACGCATCAGCGCCGAAGAATACCAGCGCCGCAAGGAGGAAGTCGAGGACAGATCAGTGGTCTATTGAGCTATCCGCTCATACTGGCTCCACCGTGCCGCTTGAGGGAATTATCGATACTCTCAAAGCGAGGCCACTATCAAAGCCGCCAGAAATCCGCAGAGTGTCGCCATACCGACGATGGATCCCCCCTGTTCGAAGGCCTCAGGCAGCATGGTCTCGGCAATAGCCGTCAGCATGGCACCGGCCGCCAGCCCCTCGACAAAAACGATTATGGTAGAAGGCCCACCGTGCTGGGCCGAAGAGAGTACCAGAGCACCGATGCCCGCGCCGAGTGCGGTGAGCAGACAGAGCGATCCCCACATAGAAAGAATACGAAGGCGGCTGAAACCGGCGATCCGCATGCTCACCGCACTCGACATCGCCTCGGGGAAGTTGGCCAGAAAAACGCCGACGATAAAGGCAAAGCTCATACCTTCCGGAGCTGAGGCGAGGCTGCCTATCACCAGCGATTCCGGGACGGCGTCTATGGCGATCCCCAGCCAGATGGCCATGCCAATGCCGGCGGACGCCCTCATCTCGTCGCGCTCCTCCTTGAAGTCCTGCTCCTCGAGGGGCATATTCATCTCATCGAGATCGTCCTCCGCCTCCTTGCGCAGAAAATCGAGCTCTGGACTGCGCTGACGATGCCGCCACTCCGCCGCCCGCTGCAGGGCGAGCTGCTGGAGAGCGGTGCGGATCGCTTCGCTGCCGATAGCCGCATCCCGCAGGTCATCACGTTCAAGCAGATAGAGCACCGTATCGTCTTCGGCACGCGCGATTGTCGTTCGTGGGGTATGTGTGAGAACTCCCAGTTCGCCGAAGGAGTCGAAGGCTTCGACAATACTCTCCTGGCCATTACCGTCGGTATCTTCCGGCTCGGATATGCGTATACTGCCGCGCCGGACGAAATAGATTTCATCGGCGGCATCGCCAGGTTCAAAGACCTTCTCTCCGTCTTTCAGACTGCGCCGATGAACACCCTTGACCAGGTCGGCGAGCTCCTCCGGCGGCACATCGCGGAAGGCCTCGAGCGTGCTCAGCTTACGCAGGACACGGCGTGCACGCTTCCGCTTACTGCGGGCCACATACTCCTTGGCATTGGAAAGATTGCGGAGAAAAGCGCCGCGATTGTTGAGCATCTGGTTGAGAAGATCGAAAACCACGCCGCCTGTCAAAGCCCCTCCGACACCGGCCAGAAGAGCGGATATACCCATTTCCCGTGCCAGTTCGGGTACATGCCCCAAAAGCTCTACGGACAGGGCAAAGAGCAGGGCTCCGGCGCCGAAGGCCATTAGCGTCGAGACGACCTTGGAGTGCGGGCGCCACCTGATGCCGGCCCAGGCCCCCAGCGGCAGCGACACCGCACTGACGGCTCCCCAGAATAGCGCCGTCAGAAGCAGTGAATCCATCACCTCTGGCCCCTCCTCTGATTCAGGAGTATCGTCTGTCTCCCTCTCTTCATGTCTGTCTGCCTTTCTCTCTATCCACTATCTTTATACAAGCTTCTAACTACCAAATCCGTAAGGTTTTGTATTTGTGTGTCACGTAATTTGAACGAGCAGCCGATCGGAATAGATCTATCCTGAAGAGTTCAAGCTGATTTGAACAATACGTTTATTTCTGGTAGTCACCTCATTTGACCCGACACCACCGGGTGGTTTTCTGATTACAGGGTACCTTGAATATTAGGGATTTTCGCTCAAGGTCGAGGCGTGGCAGGAAATTTTACCGGAGGCATATACTTAATATTCCGAGGAAAAATTTCCTGACACAAGGAAGAGATTGAGTGAAAAGGCCATTTTGCAAGGTGGCCTACAAAAAGAGTATACATCCTATCCCCATGAGTAAAAGGGCTGTGGTTTGTTTTTGCCAGCTCGACCCGCCAGAAAGCATCGCGACGGGTTGCCTCCCCCGATAAATGAATTGGTGTACCTGGATAATGCTATGAGTAGCGCTGGCCACACTGAAAGGTCTCTCCGCCGTCACCGCCATCTCAAAGGTTTTCCTCGCTTGTATCGTCGGTAGTCGGAGTACCGTACCCATACATGATACTGTAAACGGTTTTTGGCCTCTCTCCCAGCAGGAAAACAGACAGGGCCTCACTTTTCTATACTCTACAAACGCTCGAAATCTCGGCTGAGGAAATAATTCGATGGAAAAAACAGTGAATAGGATATAAATTACCGTAAACATGAAAATATAATCAGAAAAAGAGGAGATCTCCGTCTGTACCTGAAAAGCCGTAACGAACCACCTTTCCGAAAGGCACAACGAATTCCGGAAAATGGTGCCTCCGACCATCAGGCGTTTTCAAAAACTTCTGGAGTGCTTCAGCACAGTGCAGCGTTTTTTTCAACAGTCCCTGAGTGCAAACCGGCAACTTCAAAAGAATTAGCTGCTGTAATCATTTAACAATGTGAGGTAAAAGAAATGAGACTCGTATTGAAACTTGTTCTTGTCAAGGTGATTTTTGGCCTGCTGTTTGTTCCCGGCCTGTGGGCTGATGAAGTCGAAGAAGCAGTGAAAGAAGGATTGCAGTATTACCAGGATGGCGATTTTTCCAGTGCCGCCGGCAGCCTGGAATATGCAGCCCAGCTTATTCGCCAGAAAAAAGGCGGCGAATTGGAGGCTTTTCTGCCTGAACCCCTGCCCGGCTGGACAGCGGAAAACACCTCCTCCCAGGCCATGGGGGCATCCCTGTTCGGTGGGGGCGTGACCGCAGAGCGCAGTTACAACAAAGAAGACAGCAGCGCTATGGTCCAGATCGTCACCGATTCCCCCATGCTGCAGGGCGTGTTGATGATGCTGACCAATCCGGCAGTGGCGACAACCGATGGTGGCCGACTAAAGAAAATTAATGGCCAAAAGGCGGTAGTCAAATATGACCAGCAAAGAAGGAGCGGCGAAATCCTGGTCGTCGTTGCCAACAGATTCCTGGTGACCATCGAGGGCAGCGATATTTCGCAGGAAGACCTGCTGGCCTATGCCGAGGGTATAGATTTCCAGGAAATGGCTGCGCAATAGAGCTCGCCGCAAGACGTCTCTTGCATCCCTTTGCTATGCCCCCGCTAAGGGGGCGACGTCATCCCAGGTACCTCTGGTACTTCAATAAGCAGCCTGTATCGGGCCAGACTGAGTGAGTACCGGACAGGAAGAATGCCGGTGAAGCTATGAAAAGATTTGTTGGCTGGATCATTCTGGGGACTCTGGTTTTCTATCTTCTAGGAGGTCTTACACCCTTTTTCAGAAATCTCGCATCACTTCTTGCCTGGCTCGTTCCTGTCATTATGTGGGCCTCTCTTGGTCGAAGTTCCCGTCATCAAACCCTGTTTCTTGTGGTACTTGGTCTTCTGGCCATTGCCTTTGCCGCGTACCAGGGCGTTTTTTTGGGCTGGGAGCAGATACTGGCAATCAACCTTCCGTTACTGGCAATGTTCGTGGCCGTCAGCTTTCTCACCCTTACCAGCCCCGGTATCGATGACCCCTCATTGCCGGAGGGCCGGCGAGCAGTTGTGTTGACGGCGATCGGCACTCATCTGCTCGGCGCCGTCATCAATCTTTCCGTCATCTTCGTCTTTGGCGACCGTCTGCAAAAAGCCGGGACGCTCAGCAGGGAGCAGCAGATTATTCTGGTCAGAACATTCTGTGCCGCCGCCTGGTGGTCGCCGTTTTTTATAGCTACGGGTGTCGCCCTTACCTATGCTCCTGATATGCTCTGGCGGGAAACGTTGATTCCAGGAATCCTGATGAGTGTGGTGGCCCTCACCTTTTCCGTAATCGAGGTCTGCTGGTTCAGAAACGAGCATTTTTCCGGCTATCCTCTGCAAAGAGAGAGTCTGACAGTGCCTCTGTTCCTTGCCGGCGCTGTCATTGCAGTACATCATTTCTACCCGGATTTCAGCATACTCACACTCATCTGCCTGCTCGCCCCCGGGGGCGCCCTGCTGTTTATGAAAGGCCGGCCGCGACTCTCGGCACTGTATGACTTTATCCACTGCAGAGTGTCGTCGGTGAGCAGCCAGTTTGCTCTTTTTCTTGCCGCGGGCGTTTTCTCCACCGGCATAAAGTCACTGATCACCGTCTACCCGACAGTGTTCGTCCTCAATTCGGCACGATTTTCCCCCTCGCTTTTTGCAATCACTTCAGCGGTGATGATCACAGTCGGAATAGCAGGCATGCATCCTGTTGTCAGTATCGCCATCGTCAGTCCTTTGCTGCTGCCTCTCCATCCGGATCATTCGCAGCTTGCTTTTCTGTTTCTCACCAGTTGGGCGGTATCGACGGCCTCCAGCCCGCTATCCGGTGTTGGATTGACACTGGTCAGCCGGTTTCGGGCCTCTCCACGAATGATTCTCCAGAGTAATTATCATTATGCCATTGCCATGTGGGCGGCCGCTTCGACGCTCAACGCCATCTATTTCTGATGGAAAGCGTACGGCGGAGGTGAGATGCGACTGGCAAGATAATTCCAGTCGGGTAGCTCTTTGAAGAAAATGTACTAGAATATTCTGATGAGGCCTTTTTAGGCGTCACCCCATATGCACTTACCAGCAAAAAAACTCAGCACGAGGGTATTCTCATGTCGACAGCGGTACAAGCTCTACTGGCTGCAACACCAATTATCCTGGCCGCCGTACTGCTCGTCGGCCTTCACTGGCCGGCCCGGCGGGCCATGCCCGTGGTTTATCTCGCCGCAGCAGGCATTGCGCTTTTCTTCTGGGAGATGAGCCTTACCCGTGTTCTTGCCTCAACCGTCCAGGGAATAATAGTCACCGCTGCCGTTCTCTGGATTATTTTCGGGGCCATTATGCTGCTCAACACTCTCCAGAATTCCGGGGCCATTTCGACAATTCGAGCCGGTTTCACCGATATAAGCCCGGACCGACGCGTCCAGGCGCTGATTCTTGCCTGGCTTTTCGGGTGTTTTATTGAAGGTGCTTCCGGATTCGGCACGCCGGCAGCCATAGCAGCACCCCTGCTGGTGGCCATTGGCTTTCCCGCTCTCGGCGCGGTAATGGTCGGCCTGATGATCCAGTCAACTCCGGTATCGTTCGGAGCCGTCGGCACCCCTATCATCATCGGCGTCAACACCGGACTCGACCATATAGCATTGGGCAGGCAACTCATGGAGACCGGCTCGAGCTGGGATGCCTTCCTCCAGCTCATCACTTCGGAAGTGGCCGTGGGGCATGCCATCGTCGGAACCCTGATGCCGTTATTGATGGTCATGATGCTTACCCGATTCTTCGGTAGAAACAGAAGTTGGAAAGAGGGGCTGGCGATGATGCCCTTCGCCCTTTTTACCGGCCTGGCCTTTGCCATTCCCTACGCCCTCACCGGCATTTTTCTCGGTCCAGAATTTCCTTCGATAGTCGGTGCCCTCATCGGGATGGCCATAGTTGTCCCTGCCGCCAGGAGCGGTTTTCTCGTACCGAAGACCACCTGGGATTTCGCTCCTCAGGAAGAGTGGCCAAAAGCCTGGTTTGGCAGCATTACGCCAAAACCTCCCAGCGCCGATGAACGCAAGATCTCTCTCTGGCTGGCCTGGACTCCGTATCTGCTGGTCGCCGTTATTCTGGTTGCCAGTCGCGTTTTTACAGATTTCAAGGCTCTGCTTTTACGTGTTTCCTTCGGGTGGCGCAATATCCTCGGAGAAGCAGGTGTCAGCGCCTCCATTGAACCGCTCTATCTGCCCGGTGGAATTTTGTTGTTCGTCTGTCTGGTGACCTTTGCCCTCCACAGGATGAAGCCATCTCAACTCGCTTCCGCCGCCGGCGACGCCGGCAAAACCCTTATCGGCGCCGGCTTTGTTCTAATTTTCACTATCCCGATGGTACGTATTCTCATTAATTCCGGAGTGAATGGCGCCGATCTGGCATCCATGCCTGTGGCCATGGCCAGTTTTGTCGCCGAAACCTTCGGCTCGGTCTATCCGCTATTTGCCCCTACTGTCGGTGGCCTTGGAGCATTCATCGCCGGCTCTAACACTATCAGCAACATGATGCTCAGCCAGTTCCAGTTCGAAGTGGCGAACGCACTCAGCGTTTCAGGGGCGGTGATGGTTTCCCTGCAGGCTATCGGCGCTGCGGCCGGTAATATGGTCGCCATTCATAATGTTGTCGCTGCTTCGGCAACTGTCGGCCTTCTGGGACAGGAGGGAAGGACGCTGCGTATGACCATTATTCCAACCGTATACTATGTACTGGCCACGGGGATCCTTGGTCTGCTGGCCATTTATGTGCTGGGACTGACGGACCCTCTTATGGCTCTGTAGCAGGCACATAACAAGCTTTGCACCCTCAATATTAGGCGTTTTCAAATTTGGAAGGTCGGCTCTTCACTTCAGTCACCCCGAAAAGATCGAGACAGCGCACGCCCATATAGCTGAAGAAAAACCGCCCGTCGGCATCAAGGATAAATCTGTAAACCACTCCCGGTATATTGGTGACGAGATGACGATATTTCTGCTCGCTTTCCTGCAGAGCCTGCTGCGCCGTCCTCCGTTGATTCATGGCGCTGTTTTTCTTATGAATGACTTCGATGATCAGCGCTCCCGCCAGAACAAAAAGCGCCACAACCATCAGTCGGGAGATAAGCTGATAGGGCGAGACCTCCAGAAGGATGGGATCAATCAGAGAAACAGGTCTCCGGAAGGCAAGTTCCTTGAGGTTGAAGTCGAAACAGAAATAGGCGCAGGCGCTGGTCTGTACTCAGCCTATCGCGATTCTAGTGTTTTTCCAGGATTTTTCCGGTACGTTATCTTCGCCTATTCTCCACATCTGCCGGCTTCGTGGCCGCCGGAGAGATGGCGGAGAAGAAATCTTCATGTTGACATTCATCGATTGAAGGAGAATATTCAGAGACCCTGCCGCAAAGAGTGGCACCATAAAACGGCTGGCCATCTCAACTCACGAAATACTCGGAATAGGCTCTTAGGACAGGGCACTCGTCATGGCGGACCAACCAAAAGACAGGATTTTTCAGATAGAGGCGATCGGGGAAGATTTTTCTTTCAACGAGCGGGTTGTCGAAGTCTTCGACGACATGCTCGATCGTTCAATTCCCTTTTACCGCGAGGTTATCAGGGCAACGGCGGAGCTGCTTGATAGACTTCTTATAGAAAATGACCGCATCGTCGACCTCGGCTGCGCCACGGGCACTACTCTGCTCGAATTCTGCCGGCTGATGGGCTCTGACGAGATTTCCTTCCTGGGTGTCGACAACTCCAGGGCCATGCTGGAAAAGGCCCGGCTCAAGGCCGAACTCTACACTAAAAAAAGGCGAATAGATTTTCTCGAGGAGGATATAGCCACTATCAACCTCCCCGGGACCGGTGCCTTCATCCTCAATTATACCCTGCAGTTCATCCGTCCGGTTCAGCGCGAGAGCTTTCTCAAAAAGATCTACGACAATCTGCGTCCCGGCGGCGTGCTTATCCTCGGTGAAAAAACCATCAGCCACGACCGGCTGCTCAACCGGGTATTCATCGAACTCTATCACAATTTCAAACGGAACAAGGGCTATTCGGAGTTGGAAATCGCCAAAAAACGCGAGGCCCTGGAAAACGTCTTGATCCCCTTTTCCGTTGAAGAGAACAGGGCGCTGCTGAAGAAGGTGGGATTTGCCTCCGCCGAGTGTTATTTCCAGTGGTTCAACTTCGTCTCCATAGCCGCCGTCAAAAACGAAGAGGTCCCCAGGTAACAATGGAATATCTCGATTACCTTTCACCTTCCGTCGATGTCGAGGCCGTAGCCGCCGAACACCAGGCCAGACAGCGCTGGGTAAACCAGGATAAAAAGGGATTTCTCCGCTACCGCAGACCATGCATGGACCTGTCGAAGTACAGGGCCCGGCACATTGACTGCAGCGGCGACACCATTGTCATCGGTGAGGCTCTGGAGGTGGACAGGCAGCAGCAGCTGGAGATCGAAGGCTACCTGCGGGCCTTCATGCCCTGGCGCAAAGGACCGTTTTCGGTTTTCGGCACCCATATCGACGCCGAATGGCGCAGTGAAAGAAAATGGCGGCGGCTCCTGCCCGAACTGCCCCCGCTCGAAGGCAAAACGATTGCTGACATCGGCTGCAGCAACGGCTACTATATGTTCCGTATGCTGCCGCATTCGCCGGCCCTTGTGCTTGGTTTCGAACCTTCTGTCCAGCATTACTACTGTTTTCAGGCTCTCCGCACTATGGCGGGAGCAGCCAGCCTCCATATCGATCTACTCGGTGTAGAGCATATCGGTCTCTTTCCGGAATGCTTCGACGTCATCTTCCTCATGGGAATCATCTACCATCGCCCCTCTCCCATCGATGTGTTGCGAAACATCCATGCGGCCCTCAAGCCCGGCGGCACATTGCTTCTCGAGTCCCAGGCCATTCCCGGAGACGAACCCTACGCCCTGTTCCCCGAGAAGACCTATGCCAAGGTACCGGGAACCTATTTCGTGCCCACCGGCAGCTGTCTGATCAACTGGATGCAGCGCGCCGGCCTGAGCCATACAAAACTGTTCTGCTCACATCCCATGTCTTCCGCCGAACAGCGCCGGACGGAATGGATGACCTTCGAATCCTACAATGATTTCATCGATGCCAACGACCCCAACCGCACTGTCGAAGGCTATCCCGCTCCCCAGCGGGTATTCCTCCTTGGCAGAAAATAGCCTCCACCGCCGGTTATTTTTTTTGATTATCCCTTATTCTCAGCAACTCGGTCTGAAACAGGGATACTCTTTTGCTGTTACGCCACCCATCTCTGGGGGCTCGACTGCAGCCGTCCAGGCTGCAGACGCCCGTGAAAAGAGCACCCCTGTCTCCCCATAATTAGTTAGGCTGAGTTTCGGGGGGAATCAGCTTTGTTTTTCGAAGGTGAATTTTCGGATTGGCGCAGGCAGAGATTTCCTGGCCGAAAAAAAAGATCGTCATTGCCATATGGATAAACAGGATATACTGTTGCCCCACAATTGTTATCCGCTCAGACGATGTGTCATTTCGCCGTATGCTGAGGCATTGACAGCACAATTGAAACTTTTACCGCAACAGGAGTTAGACAATGGAGACCAAGAACTGTACCCTGTATCACGGTGGCCTCAAGGGCGCCGAGGCCACCTTCGGTGAGTTGGCCGAGGAATACGGCCTCAGGGAGGTTATCTACACCTTCGAAGGTCACAAATTAAGCAGGGAGAAAAACACCTCCGTCCTCAGCCAGGATGAGCTCGAGCGTGGTGACATCAGCATGGAACTCGCCTCCCGCATGCTCAACCGGACCTATTACGAAACAGACAAAATCCGGAAAGTCCTCCAGACCATTTTTCATATGGTCAACAGCGGGCATCAGATTTTTGTAATCGGCACCATCCAGGAGGGAGGGGCGGTCAAAGGAGGAACAGGCTGGGCCGTCGAACTTGCCAAGATGTTCAACCGTC
>CAKZOA010000436.1 GCA_937132035.1 uncultured Desulfobulbaceae bacterium | reverse complement strand
CTTCCGATCTATGTGGCGACTACGGTAGCCATCAATGCCGACGTCCGCCGGACTCTTGAGTTTCTGCTCGATGACCCTATGCTGACCTGCAAGCCCAGAAGGCGCTGGTTCGAAAAAATCGCTTCCTTCCGGGAAGTCATGGCCAAGGATCTGCAGGAAGAGCTGGAGGGAGGCGTAGGCGAAGACGGGAGCTTGCTGATGAAATCGATCATCCATCAGCTTTCCGAGCTCACAGGAGGTAAGGACCTGATAGTTCCCGACGTCGGCCAGCATCAGATGATGGCGGCGCGTTTCTACACCTACCAAACCGAAAACAGCTGGTTCGCCTCGGGGGGTGCTGGCACAATGGGCGCCTCTTTGCCGATGTCTTTAGGGGTCAAACTGGCCCGGCCCGACGAGCGTGTCTGGTCTATCAGCGGCGACGGCGGTTTCCAGATGAATATTCAGGAACTGGGGACCGTTATGGAGCAGCAGATCGACGTCAAGATACTCATTTTCAACAACGGCTACCTGGGGATGGTGCGGCAATGGCAGACCCTGTTTTTCGACGGGCGCTATGCCGGTACGCCGATGCAGAGTCCCGATTTCGGCCTCATTGCCCAGGCCTACAATATTCCCTATGAAAAGGTGGAGAACAGGGAGGAGGTAAGGCCTGCTCTGCAGAGGACCATGGACAGCAAGGGCCCCGTCATCGTCGAATTCATCTGTGACCCCAGTGAAGTGATACTGCCGATGATTCCCTCTGGAGGCGGCTTCAATGACATGATCGTCAAGCGTCCGGCTCGGAAAAAACAGGCAGCTACAAAGAGTAAAGGGGGGAAAAAATGAAACGACGTACCATTCTGGCCTTCATGCTCGATCGTCCGGGCGTGCTCAATAAAGTGTCGATGCTCATCCGCAAGAAAATGTATAATGTCGACACGCTCACCGTCTGTTCATCGAGAATTCAAGGCATAAGCCGGATGACCATAACCCTCGAAGAAGACGACCAGCGCAAGGTCGAGCAGATTATTCGCCAGCTGGAGAAATTTACCGAGGTCATATCTGTCAAGGAGCTGCACAAGGATAACAGCTACTGGCGTGAAGTCGCTATCGTCAAGCTCGAAGTCGATGCGGCTCACCTGGAGAGCTTCCAGGGCCGCTATAATTTCGAGATTCTTGATCGTAAAAGCGAGGATATCCACATTCTTCAGGTCGCCGGTTCCACCAGACATATCGATGGTTTCCTCGATGAGATCGGCAGGGAGTATATCGTTGAAATTGCCAGGACCGGCGTTTCGGCCATGGAAAAGTAGCTCGACAGTACTCCCATGGTAACACCCCGGCCGGCCCAGCCTGCCGTTTTTTTTCAGTACGCCGCCTGTGTCGAGAGGATGCGGCATCGGCGTACAGAGCAGTTATTCTCTGGTGATGGTGCAGACATGGAGCCATGACATTGGCCGCGGGGGTGTCGAAGATGACTCCCCGGTGGCGCGTCACCCTGACTGTCCGTCTGGAGAGAGACAAGGAGTAAAGACGTATGCCACGGAATACCAAAATCGTTGCCACCATTTCCAACCTGAACTGTTCGGTGGATTTCATCGACCGGCTCTTCCGGGCGGGTTTGAGCGTCGTGCGCCTCAATACGGCGCATATGAGCCATGAGAACGCCATGGAAGTCATTGAGAATACACGAGCGGTTTCCGACAAAATTGCCCTGCTGCTCGACACCAAAGGGCCTGAAATTCGTACCTGCGATGCCGATGAGCCGCTGGAGGTTAAAAATGGTGATAGCATACGCCTCAAGGGTGCTCCTGCCGAGAAATCGCGTGGGGATGTCATCTGCGTGTCCTACAGCGGTTTCGTCGGCGACGTGCCTGTGGGCAGTTCCATCCTTATTGACGACGGACTGATCGCCCTGGCGGCGATCGCCAAGGAGGATGGCTATCTCATCTGTCAGGTGGAAAACGACGGGATAATCAAACCACGGAAGAGCATCAATATTCCCGCGGTCCATGTGAAGCTGCCGGCACTCAGCGACAAGGATAAGGCTTTTATCCGGTTTGCCGCCGAGCACAATCTCGATTTTATCGCTCACTCGTTTGTCAGAAACAAGGAAGATGTCGTTGCCGTCCAGGAAATTCTCAATGAAACGAAGTCGTCGATAAAGATCATTGCCAAGATCGAGAATTCAGCCGGTGTCGATAATCTTGAGGAAATCCTCGATCACGTCTACGGCGTCATGATAGCCCGGGGCGACCTGGCCGTGGAGATTCCCACCGAACAGATTCCGCTGGTGCAGAAGCGTATCATCGAGAAATGCATCATCCGGCGACGGCCGGTAATCGTCGCCACCCAGATGCTCCATTCGATGATCGAATCGCCTCGCCCCACCAGAGCCGAGGTGTCAGATGTCGCCAATGCCTGTCTCGATCATGCCGATGCCCTTATGCTCTCGGGAGAAACGGCAAACGGCCGCTACCCGGAACTGGCGGTAAGAATGATGGCCCGGATTATAGGAGAGGTGGAAAGCAAGGGCGGCAGCTATATCAACATTCCCTACAGCCATGAAAACAGGGTCACCGCTTATCTGGCCAAAGCGGCGGTCAAGGCAGCTCTGCGTCTGGGCACCAAGGCCATTGTCGCCGATTCGCTCACCGGCAAGTCCATTCTCGCTCTTTCCGCCTACCGTGGCGACAATACTATATATGCCCAGGTCTATGACCGGCGGGTGATGCGTCAGCTGGCACTCTCCTATGGAGTGTATGCCGATTTTTCGGTGATGGACATTACTTCGGCGGAGCCTCTGCGGAACTCGATCTGCCGCCTGATCAACGAAAAATTGTTTGCCGACGACGACCTCATTATTGTTCTTGCCGGCAGTTTTGGCGTCCATCAGGGCGCTTCGTATATCGAGATCAGCACTGCCGGTAATCTCAAGAGCAAATGCAGATAGATACGCAACGAGATATGCACTGCGAGGCAAAAACAGACCATGAGTGGGTGGATCATTGTGCTGGCTGTTTTTCATGAACTTCGCGATGGAATACCATGCATGTGCCGAAACTACCTGTCTGCAATAGAGAACGGGAGCTCAAGAAGGCACTGAGCCGCGGTGCAGCGGTGCTTGCCGCACCTCCTGGTTCAGGCAAGACCACTGTCGTGCCGCTTCTGCTGCTTGGAGAAAAGTGGCTTGCCGGTAAAAAAATACTCCTGCTCGAGCCGAGAAGACTGGCCGCCCGCCATGCCGCAGCCCGCATGGCGTCTCTTCTGGGAGAAGAGGTAGGGCAGACGGTGGGCTACCGTATACGTTTCGAGCAGAAAGTCAGCCGTCGTACCCGGATCGAAGTGGTCACCGAGGGTATTCTCACCAGACGCTTGCAAAGCGATCCCGCACTCGGTGATGTCGGCCTTGTCATTTTCGACGAATTCCATGAACGTTCCCTTCACGCCGATCTGGCTCTGGCACTGTGTCTCGATATTTGTCAGCTCAAGGACGATCTTCGCCTGCTGGTCATGTCGGCCACTCTGGACACCGTTTCCGTAGCCGGTCTTTTAGGTGATGCCCCGGTCATCACGGCAGAGGGACGCAGCTACGATGTCGAAATAGACTATCAAGGTACGGTTTCCGGGAATATCTCCCAGACCATGACGGCCGCTCTGGACCGGGTGTTGACTCGGAGATGCGGCGATATTCTCGCCTTTCTCCCGGGCAAAGCCGAAATTCTGCAGGTGCAGAGGCGAATGGCCGCTTTGAACCAACAGGAGAATAATCTGGTTTTACCCCTGTACGGAGAGTTGAGGCAGCAGGAGCAGGACCGTGCCCTACAACCCGACCCCAGTGGCCGGCGACGAATACTACTGGCGACTTCCATTGCCGAAACATCGTTGACCATCGAAGGGATTGGCTGCGTCGTTGATAGCGGCTGGTCACGAAAACCGATGTTTCATCCGGGAAGCGGATTGACCAGATTGCGCACCGTCAGGGTCTCCAAGTCCTCCGCCGAACAGCGTGCCGGCAGGGCAGGGCGACTGGGGCCGGGGGATTGTCTTCGTCTCTGGCGACAAGAAGAACATCACAGTCTCCTTGATCATCATCCGCCAGAGATCGCCTCCGCCGATCTGGCGCCTCTTGTTCTGGAACTGGCGCACTGGGGGGTGCGCGATACCTCCGAGATGCAGTGGCTGGATCCACCACCCGAGGGTTCCTGCCGTCAGGCCGTAGAACTGCTGCAATATCTCGGCGCTCTTAATGAAGAAGGCGTCATTACCAGTCGGGGCAAAGAAATTGCCGCCCTGCCCGCTCATCCCAGGCTGGCACTTATGCTGGTTAAGGCCAGGTCGAGGGGATATGCGGGATTGGCGGCTGATCTGGCCGCGGTGGTGGAGGGGAGGGATATTCTCAGGAGAGGCGACGATCTCTCCGCCGAGGTGAGGTTGCGCCTTGAAGTGCTCGAGAAGTGGCG
This sequence comes from uncultured Desulfobulbaceae bacterium, assembly GCA_937132035.1. Taxonomy (GTDB): domain Bacteria; phylum Desulfobacterota; class Desulfobulbia; order Desulfobulbales; family Desulfocapsaceae; genus Desulfopila_A. The sequence goes on along the minus strand of CAKZOA010000436.1, from coordinate 24,733 downwards.
CCGGCAGGGCGGAGATGCGATCAGAGCAATGGCGGACGCTGGAGGGTGTCGCCGGGTAGATCGAGCCTCGAAGAGATGGCTGCAGCTCCTCGGTGGAAAAAAAGAAGCAACGGACTTGACCGACTTTGAGCGGGCAGGCGATTTGCTGGCGTATGCCTATCCCGATCGCATCGGACGAAGACGCACAACTCAGCCGTACAGGTATCAGCTGGCCATGGGCAGGGAAGCGCGTCTTGCAGCAGCAGACCCGCTGGCCGCCAGTGAGTTTCTTGTTGCTGCCGAAGTAGGCGGCGGCGGAACCGAGCCCCGGATATTTCTGGCAGATATTGTAAGTCTCGAAGAGCTCAAAACACATCACTCTCATCTGTTCGCACAGACAAAAGAGATCTTCTGGCAAGAGAATGAATGCCGGGTGAAAGCTGTGGCGCGAACACTCATAGGCGAAATCGTCGTCGAAGAGAAAAACCTCGCCAATCCCTCTTCAGAAAAAATTCTTCAGGCCATGCTTGATGGTATCCGCCGGATGGGACTGGAGGCGCTTCCCTGGTGTAGGAGATCGCAACAGTTGCGGGCACGGGTTGCATTGCTGCGCAGGGAGCGGCCTCAGGAAGGTTGGCCGCGGCTCGACGATACTTACCTGGTGGACGATCTCGGTTGGCTTAGCCCCTATATAAACGGCATACGCAGCGCGGGGGACCTACAGCAGCTGAATATGTTCACCGTTCTGGAGGGACTTCTCGGCTTTCAAAAACTGCAACGCCTTGAGCATCTTGCCCCGGCCGTACTGCCGGTGGCCAGCGGCTCGAAGGTACGCCTCGAATACCAGAATCAGGGGGTGCCGGTACTGGCGGTGCGTCTGCAGGAAATGTTTGGGACCGTCGAAACTCCGAGAATCTGCGGGGGCAGGGTGAAGGTGCTTTTACATCTGCTCTCCCCGGCAATGCGACCGGTGCAGGTAACGGATGATCTCGAAGGCTTCTGGCGGCGAAGCTACAAAGAGGTGAAGAAAGAACTGCAGGGACGCTATCCCAAGCATTCCTGGCCCGAGGATCCGTTGCGTGCCGAGGCCCTCCGCGGCGTCAAGAAAAAACGCCGTCGATGAGATGTGGAGCTGGCTGACAAGTAGAGACGCATGCCGGCAACCAGGGAGAATGAGTATGAGAAAAATTGCCTTCGGTTACTCCAATCGCTGCAATATCAGCTGCGGCCACTGCGTCGCCGCTGATCCAGGTCTGCAGCGGGAGAAAATGGATCTTGATGTGGCCAGATCGATCATCCGTCAAGCGAAGTCCGCAGAAGTGGGGGGGATCAGCTTTACGGCCGGTGAACCGTTTATATACTTCGACGACATGCTGGCGCTGATCGGTCTGTGCAGCGCCTTGGGTATCTACAGCCGGGTAGTAACCAACTGTTCCTGGGCGGACAACGACGACAAAACCCTCGAATATGTCGAATTGCTGCGTCGCTGCGGTTTGGGTCAATTGCGCCTGAGCTGCAGCCGCTGGCATCAGCAACAGGTGGATATTGAAAATGTTGCCAGAGCTGCCGGGGCCTGTCGGCGTGCTGGTGTGGCCTGCTATGTTTCCTTCGTCACCGATTTTACGAGGGCAGATGACCATATCGAAGAGTACCTGATGGCAAAAAAACTGGTGTATTTTCCTGAGCCGCTTATCTACTCGGGTAGAGCCGCTGCTTTCGAAAAAAGAGCGCTGTTCACCGATTATCAGCACAATCGTTGCAGCATGAATGCCTACGTTGCCCCCGATCTTGCCGTCTATGCCTGTTGCGATGGCGGTACCGACTTTAAGGCCACCAACGTATTCCGCCTCGGTTCGCTGCATACAGACGGGCTTGGCGAAATGCTCGAAAAAAGCGAGAGCAACCCTCTCTTCTGCTGCATCAGAACCCAGGGTATCTCCGTCATTGCCTCCTATGCCGGCTTTCGGGCCCGGGAAATTGTCGGCTATCGAAAGTGCGATCTGTGCCGGGAACTCTTTGATGATAGGCTACGGCTGCGGCTGCTCTATTCCAAGGTGAGAGAGCTGCAGAACTGGACCAGGTAGGAAGTGGAGGCAGAAAAGCCTCTTTGTCGGTGGTAAAGATGCCGCTTGGCTGTGGCCGGCTTGGTGCGAGGCCGCAGTCAGAGATGGAATGGCCATCCGAGAGAGGCGTCATCTTTATAATCGACGCTGCTGTCAATCAAGTACTTGGTCGCATTATCACTTTAGATCTGTTTTTTTCTGACTGAGCAGCCCCCTGCATAGCGTCACTGTGATCTCAACAATAGCGTATATTCACTTGCCTGAAGCCCCTCGAATCTCCCTGTGGCGGTAAAGTTACCTCCATTTCGCTGCAGAGAGCCTTCTGCTCAAGTATTCAAACATATCAATATCTTATCCCTGTACTAGGGGCCTGGGTCGGCAGAGCTTCAATTCGGAGAAGAGCTCCTGCACTTCCGGATGTGAAAAAGGCGGTCGTTTAACCTCCTGCAGGGTCACACTGGTACCAAAAACTGACGCCCTTCCCCCCTGTTCTGATGTATTGATACTACAAAGAAAAGAAACTGATCATTCGGGCAGGTTTGAGATTTTTTCGGCATGGCGTTGTTCTTGCAAAATACTCCGATAATGTTGAGGAACTGACCAGTTTTGGTGTCTCGGGAGTTTTGTCAAAGAGCAAATACAGCACATGGGGGTATGTATGGCAGCGGCAACGAAAAAGCGATCGGCCGGTTCGTGGAAGAGGATGACACTTGGCAAAAAATTGCTTCTGGCATTTCTGGCCGTTGGAGTGATTCCGTGTATTATCGTGAGCCTGGTGGCGGTTTTCAAATCAAGCGACGCCCTGTCGAAGACCTCGTTCAATCAGCTTACCATGGTCCGGGAAATAAAAAAATCCCAACTTGAATCCTTTTTCAAAGAGCGCCAGGGAGACATGGGCGTGCTCCTGGAAACGGTGAAAGCCTTGACAGCGGGGGCCGAGGATAAACTGGTATCGATCCAGCAGCTGAAAAGAAGTCAAGTTGAGGATTATATTGCCGCCATGCAGAGTCAGCTGCGAGTTCTTGGCTCGGAACCCTTTGTCAGGGAGGCGCTCTTCGAGTTCGATGCCGCTTTTGAACTCTCCGGCGACAGGGTCAATACCCCAGGGTATGAACGCCTGGCCGGCAAATATGATCCCCGGATGAAATCGATTATGGAGGAATACGGCTGGTATGACATCTTTCTCATCCATAATGATGGCGATATCGTCTATACGGTGGCCCGTGAGCCAGACCTCGGTATGGTCATTCCCGACAGTGAACTGCGGGACTCCGGACTCGGGGAGGCCTATTTCAAAAGCCTTAAGGCGGCGCCGAAGGAAATAGTCACCGCCGATTTCGAAGCCTATGCACCCTCCAATGGCCAGCAGGCGGCCTTCATGATGACACAACTGTTGGACGATAACGGCCAGCTTCTCGGTTTTCTGGCCTTTCAGGTGCCCATTGACACGATCAACGAAATAGTTCAACAGCATCGGGGCATGGGGGAAAGCGGTGAAACCTATCTTGTCGGCAATCATGAGGGTAAAACCTCTTTCCGCAGTAATATGAAGACTATGGGGGATGGTAAATATGTGGTTGGCTATGAGATTACCACTCCCTACATCGAAGCTGCCCTTGCCGGCAAGAGCGGCGCTGATATATTCACGGACAGTGCAGGCACCCTTAATATCGTTGCCTACGATCCCCTGCAGATAGCCGGTTTCAATTGGGCCTGTGTTACAAAAATGCATCTGGAAGAAGCCATTAGCGGTAAGGCCGAAGGCGAAGAAAAGGATTACTTTACCAAATATACAGAAAAGTACGGCTACTATGATCTTTTCCTCATTCATCCGCAGGGAGAGGTCTTCTACAGCGTCACCAAGGAAGAAGATTATAAAAGCAATATGGTTGACGGCCGTTTTGCCGATTCGGGCCTGGGCATCCTGACTCGTAAAGTGCTGCAGACCAAGGTTTACGGAATCGCTGATTTTGCCCCCTACGAGCCGAGCGACAACGAACCGGCCTCCTTTATTGCTCAGCCCATCCTTCATAATGGTGCGGTGGAAATGATCGTCGCCATGCAGCTTTCGCTGGAGTCGATCAATAGTATAATGTCTAATCGCGAGGGCATGGGCGAGACCGGTGAGACCTATCTCGTCGGCGAGGATCTGCTGATGCGTTCCGACAGTTTTCTCGACCCCCGCAATCACACGGTCAAAGCCTCCTTTGCCAATCCCAAACTGGGGTCTGTCGATACGCGTGCCTCTCGTGAGGCGTTTGCCGGCGAGACCGACGCTCAGATCATAATGGACTACAACGGCCACGCCGTGCTGAGCGCCTATGCACCGGTAGAAATAGGTGATTTCACGTGGGCCCTGATAGCCGAAATAGACAAGTCGGAGGCCTTCGAAGCGGTCACGGCCATGGAATGGATAATACTGGTAGTCGGTATCGTCAGCGTTTCGGTAATCATATTGATCGCCCTGCTGCTTTCCAGCGCCATTGTCAAGCCGGTTCGCAACGTCGTCGGCAACCTCACGGAGCTCGCTCAGGGCGAGGGGGATCTGACCGTGCGCCTGCCGGTTACCAGCGGCGATGAAATCGGCGAACTGGCCCAGCGCTTCAATGAGTTTATCGAAAAGCTGCAGGCGATGATAAAGGATATTACCGCCGGGGTCGGCACGTTGTCCTCTTCTTCCACTGAACTGTCGGCCATCTCCGAACAGCTCTCTTCGACGGCTGAGACAACAAGCGGCAACGCCGGTACGGTTGCCACAGCCGTAGAGGAGATGTCGAGCAACCTCAACAGCGTTTCGGCGGCCATGGAGGAGTCGACCACCAATACCAATATGGTCAGCTCGGCTTCGGAGGAAATGTCGTCGACTATTCAGGAAATCGCCCGTAATGCGGAGTCCGCTCGCTCAGTTTCCAGCAAGGCCGTCAGCCAGGCACGCGGGGCATTGGAGAAGATGGAACAGCTCGGCGTTGCCGCCCAGTCCATCGGCAAGGTTACGGAAGCTATAACCGAGATTTCCGACCAGACCAATCTGCTGGCCCTTAACGCCACCATCGAGGCGGCCCGGGCCGGAGAAGCCGGCAAGGGGTTTGCCGTGGTCGCCAACGAAATCAAGGAACTGGCTAAACAGACAGCTGAGTCTACCCTGTCCATACGCACCCAGATCGAATCCATCCAGCAGTCGACGGACACCACGGTCGTTGAGATTCAGGAGATAACCAAGGTTATAAACGATGTCAATGAAATCATCGCCAGCATTGCCACGGCGGTGGAGCAGCAGACGGCGGCAACCCAGGAGATCGCCGACAATATTTCTCAGGCCTCCCAGGGAATCATCGAGGTTAATGAAAACGTTGCCCAGAGCTCAGCCGTCTCCGAGGAAGTGAGCCGTGAAATAGCCATGGTCAACAGCGCCGCCAAGGAGATGACCGACAGCAGCAAACAGGTCCGCGATAGCTCTTCAGAACTGTCAGAGCTTGCCGAGAGTCTCAACGAGATGGTCGGGCGATTCAAGGTTTAACCCGAAAGTTTAATGAAAAACCATGTCGTTATCTTCAGTATACTCTTGTGGACTCATCTGTAGCCACCCCGTCTGCAGATTCCTGTGAACAGCAGTTCCTCCCCCCCTGAGAGTGGAGATACTGAGACGTAAGGGGGGGATGCTGGTACTTCAGCGGGGCTAATGCAGCTTCCCTGAAAGAGAAGACGGTGGAGTTTTGCGCTTTTCCTCGATCAGACCTATAAGGCCGGTCAGGGCTTCAACCGGATACTCTCTAAAGATGGTTTCTTCGCCCTTATAGATGGCGATGAAAAGATCGCCTTCCAGGCGGAACCGCTCTTTCCATTCTACCTGGAAACGATCTGAGCTCTCGATAATACGATAGGTGAGGACGGTGTAGTTCTCGGCCAGGCGCAGGGCATAATTTTTGCGGTGATCGAGCATCCATGCTTCACCGGAAGGAGTGGAAAAGAAGATGAAATTGCCGATGCAATCGATTGTCGGCTCGCCTTTGGTTGCCGCCAGGGCGGTATTTTCCGCCGTGGTTGTTATGATAGTGTCTTCTTTAGAGCCGGTGTCTCTGGTGCTTTTCCTGGCGCGCTGCAGTTTTCTTTTTTTCATTGTCTCTCGCATTTACTCATTGTGGGTCCCGATTATCCCCCGTGTTCAGCAAGGTTTTTTGCGACAGGGGTAAGCAGATTGCGGTAAGTTCTGCATTGCAGGGATCTGGCTGAACAGTAAACATCGTACCGAACCTGAATGTCCATCACTTAGTGAAAAAAAATGCATTTGTAAAGGAAGCATTTACGATGTGAGCCCTGTTCAGAGCGCGTATTTTACCAGTTGGGCTGGTCGGCGATTCGTTATCCGTTTTTAGTGCAAGGTGCGGAAAGACCGGGGGGAATGAATACGCTTTTATGTGAGCGAACGGGAAGAAAACACTACCTGCTCATTGGCGGCGGTGAGAAAGAGGCCGAAGGCACATCGGCAGCTGGCGGTTGCCGTCAGCTTTTTCCTGCGAACACGGGCCAGCGCATTTCCTGCCGGACCTGATAGTTCCGCCGGTTTAGAGGCTGTGCTGGTCGAATGTTGTCCTGTTTTTCGGAAATGTTTGCCGGTACTGGAGACCGAACTGAATGTGCAAAAACTCCATCCAGCTTCCTCTGAGCCCGGAGCTGTCCCCCTGTATGTATCGATAGATAAGGGTGCGCTGCTCATCGTAAGTGTTCTTCTCCCACTCTGTTTTTATGGCCTCGTAGATTTCCTGCTGCATAGTCATTCCTCACCGTTGAGTGGTCGGGATAGTGTTTTGTCATTCCGACAGTACAATGACACGGCAACATGAGATAATTGTTATTACTCGGTTATAAACCGGTTAGTTTTGCACCATCAGCAAGAATGCAGTATCTGGTCACTGCACCGACTTTCCCCAGCGGCGGTGACCATGAATACCTTGTCAACGGTCCTAAACTGCGTTAGCCTTTTTGAGAGAGTGTTTTTGCACTTCTTCTCTTTTTTCAGTATGGAGTGTGTCTCCGGCAGGATCCTGGCGGGACTTTTCCTGTGCGGAATCAATTTTCACGGCGAAGAGGACCGGCTGTATGGTGGTGGAAGATGGCCCGGGGGGCCCATGTACACCTTAAAACAGAGATAAACAATATGGGGTATATAAAACGGCTATGGCCAGAGGACACACCATGAATTATTGCTTGTATGTACTGTGTATATTGCCTGTTGTGCTCTTTGGAGGCAGCGTTTCAGCGGAAGTGACCACGAATACAGAGAATCAGCAAAGCGTGAGTTTGACTGTGTATTCCTCCGATCTCGCCCTGATACGGGATGTGCGGTCGCTGACGCTGCCTGTCGGTGAACAGAGCGTTGCCTTCAAGGGCATAAGCTCAAAAATCCAACCGGAAACGGCATTGCTTACAGGCGCCGACCTCAGAGTACTTGAGCAGAACTACGAATTCGACCTGCTCTCACCCGAGGCGCTGTTAGAGAAATACGTCGGCAGGAAAGTCACCCTCGTTCGAACCAGTGGAAAAGATGCGCAGGAGCAGCGCCTGCAGGCCAGGGTTCTGAGCACTTCCGGAGGCGTAGTACTACAGGTCGAGGATCACATCGAAACAGGTATCGATGGCCGTTTGATCTTCCCTGATGTACCGGAAAATCTCAGAGATAAACCGACCCTGACCATGGAAGTGGCCAGTAACGCCGCAGGCAAGCGCGATGTTCAGCTGACATATCTCAGCAGCGGTATTTCCTGGAGGGCCGATTATGTCGCCGAACTCAATACCACCGAGGATAGCATCGATCTCAAGGGCTGGGTCACTCTAACCAACAGCAGCGGCACCGATTATCGCAATGCCAGACTGCAGCTTATCGCCGGTGAGGTTCATCGGGTGCAGCCCGAGAGGGAACTCATGGCCATGACCATGGCTGATGGCGCCTCTGGACGGCAGGCAGGGAGAAGAGAGGCCGTGAGCAGGGAGTCGCTGTTCGAATACCATCTCTACAGTGTCGAACGACCGACGACTCTTCTGGACAAACAGTCCAAGCAAATTGCTCTCTTGCAGGAAAAGAACGGCAAATGCCAGAAAAAATTATTGTTGAGTTCCAGAAACCCGGGATACTACTGGTCAAAGGTCGGCGATATCAGTAAGGGGGAAGGCGTTGATGTCCTGCTGATAATGAAAAATGATAAACGATCGAATTTGGGTGCGCCCAAACCGGCGGGGACGGTACGCGTGTATAAAAAGGACGGTTCCGGTCTTCTCCAGTTTGTCGGCGAAGACAGAATCGACCATACCCCGGAAAACGAGTGGATTAAGGTTAAAATGGGCGAGTCTTTCGACGTTACCGCCGACAGGATACAGACTGACTTTCGCATCATCGAGAGCAACAAACGGGGCGAACGGATCACCGAGAGCGAGTATGCCATAACCCTGAAAAATGCCAAGGATGAAAATGTCGTAGTCACTGTCGAGGAATATGTGCCAGGTGACTGGCAGATCCTCGATGAATCGCATCCCCATACCAAGATGAGCGCCACCACGGTATCCTGGAATGTCGAGGTGAACGCCAAGGATTCATCAACTTTGAAGTATGGGGTAAGAACGCGCTCGCAGTAATGGAAGGACCGAAAGAGACACCTCCCAAGATCGAGACAGGACAGAAAATTACTATTAGTAATTTTTTGACAAAGTAATATTTCTGTTGTAGTGTATGGTAAGACAACAGGAATACAGGCCTTGATACCATACCGGTGCCTGAAGAATAGAAGGGGTTTGTAGAGAATGAGAAATTCAGAGTATTATTCAATATTAGGTGTTTCCAAAAATGCCTCGAAGGAAGAAATACAAAAGGCATACAGGAAACTTGCACGGAAATATCATCCCGATGTCAACAAGGATGCCGGTGCCGAAGACATGTTCAAAAAAGTTAATGAAGCCCGCAGTGTCTTGACGGATCCGGAAACACGAAAGCTCTATGACCGCTACGGCTCAAAGTGGAAAGAGGCCCAGCCCCAGGGCGAACAGCAGCAGCGATCGTCGGAGAACAGCCGCTGGGGAGATTTCAGCGGTGGTTTCGGCCATCAGGAGGGTTCGAGCCATTTCGAGCAGGAGGACTTTGGTGATTTTTTCTCCAATATTTTTGGCGGCGGCGGCGGACAGGAAAGCCAGTGGGGCGGCTTTCGGCAGTCAGCAGGCAGAACAGTTGAAGCCAATATTGAGGTGAGTCTCGACGAACTGGTCCATGGCGCTTCGAAAACGATCAGCTGGAGTTCCATGGAGCGCGTCGGCAGAACGGTGCAGCCCAAGGAGGAGAAGATTCAACTTAAGATTCCCAAAGGGTTGAAGGATGGCTCCGTCATTCGTTTGGCCGGCAAGGGTGAGGAAGGCCGGGGAGGAGGCTCTGCCGGAGACCTGCTCCTGCGGGTCAATGTCCGTCCGGACAGCAGGTTCAGTCTCAAAGACTACGACCTCTTGACCACCGTTCCCGTTTCACCGTGGGAGGCGGCACTCGGCGCCAAAGTGGACGTGGACACCTTTGACGGAAAAATTAGTCTCACCGTCCCCAAAGGGTGCCCTACCGGCAGGAAATTGCGGGTCAAGGGCAAAGGCCTGCCGAAGAAAAAAGGCGAAGCGGGAGATCTCTACGTTCAAGTGGAAATCCATGTCCCCCCAAAACTCTCGGACGAGGAACAAGAGCTTTTTCGTCAGCTGAGCGAAAAATCATCGTACAACCCCAGGAGCAGCCTCGGCCAGTGGGCAGTGGAAATGGCGGAAGCTGCCTAACCCTGCCGCCTCGCCTGCAGGATCTGGCGATACGGCAGAGGACAGCGATCAGTGCTCAGTGGGATTCTTCTTCCTCTCCTGAGGACTTTTGAAGACGGTTTACCCCCCGCACGCCGATATGGCAGGCCGTACAGCGCGTATCTGCTGCAAAGGCATAGCCGCCGTCATGACAGGCCCCGCAGTATTCGCCATCATAGATGGCCTCCATGGTAAAATCTTCAGCTTCCTCTGCGGCTCCGGCCATCATTTCAAAGAGGTCGTCATGACAGTCTCCGCAATCGAGTCCTGCCTGGTAGGTGTGGCGTTTGTGCGAAAAGACGACACCTTCAACCGGCTTTTCCCAGATTATCAGAGACTCCGGACCGTAAAGATCCTCGTCATATTCTTCTTCCTGTTCGTTTTCCGCGGCAACCAGATAGATAGCCGTCATCAGTATGCACAAGAGGGTCAGTGTCAGGATTTTCTTCATCGTATTCTCCAGCAAGCTACGTGCGCGAGGGCACCGGTTATTTCCATTACTCTGTCCTACGTGGCCTTAGGCGGTGGTGTAATAGACATTAGGCAAGGCACCCGTCTCCGGTCGGAGGACCCAGACATAGGTGTCCGGTGTGTGCAGTAGGCTGTAGACCCTGCTTTTTTTGTCGGTAAGGTCGCCGAAGATTCGTACCTCCGCCGGGCAGGCGGTGACACAGGCGGGCAACTCCCCTTGTGCCAGCCGGGTATCGCGGCAGAAGTTGCATTTATCGACATACCGTCCTTCTTCCTTGAAATAGCGGGCATTGTAAGGACAGGCGGTCATGCAGGTCTTGCAGCCGATGCAGCGGTCCCGGTTCATGACGACAATACCGGTTTTTTCATCCTTATAGGTGGCCGTCGTCGGACAGACGCGGACACAGGGAGGACGGTTGCAGTGATTGCAGAGGATGGGCATGAAGACGGTTTCAAAACCATCGTCCGCCATGGGCCGCCGCTTTTCGTGAATCATTGTGCGTCTGCCGTATTCGGGAACTTCGTTGACGCTGCGGCAGGCTTCGACACAGCGTTCACAGTCGATGCAGCGCTGCTCCCTCACCACCATGGTGTAGTGGGGAGAATACGAGTATTCCCCTTGTTGCGGCACCATGGAAGAAGGGGCGGCCTTGACTGTGCTGGCAAGGGAGAGGACCCTGCCGCCGAGATAAACGCCGGTGATGATGAATCCCATCTTCAAAAAGTGGCGCCGCTCCCTGCTGGACAGGTCGCGAGTTCCTTCGTTTTTCATTTTTTTGAGTTCCTGTATCTTCATTTGCCAAACTCCCGATTTTTTACGCTCATATATTCTCTAAAGTATTTCAGTCGTCAATTGCTCCTGGTGTTTATACACCGTCCCTTCAATGTTCTTCGACGACATGTCCGCGGAAAAGTTTTTCTCCCAGCAGCAGGAACACTCCCGTGAGGGCAAATCCGCTAAGCGCCACCATTATCTCGTGGAGAGTCGGCATGTAGGAAAAAAGTTTGGGATAATCGACCAGCGGCAGATCGTGGTAATGGGGAATGAGCTGGCCGACGATAACGAGATCGTAGCGCATGGCCATAATACCCAGGATGGCGCAGAGAGAAGCGATAAAGAGGGCTGTAATGTTTCGACTGCGGAAGACAAGGATAATCACCAACGGTAGAACCAGGCCGAAGAGGATTTCGCCAATCCAGAAATTAATGGAATAGGAACCCGAGAGCAGGGTTTGCATGGCCAGGTATTTCCCGGGCGGATGTCCGGTAATACCGGTGATCATTTTCCAGATAGTGAAAAAGAGCAGAATAGCGATGGTGAGGGCGGCAAGTTTGCCCACGCTTCGCAGTGATGTTTTCATGGATTCGCTCATCTGCCAGTGGTTGACCTTGTAGCCGATATAGGTGCAGACGATGATTGTAACGCTCCCTGAGAGGGCGGCCGAGGCGATGAAGTAGATGGGCATGTACGGGCCGTGCCAGAACTCTCGGCCGTTAAGCAGGCCGAAGACAGCGCCTAGATTGGAGTGAGCGGCTACACCTGAGAGCAGGCCGGCGAGGCCAAAGGCAGCGGCTGTTTTATGGTTTTTTTTCAGCAGCAGGATGAATTCCACGATCATAAAGAGCAGGTAGGCGCCGTAGAGCGTTCCCATCCACCAGATGTTGGAGGTAAGATTGGCGCCTATGACGTTGGCAACCGGCATCCTCCAGGTGTTTTCAATTTCGAAGGCAATGACAAGAAAACCCGCAAGGATGGTGACAATCGACAGATAGACGGCACGTTTGGCGATTGGCTCGAAATTGTCGTAGCCGAAAACGTGGCCGATTGAGGAAACAATGCAGAGACCTGTGGAGGTAACTACGAAAAAAACATAGACGGCGATAAGCAGCCCCCATGGCACTTCCCGGGTTACGCCGAAGGTATGCTCATGTCCGATGATGAGCGAATGCACACCAAAGGCGATGCCGATGAGGGCCAGTATCGCCAGAACGATCATAGTCATATTTATGGCTTTGGAGTCATTGGGCTCCATACCACCGGATTGGGGTACTAAGCTCACGAATAGGTTTTTCATTGCGCTTCCGTCCTCCTTGGTTCTTAGTAGAGAGTGAAATAGAGGCTGTGGGGCCAGGAGTTTTGATCATTCACCAATTATCGGCAAAGGTCAAGACCGAGTTTCATTCGGGGGTCTTGTCGTCTTTCTCAGTGTATCCATAAGGCGTTCATTTTGCAAAAAAATGGGTAATCTTATGGGAAAATAGATTTTCCCGGCAGATAAAGCGGGAGCGCAGGTGAGATGCCTGACCGCTTTTCCCCGGGAGAGAATGGGTGGCCGGATCGCATTTCACCTTATCCCTGGTTTTTTCAGTAATTTCGACGGTGGTACCATGGCACTAGAAGCAATACCAGGCGGCAATAACCTGGAGGGTGTTGTCAAGGTTTTTGTCAGTCCTGTCTCAGTATGAATGGTTGAACATGAGGGAGAATCAGGTGGTAGTATTGACGGCAAATATGATTCATATCAAGTGGAAATCCTGCTCAAATATGGAGCTTGGCGTGGCTCGACCCTGTCTTGCTCTTTATCTTGCTAGGCAGAGAGGGTATGTGATAGAGTAGTTCAAGACCTTCTGTAGTTATAAACCTGATTACCACTGAAACTCAGCCTAGCCGATTATGAGGAGACAGTGGTGGACTTTTCACGGTCGTCTGCAGCCTGGATGGCTGCAGACGACCCCCAGGGACGCCCATTAAGTTCATGGCGTATCGAGAAAGGAGTATCCCTGTCTCAGACCGAGTTGCTGAGAATAAGGGGGTACTCTAGGGTATTGTGAACAAGAGGGATTTTCGCTCAAGGTCGAGGCGTGGCAGGACATTTTACCGGAGGCATATACTTACTATTCCGAGGAAAAACTTCCTGACACAACGAAGAGATTGAGTGAAAGGCCATTTTTCAAGGTGGCCTCAAAATTATAAAGAAAGACTGTCTGCTTCTTTTTTCTAGACAACCCGAGGGAATGTATGCCTGGCCGGATGAGAGTGGTGTCATTGTTCATACTCATGGTAACAAGCTGTGTGTTCACAGCCGGGATCTCCATATGGTTTTTGTATCAAACCGCTCTGCAGGAAGAGCGTGAAAGACTTACCGAGACTGCAACAAGTCAGGCCCGGCTGATTGAAGCGGTTGCCCGGTTTGATAAACGCTACAGCAGCGACTATGCCGGGGGAGCTGTCGCCGCCACCATGGTCCAGGTCAGAGATGCGCATGCCAATTACAACGGATTGGGGGAAACAGGTGAATTCACACTTGCCCGGAAAGAGGGGAACACGATCGTTTTTTTGCTCAGCCACCGGCATTATGACCTCGAAAATCCAAAACCTGTTGATTTTGATTCAGAACTCGCCGAACCAATGAGGCAGGCCCTAACCGGTAATTCGGGAACTCTGATCGGACTTGATTACCGTGGAAAACAGGTTCTTGCCGCCTATGAACCGGTACGCGGTCTGGGATTGGGAATTGTGGCGAAGATCGATATGGTGGAGATCAGGGCGCCGTTTATACGTGTACAGGTCATCACCATATTTGCCATAGCGGTCATTCTGCTTTTAGGCAGTGTCGCGTTTTACAAAATCAGCTCTCCGATCCTCAAATCCCTGACCCGCCAGAACGAACAACTCGTGGATGAAATCAAGCAACACCGAGCTACAGAAGCCAACCTCATGAAGGTTGAGTCTTTGCTCAAATCCATTCTCAAGTCCATGCCATTGCCACTGGTCTACACAAACAGGAAAGGCCGGGCCATTGGCTTCAGCAAGAGTTTCGAAGCATTCTTTGCTCAAGGCCATGAGGATCTCATGGATACAACCGTTTTTGACCTCTACTCCGAGGAAAGTGCCGCGCTGCATCATGAAATGGAGATGAAGCTGCTCCGGGAAGGAGGGAGGGAGGTTTATGAGACGAGCGTTGCAGACGGCCAGGGCCGAGAGAGGGATATCGTGGTCCACAAGACAACGTACAATGATTCGGAGGGAAATATTTCCGGTCTGATCAGCGCATTTGTCGATATTACCGAGGAGAAGCAACTCACTGCCGAATTGCGCAGAGGGGAACGCTTGTTGAATGAAATGGGGAGCATAGCCAAGATCGGTGGCTGGGAACATGATCTGGTGAATCGGACAGCTACATGGACCCGGGAGGTTTACAGGATTGTAGAGCTTGATGAATCGGCTTCCATTCCTGGACCAGATGAGCAGTTTGATTATTATCCCGAAGATGATCGTACGATGCTGTTTGAGAAATATCATCGGGCCATGGAAACCGGCGAAGGATTTGATCTGGAACTGCAGTGCAGGACGGCGGGAGGGAAAGTGTTTTGGGCCCGAATAATCGGCCAGCCGGAATTTGAAGACGGTACATGTGTGAAGATGAGAGGAACCTTTCAGGATGTAACCGAACAGAAAGCTTGGGAAGAACGTTTGCGCCAGAGCCAGAAGATGGAGGCTGTCGGTAATCTCGCCGGAGGTGTTGCCCATGATTACAATAATATGTTGACAATTATCACCGGTTTTACCGAGCTGGCACTGGAGAAGGTATCGCCTCAAGATTCCCTCTATGACGATCTTCAGGAAATAGAGGATGCGGCACATCGCTCCGTTGAAATAACCAGACAATTGTTGGCGTTCTCCCGGCAGCAAAACATTCAGCCTCAAATTCTCGATCTCAACATTACCATCGAGAATATGCTCAAGATGTTGCAGCGATTGATCGGAGAAGACATCGATCTCGCATGGCTTCCAGGAGAGGAACTGCCTCCGGTACTGCTCGATCCGGTGCAAGTCGATCAGATCCTCGCCAACCTCTGCGTCAATGCCCGAGACGCCATCGAGGGTACGGGCAAAGTGACCATTGAAACCCGAAGGAGTATTTTCGACGATGAATATTGCGCGAACCACCCGGGGTCTGTTCCTGGCGACTATGTGATGCTGGGGGTGAGCGACGATGGCCGCGGCATGGAGGCGGCGGTACATGATAAAATCTTCGAACCGTTCTTCACCACCAAGAAGTTGGGTAAAGGTACTGGTCTGGGGTTAGCTACTGTATACGGCATCGTCAAGCAGAACGAAGGATTCATCAATGTCTATAGTGAGCCGGGCAGGGGAACGACCTTCAAGGTCTATCTGCCGCAGCATTTGAGCGGAAAAGCAGTGGTGGCGGCCGAGGAAGATGCAGAGCTGCCGCTAGGACATGGCGAGGTGATACTGCTTGTCGAAGATGAAACCCACATCTTGAAACTGGGCAAAAGAGTGCTTGAAGGCCTCGGGTATAGGGTGCTGGCCGCCGGCAAGCCAAGCAAGGCCCTGGCGCTTTCGGAGAAGAACAAGACTCGCCTGGACCTGCTGCTGACCGATGTGATCATGCCGGAGATGAACGGCCGAGAACTCTCTGAGAGAATGCAGCATATCTGTCCCGGTTTGAAAACGCTGTATATGTCTGGCTATACGGCGAATGTCATTGCCCATCGGGGCGTTCTTGAAAAAGGGGTGTGCTTCATGCCGAAGCCGTTTTCCAGGAAGGACATAGCCGTTCATGTGAGACAGGCGTTAGGGAGCTCCTGATCTGTTTTTTCGTCCCCTTGATTCGATACCTGAACCCGGCTACTCCGCCCTGACCATGGCTGAAGCGCGTGTGTTCGACGGCTCGGTAATGATCATCGAATACAATCCTGCCAATGCCGATACCGCTCAAGCTTTTTTTTCGACAGAAGCCGCCACGGCGGCAAGATCGTATGGCGGCGGGGCAAGGCCATCTACCGGATCAGGAGAAAATACCAATCTGAGTTAAGGGCTCATTCGGCGTGAGAAATTTATACCGAACTCCCTGCAGCGAGCCATAGTATCCTCATCGGGGGACCAGGAAATCTTCAGGCCGTCGTCGATAATGTCAAATCCTGAATCGGCCAGTCTTTCCGAGATGATTTTGACCGATTCACCGCTCCAGCCGAAACTGCCGAAGCTGGCCGCTTTTTTGCCCTTGAACTTCAGGCCCTTTATCTCTTCAAGCAGCCCGGCCACCGAAACCAGGATGCCATTATTGATTGTCGGTGATCCCATCAGGATCCCTTTGGATTTGAAGATTTCGGTGATGACGTCATTTTTATCCGTGTTGGCCAGATTGAACAGTTTGACCGTCAGCTGGTCATCGCCTTGCCGAATTCCCGCGGCAATCTGTTCCGCCATACTTCTGGTGCTTTCCCACATGGTATCGTAGAGGATGGTGATCTGGTTTTCCTGATAATTATCCGCCCATTGCAGATATTTTTCGACAATTTGCGCCGGATTGTCTCTCCAGATCACCCCATGGCTGGTACAGATCATATCGAGCGGCAGGTTGAAGTCGAGCACCTCCCGGATCTTCTTGATGACCATGGGACTGAAGGGCGTGAGTATATTGGCGTAGTATTTGATACATTCGGCAAACAACTCAGCCTGGTCGACGCGGTCGTTGAACATGAATTCCGAGGCATAGTGCTGACCAAAGGCATCGTTGCTGAAGAGGATCTCGTCGCCGGTAAGATAGCAGAACATACTGTCCGGCCAATGGAGCATGGGGGCCTCCACGAAGATCAGTTCTTTGTCGCCGAGGCTGAGTTTGTCGCCGGTGGTGACAACCTCAAAGTTCCAATCTTGATGATAGAGGCCCTGTAGCGACTGAACACCTTTCTTGGTACAGTAGATGGGCACATCGGGAATATGCTCCATTAAAAGCGGCAGAGCGCCGCTGTGGTCGTTTTCGGCATGATTGGCGATGATATAATCGATTTTTCTCAGATCGATTTCCTGGGCGAGATTGTCCACGTATTCACGGGCAAAGGGGCCCCAGACCGTATCGATTAGCGCCACCTTTTCTTCTTCTACCAAATAGGAGTTATAAGAAGACCCTCTATGGGTCGAATATTCATCGCCATGGAATTTGCGCAGTTCCCAGTCGATTTTTCCAACCCATTTGACACTGTTTTTGATGGTGATACTCATGGTATTCTCCCTGTTGCATGGATGCTACAGTATGCCCGTACGGGCGGATTTGATCTGTGTGTACAGCCAGAACTCCGTAGAACTTCTTCTGGCCGGTTTATTATTGATGATAAGGGCGATTGTTAACATTGCCAGCCATTCTCCAGGGGCATGATAAATGGTGCAGTCCATCCTCCGGGATTAAAACTGTCCCTGTGGCCTTTTTGTATTTGCCGCTCTCCGCCTTTGTTCCGGCGGGCTATGCAAGATAGCCCTGGAAGAGTACGGCCAGTCCGAGGAAGGCGAAAAAACCCATGACATCGGTGACCGTCGTCAGGATAATAGAGGAACTCTGAGCCGGGTCGATACCAATTCTTTTCATAAGAATGGGTATAGAGCTGCCGGCAAACCCGGCAATGACAAGGTTGATTATCATGCCAAGGCCGATGACCAGGCCAAACCAGGGATTGCCGTACAAGAGCCAGGCGATCAGGGCTGTTATCAGACCAATGACGACACCGTTGACGGCACCGAGGCGGGTCTCTTTCCAGATAAGCTCGGCAACTCTTCTTCGTGGGATTTCGCGCATCACCAGTCCCCGCATAACTACGGCCAGCGACTGTGCCCCGGCATTGCCTCCCTGGCCGGCGATAACCGGCAAAAATATGGCGAGGACGGTTATTCTGGCGATGATATCCTCGAAAAGGGCGACAACGCCGGCGGCCAGAAAGGCTGTAAGCAAATTGACATTGAGCCACAGTAATCTTTTTTTCAAGGCGAAGAAAAGGGGAGAGAAGGTACGTTCGTCCTTGCCGGCACCAACCATTTTCAACAGATCACCGGAAACGTCCTCACGCAGGCCGGCAAGCATTTTCTCGGCCTTGACTACCCCGAGCAACCTGTTTTCCGTATCAACGACCGGGGCTGCAAAATATTTGCGCTTGGCCATATCGCGGGCGGCATCACTGCGGTCTGTGAAGCAATGGAGGGTGAAGACATTGGCTATCATCACCGCAGCAAGCGTCTGTTCCGGCCGGGCCAGCATCAGATCGCGCATATTAAGAACGCCTTGGAGAATTCCATCATCATCGACAACATAGGTATATGAGGCGGGCATCGATTTTTTACTGGCCATGGCCCGGATCTTCTCTATGACATCTCCCGCCTCTTCATGTTTATAAAATGTCAGGTAGTCCGTTGACATGAACCTGCCCACACTGCCCTCCGGATAGGTGTAGAGTTCGCGTATATTATCCGCCAGCTTCCCCGAGATGCCGGGGAGAATCCGCTCTCTGGTTGCCAAAGACAGATGGGTAACGATGGAAGCCGCCTGGTTGGGAGGCAAGCCGGTCAGTATCGCCAGTATGGATTCCGTGTCTCTTTCCTCGAGGAGGGCGGCGGCATAGGTCGTCTGCAGTCTGTGGACAAGCACCGTCACATTTTTAGCGGCCATGCGGGCAAGAATCGCCGCCGAGTCTTTGGGCGGCGTTTCCTCAAGAATTTTTACCGCCTTGCCAACATCCTGCTCGACGAGGCGTTCCACGAAAGTCATAACCTGCTGCATGTCGTCCATAATTTTTATTCCTCTCTTTGAGACTGATCCAGCCGGGAAACGCTTCTGCAAGTCAGTTTTACATATGGTTATTACAGGATAATGACAATCTCAATATAAGGCCAGAGCATATTCACCGGTTGCTAAGAAGGGGGGCGGATGAAGCAGGTTTGCCACCTGAATAGGTTGGGGTGCACGTTCTCCAGCCGGGAACTGCTTGAAAGGACTGATCACTGAGGAGAGGGTGCTGGGAGTTGATGGCTGATGTAAAGGAATTTGCAAAAAGATCAGGGGGACTTTCAAAGCGATGACCTATCGCCTCTCATAGCTGAAACGCTTAAATTCCACAGTATTGTCGGTATCATCATAGATACAATAGGAGCCTCCAGCGATCCCATCTCGTGGTTGGCCGACGCTGCCGCAGTTGATAATCCAGCGCTTGCTGCTATGCAATGTTACCTTCTTACCCGTGGTGACTTTATCCATACCGATATTCAAATATTTCTCTTTTGACATAATCAAAGGAGAATGTGTATGGCTGACAAAACTCAACCAGTAAGGTGATCTGAGAAAGGCCATGAGTACTTTGGGCTTGCTGTTAAGATACGTTGAGCTCTCAGGATTACCGGGGGTGGAGTGACAAAAAAAGACTCCGCTGGAAATACTGCATGATTGAAGACCTTGCAGATATTCGATATTCTCATTTTTAAGCTGCTCCATGGTCCAGAGAATGCTTTCCTGTGCATGAGTATTCATGTCGTAGGGTGAGGTCTTCCAGAGCACAGCTGTGTCATGATTGCCTGCCACCGACGTGAGATTATCCTTTTTCCGCAGTACATCGATACACTCATTGGGGTTGGTTCCGTAACCGACAATGTCACCAAGAAAAAAATATCGCTCGAGCTGCTGATCACTACTATGTTCGATAAAAGCCAGCAGCGCTTCGAGATTGGCATGGACATCTGCGAAAACGGCGATTCTCATGTTTGCCTGTCTCCCTGTTCCTTCACTGCTTGTTCGAGCACTTTTTTCAACTTTTCACAAAGTGGCAGGCTCTGCTGTTTATAGATATTCCTAAAATCCAATCCGCTTTCTCTCAAACGAATAATCTCGTCAATCGACTCATGAAGTTTCGAATGGACATCAAGTAATTGTTGCGTCAATTCTTCCGACCACAAACTGGAACCAACCTCCTCGAGCCACCGGCCTGAAGGACAGCTTTGTACAGAAGCTATAGATGCTTGACTCAGGCTGTCAATTGCCTGGATCAGACAATTCAGATGGTACACCCAAATATCAGTCAGGAATATCTTTAGAGTGTTAGTATGAGGACTACTCAGGTATGATTTATGATTTACTCTGGGCCCGGATCCAGATGAAGCCGGTTTGAGTACGCGCAGAGGAGTTTCTAATGCGCCGGCCAACCTGGTTATCGTGGTGCCTCCGAAAAAGGAGAGCAGATTTTTCAGGCTTCCCTGTATACGGGGTGGACCGAGAACAGTAAGATCTGCATCGACCTTTGCCGCCATCCGTGCAATCTGTTCTGCCGGCCGGCCTTTCTGAACACGCAGCGTGACATCGAGGTCATATTTCTTTAAATAGGAAATATGATCATCGATCCTCTTTGCCAGATTGCTGCCGGTTATCTCATTGATATGCTCTACCTCCTGCGGTTCAATGTCATCCTCAAGGATCGTCAGCAAGGTAATGTGGCCGCTGTTTGTGAGCGCCTCTCTTTTCAACTCTTCGACGACGAGTTTGGAGATATCATCATCGATAATGCAGCCCAGCAGTTGTCTGGTTTTTACAGGTACTGTGATGGTATTGCTGGTTATGGGACCTTTATACATGCTGCAGTCAGCAGGCAGAATAAAATCGAAAAATCCTCCCGGTTTCTCTTCCTTGAGGCCCTCGGGTGTAACCTCTAACAGTTGATGATTTTCCAGGTCATCAACTATATCTTCTATAGCAGTGTATCGTTTTTCCAGATCAGGTTCGAGCATGCGCAGTACTATTTGCTGCAGCGCCGGATGCAGCCCTTTTTCATAAAAGCGCGGGGGTACCGGTTTCTTTTTCAGGCGCATTTGTACTCGGGACAATTTGCTGGATTTTTCAAAAGGAAGATTTCCGGTTAGCATCTCATAAAAGATAATACCAAGACTGTAGATGTCGCTTTGAGGACTATCCCTTTTGGCACAGAGCTGTTCCGGTGAGATGTAATAGGGAGTACCCTGGGGTTCACTGAAATCCTCGCCTATAAGATCTGGGAGCCCAAGATGTCTTGCCAGACCGAAGTCGATAATTTTCACATCATCATTCGGCTGAACCATTATATTCTCAGGTTTAAGATCCAGATGGATTATCGATTTTTCATGCAGATACTCAAGCGCGATACATACTCCGAGGCAGATGTGTATTGCACTGTCACATTCAAGTTTTTTTCGCCGCTGTAAAAGTGTTTTGAGATCGGTGCCATCAATGTGCTCCTGGACGAGATAGAGCTTTGAGGTTTTCCTGGCGAGATACCTGACAACATTGTGATGATTGAGATACCTGCTGATATTCTCTTCGTTCTGGTAGTGGTAAAAGAGGTCTGGCTGATTGAGAATATTGTCACGCGGTATTTTCAGGACTACGGAGCTGTTCGTATCAAAACTGTCCTTTGCTTTAAAGAGGTAGGCGGCAGCACCTTCATGCAGTTTTTCTGTAATTGCGAATCCGTCAATGATGTCACCAGTCTCGGGCTGCAGCACAAAAGAATCTCCTGTGGTGTGTATTTTATTCTCGCCACCTGCCATCTTTTCTCAAAGCACTCAAATCCGTCTCTTAAACATAAACGTCTTCCAGTATTTTGCCAAGATCACCCCGTGTATTGAATGAATGTTTGAAAATCATTACAATTGCTTATGTTCTCTGGGGAGCCCAGATCCCACAACCTTTCCATCACTGGCACCTTTGTTTGAGGGGAAATTGAGCTCTTCATGCAAAAACCCTAACACCAATTCGTTTGACCAGGAGAGAAATATCGAATACAATAATGTGATAGTTTCTGGCTTCATTGTACGAAGAACACGCCTTGGCTGGAGGGGTTGTTCCACCTGTGAACGGCAACAATCTTAAGAATGCGGCCAAAGAAAGCTGACGGTAAAGCAGCCCTCCTCTAAGCGAGGAAGCACTGTGATCGTAACAGAAGCAGCCACCCTTATCGCCGCAGCAATGGCGATTTATTTTCTTGTTCTCTGGACTCACTCCTTAAGGCACAGGTTTGGTTCAGGTTTTTTCTACACCCTCCTCGGTGCCATCACTGCAATCGTCTCCTGGGTTACCGATGCCGGCGTAACCCTGGAATTGACCGGTATTACTTTTTATATCGGCTCCACCGTTTTTTATACATCTTTGTTGCTGAGCGTTTTCGTCATCTACGTCTTCGAAGGCCCGCAGAAAACCAGAATCGCCATCTCTACAATCATCGGTGTCTCCATATTTGTTCCGATCATGACCGCCGCACTCCACTTTCAAACGCTCAATATCGACATCACCAAAATCGCCATGGTGCCGAAGCCGGACCTCCGTATTAATAGTGCTTCCGTTTTTGCCACGATGATCGACCTTGTTTTTCTTGCCATCGCCTGGGAATTTCTCGGTAAACCCACATTCAACCTTAAGCTCTGGTCTCGAGCGTATGTGACATTGCTGGGAGTATTATGGCTTGATGTTGTCGTCTTCGCAACAGCCGCTTTTGCAGGAACTCCTGCGTATTTGAGTATTGTCAAGGGAACGCTCATCAGCCGTTTTTTTATTTCGCTGGTGGCTTTTCCGCTGCTCTGCGCCTATCTCTACTGGCAGAATGGCAGGAAAGGGTCTGAGATAATAAACCGTCCGGTACTGGCAATTTTGAAACGTGTGGCCGAAGCAGAGAATGAACTCATCAATAGCCGAAAGGAGATTCAAAGGCGGAAGGCGGCTGAGGCAGCCCTTAGAAAAAGCGAAATACTGCTGGAAGCCACCGGAAGAATGGCCAAGGTGGGGGGATGGGAACTGGAGGCGGACAGCAGGAAAGTCTACTGGAGTACCGAGACGTATCGCATACATGATATACCGAAAGAAACAGAGATCTCATTCACGGAAACTCTCAGTTTTTTCCACGTCGAGGACAGAACACCACTGCTTGCAGCGATCGAACGGGCCTTCGCGGAAGGAACCCCCTACGACCTGGAGTTGCGTCTTGTGACCGATGGAGGAAGGCAGATCTGGGTACGCACGCTGGGCAAGCCGGTTTTCTCAGATAACACTATTCCCAAACTGACAGGAACGGTTCAGGATATAAGTATCCGAAAATCTGCAGAAATCCAACTGGAGAGACACCGGGACCAGCTGGAAAAACTGATTGAAGAACGTACCCGACAGCTTAGTGTCGCCAAGCAGCAATGGGAGAAAACCTTCGATGCCATTTCCGACTGGGTTTCTCTTGTCGGTAAAAACCACATCATACTCCGCTCCAATAGCGCCTCGAATGACATTACCGGTCTTTCCCCGCAGCAGGTCATAGGAAAGAAATGGCATGAGATCCTCTTTTCCCGGGATGACTGCCCGATTACCAACTGCCCGGTTGACAAGGCTGTCAAAACCCACTGTCACCAATCTGTTGAATACCAGCTTGCCGACGGACGTTGGATCTCTGTTTCCGTTGATCCCCTTGATGAAAATCAATATGACGTGTGTCAGCTGGTCCTTATTGTCAGGGACATATCGGATATCAAAAAACAGGAGCAGGATCTGATCGCTGCCCAAAAGTTTGAGGCATTCAGCCTTCTTGCTGGGGGAATTGCTCATGATTATAACAATATACTCACAGTTATCTGGGGGAATATATCCCTTCTCGGCGAAGAAATAGAAGATGATGAAACCCGAGAGTTTTTCACCAGCGCAGAAACGGCCTGTGCCCAGGCACGATCACTCACCCATCAGTTCATCACCCTGTCTCGAGGGGTGATGATGGATAAATCCCTCCAACCGGTCACAGAGATCTTCAAACCGATTCTTGAAGCCTTCCAGGATTCGGCAAAACTCGAAGTCTCGGTTGACATTGAAGATGGTCTTCCCACCATAGAAGCCGATACCGCTCTTTTGGGGCCCGCTTTACTCAATATTGCCACCAATGCGGCTGAATCCATGGAGGGAAAAGGCAGACTGATCATCACCGCTCAGACCTTGCATGGTGAAGGCGGCGACGAGAGGAAACCTACCTTCATGCAATTGATTTTCAGGGATGAGGGGCGGGGAATTCCTGAAAGTGATATAGCAAAGGTTTTCGATCCCTATTTTTCAACAAAGGAATTCGGAAGCCATAAAGGCATGGGGTTGGGGTTGGCGGTATCAAAATCAATATTGCAGAAGCACGGTGGAAAAATACAGATACACTCCGAGGTCGGCAGGGGAACCACGGTTTTTGTGACCCTGCCGCTGCCGGATCTCAATCACCGGAAATCTGCAGCCTCCATGGTGAAGTCGGAGACGTCTCGTCCAACCATTCTCGTTCTGGAGGACAACAAGGCTCAGCAACGGTTGTATGAACAGTTGCTCGACCGTCTGGACTGCAGGGCTATTCTAACAGGCACCGCCCAACAGGCCATTGGAGAATACGCTCTTGCCGGTGAGAATAAGATTGCCATTGATTTGGTAATACTGGACCAGAATATCAAATCTGGGATGGGAGGAGTCGAGACCCTCAAGGAGCTTCGCCTCCTGGGCTATGAAAATGCAGCCATAATAATCACCGGTTCACCGAATAGCCCGGTTATCTCCGATTACAAAAGCTATGGTTTTGATGCAAAGATCCTCAAACCA